>WLMU01000001.1 GCA_009700115.1 Actinomycetota bacterium
TGCAGCAGTTCTTGCCATCGTTCAGCTTGTTGTCGTGGTAGCGATTTTGATGTGGTTCGGACGCTCCCAGCGGCGAAGGTCTGTGCTCCTGAATCAACGATCTGTTTCTGAAACAGAGCGATCTGCGGAGACCTCTTCACAGCGTTGGCTGATTCGTTCAAACCTTTTGTTTATGGCGGTGCTCTTCGGTGTTCCGCTAGGTCTCCTCGTTGTCCGTTCCTTTTCGACCCCAAGCGGTTGGGGGTTCGGCTTCTATCAAGCCCTCACTGACAGCCGAGGAGGGTCAACGTCGTTTGTTCCCCCAATCGACGCCGTAGGAAATTCGTTACTGTTCGCGTCGATAGCGACAGCGATTGCGTTGGCCCTCGGCCTCTGCGCTGCATGGGCGATTGTTGGTGACGGCTCTACGAGTTCGTCACGGTCCAGTCGTTGGATCGATACCGCGCTCATGATCCCGCTCGGGACTTCTGCAGTGACTGTTGGTTTTGGATTTCTTATCGTGTTCGATGAACCGCCCCTGAATCTCAGATCTTCCTTGTGGTTGATTCCCATCGCACATGTGATCGTGGCGTTGCCGTTTGTTGTTCGCTTGTTGGTTCCGGGGTTGCGGTCTATTGATCCGCGTCTGAGGGAAGCAGCGTCGATGCTGGGGGCATCGCCTCGTCGGGTCTGGTGGACCATCGATGTCCCAATTGTCGGGCGGGCGCTTGCTGTCGCTGCTGGTTTCGCCTTCGCAATTTCGCTCGGCGAGTTCGGGGCGACGGCATTTCTGGCCCGTCCTGATCGCCCAACGATGCCGATTGCGATTTACCGCGCACTTGGTCGACCGGGTGACTACAACTTTGGCCAGGCAATGGCCATGTCGACAATTCTCATGGTGCTGACCGTTATCGTCGTAACGGCCATTGATCGTTTCCGGCCCGCCGGTGTTTCGGAGTTCTGAAATGGAAAGTTCGTTCCTTTCGATCGACCATGTGTCCGTTCGTCACCCGAATGTCGCTGACGACGCGTTACTGGATCTCTCGTTTGATGTTGCTGCTGGTGAGGTGATTGCGGTGCTTGGATCATCGGGATCAGGAAAGACAACGCTGCTCCGCGTGATCTCTGGTCTTCAATCCGTCAGTGTCGGTAACGTTGTTCTCGACGGAGTTGACATCACCAACACCTCACCGCATTTGCGTGGTGTCGGATTGATGTTTCAAGAGCACGCCTTGTTCCCACATCTCAACGTGGCTGACAACGTGGCGTTCGGTCTGCGAATGGCCAAGATGCCCAAGCCTGATCGCATCGTACGTATCGCTGAGGTGCTTGAACTCGTGGGTCTCGCCGGATTCGGGAATCGAGATGTCGCTTCCTTGTCTGGTGGAGAGCGCCAACGGGTGGCGCTTGGCCGAACAATTGCCCCTTCGCCTCAGCTCCTGCTTCTCGATGAGCCGATGGGTTCGCTTGATCGGGTGTTGCGCGACCGTCTCGTCTCCGAACTCAGGGAGCTCATCGATCGACTTGGACTTACCGTTGTGTATGTCACTCACGATCGCTCGGAGGCCTTCGAACTGGCCGATCGCATCGCCGTGCTCGACCACGGGCAACTGGTGCAGTTGGATGCCCCCGAGATTCTCGATGCGCAGCCCGCAACTGCACACGTTGCTCAATTGCTCGGTCACCGCTAACTGCGGAAGTTGCGACACAATGGATGCATGGATCTGACCGCAACCCTCGATGCTGCCTGCACGGTCGAAGCTTTGCGGGCATGGGTCGATGACCTGAGCCGCTATCCGGACTGGCTCACGATCGTTCCGCGCGCCGAAACCGAGCAGGGGAGCGACCCAAGTGCATGGGCGGTTGAACTTCGGGCCAAGGTTGGCCCTATCGCTCGATCAAAGCGATTGCGCATGATCCGCACAGTCGATGATCCGGGCCACATCCGATTCGAGCGGGAAGAAACCGACGGACGCAGTCATTCACCGTGGGTGCTCGACGCAGTGATCGAGTCGAGCGAGGTTGGAGCCCGACTCACGATGGGACTTCACTACGGTGGCTCCTTCGGGGCGGGCCTTTTCGAGCGCCTTCTGGCCGACGAAATCGAAGCCTCGAAAGAAACTCTTCGCTCGCTAGTGGAATGAGGTCTCGCGCTTCCGTAGCGTGGGGCCATGACTTTGCGCGAAGAAGCTGACCTCACTGCTGCCGATATCGCATGGGACCTTGATCCGTTGGTCGATGGCAAAGGCCAAGAGGGCGTCAACCAACTTCTTGATCAGGCGGAAGTCCTCACTGGTGAACTCGAACAGTGGAGGGGTCGGATCGCCGAACTGGAAGTGCCCGAACTCGCGAAAGCGATGTCGACACTGGCCGAGATTCAGGATCGACTTGGTCGAGCAGGCTCGTGGGTGTCACTGCGCTTCTCGGTCGATACCGCCGACCCAGCACGTGGCGCGTCCATGCAGAAGTTTCAAGAGCAAGCGACGGAGCTGTCGACGCGATTGATCTTTCTTGAATTGGAATGGGCAGAAGTCCCCGAGCAACGCGCTTCAGTGCTGCTTGAGTCTGAAGAACTCGCGTTTTGTCGTTACTACCTTGAGTCAGCACGTCGCTATCGACCGCATTTGCTGACCGAGCCGGAAGAAAAGATCCTGGCCGAGAAGGACGTCACGAGTTCATCGGCTTGGAGTCGACTCTTTGATGAACTGAGTTCCGCCATCGTCGTCGAACTTCCTGAAGGGCCTACGAGTCTTGAACAAGGGCTTTCGCGTTTGGGTTCGCCGGATCGTGACGATCGCCGTATCGCTGCTGACGCAATCACCGTCGCTCTCGAACCCGGGCTTCGAACGCGTGCCTATGTGTTCAACACGCTGATGGCCGACAAAACGACAGACGATCGACTCCGCTCGTACTCGTCGTGGGTGGCGAGCCGAAATCTGGCCAATCAAGCGAGTGATTCTTCGGTGCAGGCATTGGTCGACGCGGTTGTCGACCGCTACGACATCCCTCAGCGTTGGTATCGGTTGAAGGCGCAACTTCTTGGCGTTGATCGCATCGCCGACTACGACCGCAACGCGTCGGTCGCCTCGATCGAAGAAGAGTTTTCGTGGTCGGAGGCAACCGAAATCGTCCTTGACTCCTATGGTTCATTCTCAAGCGAGTTGGCCGGCGTAGTGAACACCTTCATCAATGACAACTGGATCGATGCGCCGGTGCGACCTGGCAAGCGGCCGGGTGCGTTCTGTGCGTACACCGTTCCGAGTGCACATCCGTTCCTGCTGCTGAACTGGACGAGTCGCCGACGCGACGTTCTTACACTTGCCCATGAACTCGGGCATGGTCTCCACGCCTATCTCGCTCGCGAACAAGGCGTGTTCCACCAATCAACACCGCTCACGCTCGCTGAGACGGCATCGGTGTTTGGTGAAACGGTCACCTTTGGTCGCCTTCTCTCCGACACCACAGATCCAAATGCCCGTCTTGCTCTTTTGGCAGAGAGTCTTGAAGGTCAGATCGCCACAGTGTTCCGGCAAATTGCCATGAATCGGTTTGAGAACGCTGTGCATACCCATCGTCGTGAAATTGGTGAGTTGTCGACCGAAGACTTTGCCGACGCATGGGAGAGCACCCAGCGCGCCATGCTTGGCGACGCGGTGGAACTCACTCCGGGGTACCGCTCTTGGTGGAGCTACATCCCTCACTTCATTGGTTCACCTGGGTACGTCTACGCCTATGCCTACGGGCAATTGCTCGCACTTGCTGTCTATGCGCGTTACGAGACCGAAGGCGATGCGTTCGTTCCGGCCTATCTCGACATGTTGCGCGCCGGTGGTTCGAAATCACCCGAAGACCTTGGTCGCATCGTCGGTGTCGATCTCGCCGATCCGCGTTTTTGGGATGGCGGGCTCGCCATCATCGATGCGCAACTTTCAGCAGCCGAACAAGCAGCGAGAGACGCCGGACGACTCTGAGTGTGTCGAATAGGCGGAGTTACTTGCGCCCGGTTTCGAATGGGGTGAGGTCGGGGTTCGCCACAGAGTCGCGGTAGTGATACATCGAGTACGGGTACTGCGTAACGATTTTCCCTGAGGGACTCTCGTAGTAGTGCCCGCAACCAGCGTGCCACACGTCAACTCCAGCGATGGCCTGTTGGAGTTCAGCGTTATAGACGTCCATCGCTTCACGTCGCGGATCGATCCAGTCGATTCCGTCGCTGTCCATTTGCGAAAGAAGTTCGAGGACGTAACCAACCTCGTATTCGGCCATTTGAATGAGCGAACCAGCGTTGTTATTGGGTCCGTACAACATGAACAGGTTGGGGAAGCCCGTGGTGGTCACGCCCAAGTAGGCCTCGGGGCCGTCGACCCATTCATCATCGAGGCTTCGGCCATTACGCCCGGTGAAGGGGATGCGTGAGGCGAACTTGTCGACCACGTATCCGGTAGCGCACACGATGATGTCGACCTCGCGTTCAACCCCATCGGCGGTGACGATCCCGTTTGGCGTGATGCGCTCGATGGCATCGGTGATGAGTTCGACGTTTGGCCGATTAAACGCGGGGTAGTAGTCGTTCGAGAAGAGTGGGCGGAAGCAACCCCACGGAACATGCGGAGTGAGACCCTCACGAGTCTTTTCGTCATCGATGACAGAAATGGCGACAGCACCGGCCCATTCGGCTCCACCGAGAATCTCTTTGTTGCTAAACGGCGCATTCGGGCCGATGTAATTCATGATCGCGTCGCGATAGCCCTGAAGCGCCTCGGGATTCGATCGAAACTCCTCGATCTGTTCGGCGGGAATCGGAAACTCTTCTTTGGGAAGCACCCATTGAGGTGACCGTTGGAAGGAATACAGGGTGTCGGCGAGCTTGGCGATTTCGGGAATGCTTTGCACTGCACTTGCAGCACCGCCAATGACGGCGACGCGCTTGCCTGTTATGTCGAGATCGTGAGGCCATTCGCCCGTGTGAATCAATTCCCCGGAGAATGAATCGCGTCCAGCGATGTCAGGCCATTTCACTTCACCGAACATTCCTTGCGCGCTTATGACGATGTCGGCGACGAGAGTTTCGCCGGTGGTTGTCGTGACGACCCACTCGGCGTCGTCATCGTTCCAGGTCGCGCTGGACACGCCAGTATTTAGGTGGATCATCGGCCAGAGATCGAGCATGTCGACGGTGTCACGAATGTATTCGAGGATCTCGGGCTGTGACGCGTACGACCGAGGCCACGACGGATTGAGGTTGAACGAAAACGAATAGGCATGGATCATGACGTCGCAGGAAAGGCCGGGGTAACGACTGCGCTGCCATGTGCCACCGACATCGCCATCCCGTTCAAGAACCTTGACGTCGGTGTAGCCCGCTTCTCGGAATTGATAGGCGGAGATGATGCCGCCCGGGCCAGCACCGATCACGAGAATGCGACGGTCTTTTCCGATCATTGAAGGAGCTCCTGCGGACGACGTGATGAACGAGGTCATCATCCTGCCTTGTCCGGCGCATCAGCGTGACCGATTCCCGACCCGATCGGCCGGTTGGCGAGACAGGGGGGTCGCTGGGCTAGATTGAGCACTCGCAAACCGGTCGCTTCGGCGCATCCGGGGGGCCACGTCGGAGTGGCGGAATTGGCATACGCGCTAGACTAAGGATCTAGTGCCCGCAAGGGCGTGGGGGTTCAAGTCCCCCCTCCGACACCATCTGGATGGGAGTCTTTCCCGGCCGGAGCGGAAGGCTTCGGCCGCCGCTTCGGGAAAATGGTTGAGCACTGTCGCCGGTTGATTGAAGGTTTCCGGGTCCGCCCGAGAGCTTCGATCGTTAAGCGGATGCATCACCGGCGATCGCTTCGACTCTCGTGACGAAGCGGCATGGGTGGTGCCGAGATTGAGCCCGTCTGCGACCGATCGATGCCAGAGACCTATACATTGCTATCCTGTACATGATAAGAAATCACGTACGAGTTCCGGGACGTCATCTCGGGGATAGGCAAGGAATCTGCGTGGCCGAACTTGAGACCTCAACTGTCGATTGGGATGCAGCGATCGAGCGCATCCCTCCGATCATTGATGTTGATGCTCATCTCGTCGAGCCAGCAGACATCTGGACATCGCGTCTGCCCCTGGCGTTGCGCGACGTTGGCCCGCGGGTCGAATACCTTCCCGCCGGAACACCGATTCTCGACGGAGGCGGATACATCGAAGCGCCGGGGACCGAAGGCGAGCCGGTGGCTTGGTGGCATTACGAGGACAGTTTCTATTCGGTGAAGCGGATCATCGCTGCAGCGGGGTATCCGGCGGACGAGATCACGCTTGATGGCATTACTTTCGAACAAATGCGTCCGGGGTGCTGGCAGCAGGGGGCACGGCTCGACGACATGACACTGAACGGTGTCGAGGCCCAGATGTGTTTTCCGAACTATCCACGTTTCGCTGGGCAAATCTTCCTCCGCGGAACCGACAAGGATCTCGCCTTGCTGTGCGTCAAGGCCTACAACGACTGGATGGTCGATGAGTGGTGCGCCGGCACAGGTGGTCGACTGATTCCGTTGTGTCTTGTCCCGTTATGGGACCCCGAACTTGCTGCCGCCGAAGTGCGGAGAAATGCAGCCCGCGGGGTGAGGGCGGTTGCCTTCAGCGAAATTCCGGCATACCTCGGATTGCCAAGTCTCTATACCTCACATTGGGACCCGTTCTTTCAGGCTTGTGAGGAGACCGGGACCGTGTTGTGTATCCATATCGGATCAGGAACGAAGACCCCGCAAACATCGCCGGATGCCAATGACGCAGTGGCGGCCACCATCATTTTTTGTAACTCGATTGCAAGCATGACGGACTACATGCTTTCCGGTGTACTTGCGCGATATCCGAGAATGAAAATGATGTACGCCGAATGTCAGATCGGTTGGATTCCGTATCTCCTCGAGCGAATCGATGATGTCTGGGACACACATCGTGGTTGGAGTCATAGTCAGGTTCTGTGCCCGGAGCCTCCCTCGACCTACTACCACCAGTCGATCTACAGCTGCTTCTTCAAAGACAACGTTGGGGTGCAATTGATCGACAAAATTGGCCAGGACAAGGTGATGTTCGAAACCGATTACCCCCACCAAGACGGCACCTTTCCGCACTCGCGCCGATCCGCAGCGGAACAGTTCGGCCATCTTGAAAAAAACCTGATCAAGAAGATTGCACGAGGAAACGCCATTTCGCTGTTTGGCCTCGACCTGGCTCCGTGAGGGGCTGAGGGCGAGAACGATTTCCATCATGACGAGTGATGGGGACACTCCCTTCCCGCTGTTCGGGAAACCCCTGACGAGCGGTGCGGAGGGGGGTGTAAATCGAAGAGAATCAACGGTATCGAAAGGAACGGCATGGAGACACGATTCGAAATCAGTCAAGAAGCCGGTTCGCTCGGGGCGATTATTACTGGAATCGACCTGCGCGACGAGGTAGACGACGTGCTGTTCGAGCAACTCCACCAAGCGTCGCTTGAACATCTGGTTCTCTGCATCCGCGGTCAGCAGGAGTTGACTCCGGATCAGCAGATCGAGTTCGCTCGGCTTTGGGGAGTCATCGAACCCCACCCGTATGTCGATCCCATCGAGGGGTATCCGGAGATGATCAGGATCTACGATCCGAATCCGCTCACGGAGACATGGCATACCGATTTCAGTTACGCGAAAGCACCGCCGGCACTCAGTTTCCTTCTGGCTCGAACGGTTCCTCCGTACGGAGGCGACACGATGTTCTCGAGTTCGTACAGAGTTTTCGAAGATTTGAGTGAGGGGCTGAAGACGACCTTGCGAAGCCTGAGCGCGCTCCACGAGGGCACGGCACTGGCGTTGTCGAAAGGTCTTGAAATCGATGACATTCGCTCGGTGCATCCAATCGTGGCGGTCCATTCAGAGACCGGGCGTGAGTTACTCAACGTCAACTCCTGTTACGTGAAGAACATCGACGGCTGGACAGTCGAAGAGGGGGCACCATTGCTGGCATACCTGTACTCACTCTTCGAACGCGTCGAATACACCTACCGCCATCGTTGGCATGACGGGGACCTGCTCATCTGGGACAACCGTTGTCTTCAGCACCGGGTGGTGGGTGACACGAATGGACAGAAGCGGGATCTCCACCGGGTCACGGTCGCGGTGGAAACCTGATCGGAGGCTTGACAAAAAAAACGCTCGTTGAGAATTTTGGACGGCGCCTATTCGTGAACTCTTAGGCGCCCAGTCGGTTGAGAGTTTCGTGGTGCGCAACCGCACTGCCGAGGCGTTTGAAGAACATGTTGCGAATCGGAACCTCAACTCGGTGTGTGATGCTCCACATGTAGAACCCATACGCCAAGGCGTTGCGGTATATGTCCCAGGCGTCATCAATCGAGGGCATGTCGTCACCCATCGATGTGCGGTTCGATAGATAGTCGTTGAGGAGACTGCGCTCGTTCCGTTCGCGATCTGCGACATCGAGAACCGCGGCAACGTGGTAGGCAACGTCGAGAACCCACGGGCCGAGTTGGAGTACTTGCCAGTCGATGAGCCCTGGTTTGCCGGTTGGGGTCAGGTACAAATTTCCGGCGTGGGCGTCGCCGTGAATGACTGAGTCAGGATTCTTTGAAGCCCATTCAGCAAGAGTCGAAAACGCGGACCGGATCCTGCCCGCGTCGACAATTTCGGTTGGGAGGTCAGCGGCTCGGCCATCATCGAGCAGTTCCTGCAGACGTTCCTCTGACATGACTCCGAGGTATCCGTCCAGGCGTGGTGCAAGCCAGTCTGTCCCCGAGAGATTTGAGGTCGGGTCGGAATGGTGGAGCTTCGCGAGTTCGCCCAGAGTCTGGGACACTTGATCGACGCTGTAGGGGCTCATGGCGGTGAGAAAGGTGCAATCGGCATCGACCAAGTCGCGCATGATGATCATGCCGTGACCCGTATCGGCATCGATCGCGGCGTGAACACATAAGGGCACCTCGACATCAACAAGAGGGGCGAGGTCACGGTAGAACTGGACCTCAAGTTGGCCGAGGTTGCACCACGAAGCGCTCTCGGGAAGGAAGTAACCCTTCACGCAGAATGCATCGAGATCATCAGTCCTTCCCGCCCCTTGATAAGCGACCTTGAACCGCACTTTCGAGGCGAGGTTGTCGATACGTTCGGTGATCACAACATCGGCAACTGGCGCGCCCAGAGTAGAAGTCAGCCATTCGGGTGACAACACGACGTCGAGTTCGAGTGGGGCGGAGGAACGGTTCATGGTCCTGTCCTGAGGTCGGCCATCTGGCACGCGCGAGCAAGAGTGGGGTTGCTCTCGACCTTTAGAGCGTTGGGGTCGTGTACGAGCAGCAAGCTACGGATCGAAAGAATCGCAACCTTGTAGGCGGCAAAGATTTCGTACCAAGTGGTATCGCCGGCTAGCTGGCCGACGTTGTCCTCCCAGTACGAGATTGTCTCGGTCCGAGATCCCAGGCCTTCGAGTCGCACATGGCCGCGTCCTTCGCTGTGGAAATGGTCGAAGAACAGCCACCAGCCGAGGTCCTGATGGATGCCGCCGATGTTGGCCTGCTCCCAGTCGAAGACTCCGACGCAACCAAACGTGTCATCGAAGGCCATGTTCCCAATTCGAGCGTCCCCCCACGCGAATCCATTGACTGCCTGTGGTGGGACGTTGGATCGGAGCCATTCATCGAGCTGGTGGACCTCATCGGGAACTTCACCATTGCAATACCAGTCGAGGCCCTGTTTCCAGTACTCAAGTTGCTGAACCAGACCGGATTCGCCGTACCGGGGCTCGTCGAGAATGGTGAACTGAGCGACCGGAACCTTTGCCACCCGGCATAGTTGGTCCATGGCGGTCTCCCATGCGACTCGTCTCTGCGCCGGGGTCGCTTCAAAGAGGAATCCCGCGGAGTTGTAAGGGGGTGAACTGACAGGAACTCGGCCGTGAACCTGGCCCATCACGTAGAAAGGGAGTCCGAGGATCTCGGTGTCACTCTCGAAATAGAGTGGTTCCGGAACTGCGACCGAACCTTCTCGATGAAGAATTTCGAGCACGCGGTACTGGTTTTCGAAGACTGGTTCGAAGAATAATTGGAACGAGTCGGGAGCGATCCTGAACGCGATGTCGCGCGACTGCGAACGGCCATCGGAGGTCCACCGTGCAGTGGCCAGAACCGTTTCGCTCGAAGTTCCTGCTCCTAGCGGTGTGCGCGGATCAAGGAGTTGAAGGTCCTCCGATTCGAAACGATCGGCAAGCCATGTCCTGAGGAGTGCAACGAGTTCTTCGCGCGACCGCCGTCGACCAGCGGATGCACTGTTGAAGATCTCTTGCTCGTAACTTGCGGCAGGGAGGGACTTTTCGGTCATCGATCCCACCTCACGGGTACCGATGAATATCCCCGTTCGTACATGCCGGTGATCTGTGGGATCGGGGCATCTGGGTCGAGTCGTAGCCCCGGCAGACGATCGATGAGCGCGTCGATGGCGGTGGAGATCTCTGCACGAGCGACGTGCATTCCGATACAGATGTGCGGACCTCCACCGAATCCCAAATGGCTTTGGAGGGGACGGGATGGATCGAACTCGTCGGGGCGTTCCCAGCGGGCCGGGTCACGGTTGGCCTCGGCAAAGCAGACGTGCAAGACGGCTCCGGCGGGGATGTCGACACCGCCAAGAGTGACGTCGTTGACCACGTAACGAGCGAAGACCGGATCGGTCGGCATCCAACGGAGCCCCTCCTCGATCACGCCCCGGAGAAGCGAGCGGTCCTCCCTGACCCGTTCGAGCCATTCGGGATGCTGCAGTAGGGCCATCATGGTGATTCCCATCTGTTTCCAAGTAGTTCCCGAACCGGCAGCGAGCAGCAGGAACGCGAAACCGAGGACCTCGTTGTCGGACAGAACTTGTCGTGTGCCGTCCTCGTGAGTGACTTCGGCTTCGACAAGAACACTGATCAGATCGTCGGCTGGCTCGGCACGACGCGACGCAATGATCGGGTGAACAATCTGCATAAATCGATCGAGTCCGAGGCCATCGGAGGTGACTGCCGCCCGGATGTCGAGGGCCTCGGGAATTGTTACCCCGAAACTGCCACAGATTGTTAGCAGCGGGATGGGGGCGAAGAACTCGACATTGAGGTCAGCGGCACCAGCGTCGGTAATGCTGTCGATGAGCGAGTCGACTGTTACCTGTACCCAGTTCTGTATCCACCACTGGGCCTTCTTGGGAACGAATGACGGTTGCACCAAAGTGCGATAGCGATGGTGGCGCTCGCCATCCATGTTGAGAATCGACGACTCGTGGAGCGCCTCTTCAGATCCCGGGACATGTGACGATGACGAGAAGTTGGTGCTGTCTCGTACAACAGCATCACAGGTCGCGAAATCGAAGGCGGAGTAATGCGGACGGTCAGGCTCCGGTAGTCCTTGGAATACCGCGGCGCCATGGAAACCAACGAGTGGTCCAGGGATGCCTTCGTGCACGGGACCTGTTTCGCGTAGATGGGCAAAGGGAGGATAAATGTCCTCCTCGAAGGCGCCGCCGCGTGTTGCATAGACGTTTCCCTTGAGGTCGAACAGCTCGCGTAGGCGTGCAGGGTCCAGATGTGTCCTCAGCTCTTCACTCTCACTCATGGTCGCTCCGTTCGAGAATGACAACGGGTATGACGCGTTCGGTGCGCGACTGGTAGGTGTCATACGCGGGCCAAACATCGCACATGAGGCGCCAGAGTCGCTCGCGTTCCGAACCCTCGGCGACACGGGCAAGGGCCGGGAATCGATCGGTCTTCACCTGGATGGTGACGCTCGGGTTGGCTACGAGATTCAAGTACCAGGCCGGATGGGTTGGAGCCCCGCCCATCGATCCGACGATGATGCATGCGTTGTCATCGAAGCCGCAGATAAGCGCGCTCTTGCGAATCGCGCCTGACTTTCTTCCGGTGGTGGAGAGCACAAGGCAACTTGCCCCGTTCCACAGGTAGCCGATCTCGCCCCCGGTTTCCTCGTACTGGCGGACGTGCTCGTCACCGATAAGGGTCAGGTCGATGTTGGGGCTGACGGGTCGAAGTTCTTCAGTCACGGCATTCCTCTCGGGATTGTTGGTTCAGCGTGCGGTGTAGCCGCCATCGACCGGAAGCAGAATTCCGGTGATGTTGATTGAGTCGTCAGAGGCCAGGAAGAGTGCAGCCTTCGCGCAATCTTCGGCAGTGATGATGCGACCATTGGGCTGGAACGTGCTTGCGAATTCGACGTAGTCGTTGTCGACGTCATCGAATGCGTTCTCGCGTCCGGCCATGATGAAGTTGGTGAGAGGCATTGTCCCGGGACAGATCGCGTTGCAGCGAATGCCGACTGCGGCGCATTCGACGGCGACGCCTCTCGTGATCTGGTTGACGGCACCTTTGGTGGCGCCGTAGACGACGCTGCCAAAACCGACCATGCCGGCGATCGAACCGGTATTGACGATCGTGCCGCCGTTACCTTGCGCCTTGAACTGACGGACTGCGAATTTGCAGCCGTTGAAAACCCCTCGAAAATTAATCTCGACGAGCCGGCTGAATCCATCGGCGTCCATGTCGTCGAATGTCTGACCGGTAGTGAGACCGGTCACGCCGGCATTGTTGTACATCACGTCAAGGCGGCCATAGGTGGAAACGGCGGCGGCGACGGTGGCTTCGACATCGGCCTCGGAAGTCACATCACAGTGAAAGGGCATGGCGACGCCACCAGCCTCGAGCACGAGTCGCACGGTCTCTGCGGCCCAATCGTCCATAACGTCGGCAACAACGATGTTGGCGCCTTCCTCGGCGAAGAGCAGGGCGGATGCGCGACCGACTCCGGATCCCGCACCGGTGATGATGACGGTCTTGTCGGCGAGTTTCATAGTTCGATCTCCGTTGTTCTTTCTGTCAGGGTGATGACGTATTTCGGACAGGATTCGGCTGCAGCGCGGATCGCCGCGACATCGTCGCGGGTGTCGAGCAAGACGACTTTCATGTCGTCGTCGATATCGAAAGTCGTGGGCGCATGGAATGAACACATTCCTGAACCCATGCAGTTGTCGCGGTCTAGGGTGATGAGGAATGGGAGAGTCACAGCACTGCTCCGGAAAGTTTGAGGGCGATGATCCGGTCCCACTCGTAGCCGAGAGCGAGCAGTACCTCATCGGTGTGCTCGCCGAGATCGGGGGCTGGGTGGAGGCTCGCGGGGAGTTCGTCGAACTGCACTGCACCGGCAGGAAGGGGGAACGATTCGCCCGTCTCGAGTTCGAGCGTGCCTAAGTATCCGTTGGCAACTACCTGTGGATCCGTCACGAGTTCGTTGAGGTTCTGGAATGGCGCCCAGGGAATACGCGCGGCATCGAGTGGCTCGTGCCAATCGGCCAACGGGCGAGTTGCGAATGCGACTTCCATTAGTGCGACGAGGGCGCCGCTGTTGACGCTGCGGGCGCCAGCATCGATGAATCGGTCATCGGCGACGAGATGCTCGAGTTGGAGGACCGAGCACATGTCCTCCCAGTACTTGTCCGATTGCAGGCAACAGATCGTGAGCCAGCGATTGTCGGCACAGGCGTAGTTGGCCGCCAAGGGATTGGGGAGCGAGACCCGGGGTTCGCCGAGCGGCGATGCTTGGCGGAACGCCCCTTGCAGCGCCGACGTGACATCAGATGCGACCATCCAGAGCGCAGTTCCGAGGAGGGACACATCGACGATCGTTCCTTCGCCCGTTCGTTCGCGGCGGAACAATGCGCCGGCAATACCGAAAGCAAGATGTGTGGCTCCGTAACGGTCGCCGACGGCACCGCGTTGGGGGAGTGGCTCGGGCAGACCTGCCGGGGCGAGAGTCTCCTCAATACCGCCACGAGCCCAGAACGCGGTGGCGTCATAGGCAGGAGTATCGGCAGCGTCGCCGCGCGCGCCGTAACCATGGGCACGGGCAATTACGAGACGCGGGAACTTTGCTCGCAGCACTTCGGCGCTGAATCCGAGTCGGTCAAGAACGGACGGAAGGTAGTTTGTGAGAAAGACGTCGGCATCGGCGAGCACCTCGAGAAGGACGGCACGACCTTCGTCAGATTTCAGATCGATCGCCACACTCTTTTTGTTTCGGTTCACCATATGCATCGCATAGTTGATGGCGCCTTCGGATCCGGGCATCACTAGTCCGCGGTAACCGTCACCTCCTGCGGGATGCTCGATCTTGAGAACTTCGGCACCCCAGTCGGCCAGCATCGCCCCCGCGGTTGGAGCGAAGACCCAACCCGCGAGTTCTACAACCCGAATTCCGCCGAACACGTCGACGGACGGGATGCCGGTCATGCCTGGATGCCGACGAGATCCGGAACTGCGGCAGTGAAGCGGAAGAGCTTCTCGGCGTTGGTTCGCAGGAGTTTCGCCTGTGTCTCGGGCGGAAGATGTCCGATGATGTTGCGTACGGTCCGAAGACTGTTCGGCCAGTTTGTATCGGTATGGGGATAGTCGACCTCGAGCATCACGTTGTCCTCGCCGATCATGTCGAGGCAGCGAACGCCGGCTGTCTCCTCGATGAAGCAGCCGTAGATGTGGTCGCGGAATGTGGCGCGGATATCGAGTTTGTCGAGATCGGCTTCGCGTGAAGGGCCGGCATCATCCATTCCCCATCCGTGTGCGTAACCCTGAAGTGCACCCTTCTTCGCCCATGCCCGCTGCTTGTCGACAACCTGTTCGGCGCGTTCGAGGAAGTAGGGCATCCATCCGATGTTGCCCTCCGAAAGGCAAATTTTCAGATCGGGAAGTTCCTCGAAATAGTGCGAGAAGAGCCAGGACAGCATCGTCCCTGCAGTTCGTGTCGCGCCCCAAGCAAGGCTCGCAAGCTGAGGGGCATTCGACGAGATGGAGGGAATCGTGGACGAGGAGCCGACGTGCATGCACACGACCATCTGTAAGTCATTCGCGGCGCGCATGACGGGATCCCAGTACCCGTTCGCATCGTGAATAGTGGGGAGTCCGAGGGGCTCGGGATTCTCCGAGAACGCGAATGCGGTGGCGCCCTTCGCGGCGCATCTTTCCATCTCGACAGCTGCAGCAATCGGGTCCCAGAGGGGGATGATGATGAGAGGTATGAGACGACCCGGTGCGGCACCGCACCATTCATCGATCATCCAGTCGTTATAGGCCTGAACGCAGAGCGCGGCGAGGTCCTTGTCTTTGGCCTCGTTGAAAAGTTGGCCACAGAACCGGGGGAACGAGGGGAAGTTCAGCGACGCGAGGACACCCGCTTGGTTCATGTCAGCGATGCGCTCGATTGGGTCGTATGCGCCGGGTCTCATCTCATCGAATGAGACGGGATCCGGCGAGAACTCCTCTTTGTCTTTTCCCGCAGCAACGGAAAGGCCAGAAGTGGCGAGAACTTTGTCCTCGTACTGCCAGACGGCGCCGCGCTCACCCTCTGCCATCCGCGGAGCGCGGTCGTGATATTTCGTCGCAAGGCGATCGAGCCACACGCGGGGAGGTTCGATGACATGGTCATCGACAGAGATCATCCATTCACTCGGTGGAACAAGGGTGGTCACTGGAGCTCCTTGATGTTGTTGTCGTTGTTGTTGTGTCGCGGCTGTCTTCACGGTGTCGCCGCCGGAGCGAGCACGATGTGTTTCGGCTCTTGGTACTCGCGGAATCCGGCGACGCCGCGTTCGCGTCCGAAGCCGCTCTGCTTGACGCCGCCAACGGAGGTGTAGGCATTGGCTGCAGTGCGGTTCACTTGGACGGTGCCGCTCCGAATCCGCTTCGCGACTTGGAGGCCAACAGAGAGATCTGCGGTGTAGACGCCGCCGCTCAATCCGTATTCGGTGTCGTTCGCTATCTCGACTGCGTGATCAAGATCGCGGTAGCCCTGGATCGTGACCACAGGACCGAAGACCTCTCGCTGCGCAACAGGATTCGCGTTGTCCGCGATCAGTAGGACAGTCGGTTCGTAGAAGTGACCGCGGGTGCTTCCCGACGGCCGGCCTCCTCCAGCAAGAACAGTGGCCCCGGCGGCAACGCCTTCGTCGACCAGTGAACTGACGCGGTCGAGTTGCGCTGCTGAGATGAGCGGACCGACGAGAGTCGATGGATTGCGCGGGTCTCCGATCGGGAGTGCCTTGGCAGCGAGGGCGGACTTTTCGGCGACCTCATCAAGCGACTCCATCGGGACGAGGACACGGCCTTGGACCACACAACCCTGTCCGGACAGCGAACTGAAAACCGTGCACACGCCGGGAACGACATTGTGGATGGCGTCGGGAAGGTACAACTGGACCGACTTTCCACCCAGTTCCAGACAGAGGCGTTTGAGAGTCGGTGCAGCCTGGGACGCGATCTCCCGACCTACCGTGGTTGATCCCGTGAAGGAAACACAGTCGACGCGGGGATCACTCGAGAGGAGTTGGGCACCTTGGGCTCCGTCCTCGACGACCACGTTGAGGACGCCGGCGGGGATTCCCGCTTCGGCTGCGGCAAGGCCGAAGACGAGTCCACTCAGGGGCGTGAGCGGACTTGGGCGCAGAACAACTGAGCAACCGGCAGCGAGGGCGGAGAAAACTTTCCAGACGTTGGTCTGGAGCGGAAAGTTGTAGGGGGTGATGGCAGCGACGACACCGCACGCTTCGTAGCGTCGGATGCTCAACATGACGTCGCGAAGATCGGGACCGAAGTGACTTTCGAGAGGAAGTTCGTTGTGCTCCCACTCTGGCAGGGTGGCGAACAGTTCCGGGAGTTGACGAGCCTGATCGAGTGCCATTCCGACCTGCGCCCATTGGGCGAGCATGAGTGGCGAACCGGTCTCGCGGATGATGGTCTCGACAAGTTGTTCCCGACGCTCGTCGAGGGCAGCGGACATGCGCAACAGGGCGTCGACACGGTCGACGATCGGAGTCTCTGCCCAGACCCTCGATTCAAATGTGCGGGAGGCGGCGGCAATCGCCATGTCGAATTGAGCGGTGCTGGCCGTAGAGACCTCAGTAAAAATTTCTTCGGTCGCGGGATCCTCGACACCGAGTGTCCCGGTGCCGGGGATAAATTCCCCGTCGATGAAATTTCCGCTGAAGCTCAAATGATCAGTCACGGTTGTCCTTGTTGGTGGAAGTCGAGTGGGGAGTGATCGGTGCAAACCGCGGGATCGTCACGTCGGCATCGATGTCATCCCAGAAAACAGTGACCTCCATGCCGACATGAACATCAGCGGGAGCGCATCCGACGATGTTTGTATGGAAGAACGGGCCTTCGGTGAGGCGCACGACAGCTAGGGCATACGGGATCTTGTCGGCCCACTCCGGGGTGTATGCATGATGAACAACGGTGTAGGTATGTACGACGCCTGCACCGCTTGACTCGGTCCATTCCATTGACTTCGAGCCGTGCTCGATACAGGTAGACGCTGGCCAATAGTCGCGTTCGCAGATCGTGCATCGATGCAGCAGAAACCGATGTGTGAGGCAGCCGTCCCAGAACGGCGCATCGAAGGTGTGGCCGACGTAGTTCATTGGCGGCGTTGCGCTCATCGGTCGGCTCCGAGAATCAGGGTTGCGTGAGCCCAAGTATTCTGAATCCCGCCGTTCCCTCCGTGGCCGCTCACTAGGGCGATTTCGGCATTGGGGATCTGGGTCGGGCCGGCCTCACCCCTGATCTGACGCAGTCCCTCGGAGAGTGCAGTGAATCCGGTGGCATAGAAACCTGAGAGCTGACCGCCCCCAGTGTTCGTCGGTATGGCCCCGTCGAGCATGGTGTTTCCTGCAGTGACGAACGGACCGCCTTCACCAGGCCCACAGAATCCGTAGGCCTCGAGCTGCATGATCACCGAGATGCTGAACGGGTCGTAGAGGGCTGCGACATCAATATCGTCGAGGTCGATACCCGCTTGACCAAAGGCGGTTGCCTTGGCGGGAGCGATATCGTCGTGCATGTCGTAGACATCACCGGTCCACCAATTGCGGATGTTGTGACCTGTTCCGACACCGAGCACGACGGCAGGCGTGGAGCGGAGGTCGCGTGCTCGTTCAATTGAGGTCACGATCACGCAAACACCACCGTCGGTATCGCGACAGCAATCGAGCAGGCGAAATGGATCGACGACCATTCGCGAATTCTGGTGATCGTTGAGGGTGAATGGTTGACCAAATCCCTGGGCATCAGGTCGCAACGATGCGTGGGCGCGCTGGGCGACAGCGACAGCCCCGAGATGCTCGGAGGTCGTTCCGTACTTGTGCATGTGACGTCGCGCGTGCAGGGCGTGGGCCATGCCAGCGCCGACCATTCCGTACATGGCCGGGTAACCGTAGGAATATGTGCCGAACCCGCCGCGGCTTCCGTCAACCCGAACAACGCCGCCGCTCGTTGGTGCTGCGCCATAGGTGCACGCGACAACATCAGCCTGTCCGGTGAGGATGGCGCCAACGGCATTGAGGACCGACCACGATGCGGTTGCGCCGCCGGACTGCATGGTCCATGCAAAGCGGGGAGAGAGTCCGAGATACCGGATGTCTTCGAACATTTCGCTTGATGTGCCGATGTACCCGTCGATATCGCTTCGGGCGAGACCGGAATCGGTCAAGGCATTCTCGAGCGCGATCTTCCGAAGTTCGAGGGCAGGAATTCCGAGTGAGCGCCCTTGCGGAGACATGCCAAGTCCGGCGACGGCGAAGCGACCCGAGATCGACGCGTCCGCGGCTCTACTCACTGGTCCGGTCCCCGCTGAGCACCCATGGGTGACTCGTGCATGCGTTCCCCTTCGGACACTATGCTAGTATTCTAGCGTCTATCATGGTATTCTAGTGGTAGACGTCACACCATTGTCAAGAGAAATTCAAGACTCCCGTTCTCGACCCTTTCCTAGGACTACCCAATGCCCATCACTCCAGCGCCCGCGGTTTCGAGGGCCTGCGACGTCCTCAGAATTCTTGCCGCTACTCCAACACGGCGATTCTCGGTCTCTGAACTCTCGAGACTCACAGGAATGGCCCGGGCGACGTGCGACGCGGTACTTCTCGCCCTCTCCGACGGGGGACTGGTTGTGCGGCGCGACGACCGACTCTATGAACTTGGGCCGCGGTGCATCTCTCTCGGCGATGCTGCGCGCGCAGCCAACTCGCTGCTTGAGATCGCTTCATCGGCCGCCGATGGTCTTGCTCGACGCATGGGTAGTTGTGTTGCCGTCTCGGTCGCCGATGGTGATGAGACGCGTGTCGCCGATGTCGCGGATTACAGCCCGCCGTTTGCCATCACCATCCGAGTCGGGCAGGCCGTTCCTATGAGGCCGCCGTTTGGCGCCGTGTTTGTGGCATGGGCACATCATGAACGGATTGAGCGATGGCTCGAAGAACCCTCCCTCGACGAGTCGGCACGGGTTCGGTATCGGAGTGCACTCGCCGACGTGCGCCGGCGCGGTTTCAGCGTGACTGTCAATACCGATCGTGATCTGCCAGGTCTCCTCGAGGCGTTCTCACAGAGCGCGGGTGACGACGAGGCGCGCCCCTCGGCCGAGGAATTGTTCGAGGAAATGGTGCGCAGTCACCATCTGCCATCACATCAGCCGTCGCATCTCGACGACAATCTGTCGATGCGGATTAATCAATTGTCAGCACCGATCTTCGGCAGTGATCGCTCGGTGGTCGCATCGATCATGATCCTCGGACCGAATCGGGAGATGCCTGGTGCAGAGATCGATGCCCTCGGTGAACTCGTCGTTTCGACCGCCGATCACGTGACCCGCTCAATTGGCGGCCGACGTCCCGTCGGCGAGCCGTGGCTGGACCCTCGATGAGGAAGGAAGTGTTGAATTCGCTGCTGCCGGACGTCGGGCCTGCTGACTTTGGATTCGTTGCTCCGTCGGATGGATCCGAGGTTCGTGAACTGGAAGAACTTGGGGTGAACTCATTCTGGGTCGGTGGTCATGTGGCCTCGCCCAACCCCTCGCCCGAAGCGATTGTCTGGCTTGCGCGTCTGATTGAACAGACGAGAACGGCCGTCGTCGGAACGGCGGCATTGTTGTTGCCCCTCTACCCCCCAGCGATTGTTGCCAAGCAGCTTGCGGATCTCGACCGAGCCGCCGACGGCCGACTCGCGATCGCGGTTGGTGTCGGCGGTGAGTACGAATCGGATTTCGAGGCGGCTGAGGTTCCGATTGCCGAACGTGGATCTCGCATGGACGAATCGATTGGTTTACTGCGTGAGTTCTGGACGGGCGAACCGGTAACGCATGATGGCCGGCACCATCGTTTTCGCGACCTGCGGATTCATCCGGCTCCGCTCCACGATGGAGGACCACCGATTCTTGTCACAGGCAGACAACCGGTGGCCATGCGCCGAGCCGCGCGAATTGGTGACGGTTGGATGCCGTACCTTTACTCGCCCGAGCGGTATGCACGATCGGTCGCGACTGTGCGTGCCGAGGCGGCTGCGATCGACCGCTCGCTCGACAACTTCGTTTGGTCCGTCTATGTATTCGTCGCGGTTGATGATGACAGCGATCGTGCGCGCGACAACGCGGTCTCATTTCTTGGCGGTACCTATAACGACGAGTTTCATTCCATGGTCGACCGAGTTGCCTGCGTAGGAGATCCCGATCAAGTTGTGGAGCGTCTTCAGGGGTTCATTGATGCAGGGGTGGAGCATTTTGTTCTCGCTCCCATTGGTCATGACCGCCAGGCAGTTGCCCGTCGTCTGGTAACAGAGATACACCCACGTTTGAGCTCTCGCGATCCGGAAAGGTTCAGCGGGTGAAGTCGTCGCGGTAGGGCCCGGCGATATGGCCACCATCGATCACGAATGACGATCCCGTGCAGTAAGAACTCTCGTCTGAGGCAAGAAAAAGGGCGAGGTACGCGACTTCTTTTGGTGTGCCCATGCGAGGGATCGCTTGTCGGTCGAGGATTTCCCCGAGTCGGAGATGGACCTCGGGCGGGGCCAACGCGACCATCGGCGTCTCGATCACACCGGGATGGATCGAGTTCACGCGGATACCTCGTCGCCCAACTTCAAGAGCGACAGATTTCGTCATGCCAGTCACCGCAAACTTGCTCGCCGTGTACGACGTCATTCCCGCGACTCCGACGAGGCCATCGATCGACGAGATGTTCACAATTGAGCCACCACCGCGCTCGGTCATGACCGGGATTGCGGAGCGCATGCCGAGCCAGACACCATGCAGATTGATATCGATGATCAGCCGATGTTCCTCGGTCGTTTCCTCTTCGATGAGCCGAGGGGGAATGCCTATTCCGGCGTTGTTCACGAGAATGTCCAAACCGCCAAAGGCAGTTGTGGTCGACGTGATAGCGCCCGACCATGCATTGGCATCGGTCACGTCGAGTGATATCGCGATGGCTCGCTCGCCGATCGATGACGCCACCGCCTCCGCCGCGTGTCGATCGATGTCGCTGACCACTACACGCGCGCCCTCTTCGGCAAAGAGCCTGGCTTCAGCCTCGCCCTGTCCCCGGCCCGATCCCGTGATGAGTGCCACCTTGCCTTCGAGTCGTCCTCCCATGGGTTCCCCTCCAATCGTCCGGGCAGTCGGATCCGGCCAGCGGCCGGCTTTACCTTGCCATCATGGATAGTTTTACAGATCAGACTTGGGGGCGAAGGGGAAAATCATGCGAGTGGAGATCACGTCCGCCGATCTGGCGCCGAACGCATTGCGGCGCTGGGCCGACGAGACGCCCGAACAGATCCTGCTGCACCATGTGGATGGTCGTGTCCTCTCCTATGGCGATGCAGTGGGGATGTGTGATGCCTGGGCTGGCGGTTTTCATCGTCGGGGAATCGATTCCGGTTCCGTGGTTGGGATCTTTGTAAGCGACTCTTTCGATTGCGCCCGTGCTTGGTTGGCCGTGACCTCGGCCGGAATGATTGCGGTGCCGGTGAATACCGCCCACATGGGCCGTATGTTGCGCCATGTCCTCGCTACCGCGCGTATGCGGGCCGTTGTCGCGTCGGCCGACCTTGTGGGTCGACTTAGCGAAGCATCGGTGGATTCCGATTTGACCGATGTCATTGTGTACGACGAGGAATGGAGCGGTGGACGCGTCGGTGACGTGGCTGCAGTGGGTCTCCGTGAATTTCTGTCAGGGACTCCATCGGTTCCGCCTTTTTGTCCCGAACTCCATGACACAGCGATGTTCCTCTTCACCTCAGGGAGTACCGGTCCATCCAAAGCCGTTGTGATTCCCTGGGCCGCGTCTCATTCCCATTGGTCTTGGGTTCCGGAGGACACTCTGATGAAAGGCGAGGCGCTGTATGCGCCGGTCGCCATGTTTCACAATTCCGGCATAGGAGCTCTGCAATATGTCGTGTGGAAGGGCGGACGGCTCGTGATTCGCGACAGGTTTAGTGCGAGCGCGTTCTGGGCCGACATTCGGATGTCGGGAGCGGTCGCGTGCGGTGTTGTCGGGCCGATGACGAGCGTTCTGTGGTCGCAGAACGCCGAACCTGATGATGCCGAGAATCCTTTGCGCAGTCTTGTGTTGGGCCCGATGATCGAACAGATGGAAGAGTTCGAGCAGCGCTTCGGGACGCGCGTTTGCACGGCTTACGGGATGACCGAAGTGCCGAGCATGGTGGCTACTGGATGGGATCACGGACCATGGCAGACGTCGGGCGCGGTGGTGGCGGGATGGCCTTGGCCGGAATTGGCGCTTGTCGATGAACATGACATGCCCGTTGCTGTCGGCGAAGTCGGGGAGTTGGTTGTCCGGACCGGGGCTCCGTGGGCGCTCAACGGGGGATACTTCGGAGATCCTGCGGCAACAGCTGAGGCATGGCGCAACGGCTGGTTCCACACTGGCGATGCGCTGCGTCAGGATGATGAAGGTCGATTCTTCTTTGTGGATCGAATGAAGGACACGATCCGACGGCGGGGGGAGAACATCTCGTCATTCGAGGTCGAGTCCGTGGTTCTCGAACACCCGGCTGTAGTCGCGTGCGCAGCCTTCGGTGTTCCCGATGGGTTCGGTGGCGATGATGTGATGGTTGCGGTGGTTGTGCGGGAAGGGGCTGCACTCAAGCCTGCGCAATTCTTTGAGCACCTATCGAAGGAGATGCCGTCCTACATGGTGCCGAGATATATCGACGTCGTCATCGAGATTCCGCACAACACGACCACGCTACGCGTACAGAAGTTTGTCCTTCGCGATCGTGGAGTCACCTCCACGACTTGGGACCGCTCAGTGATCGCCTGACGGGGTTGGGCGGTTGGTGATCAGCGGAAGCGGGACAGGCTTGCTCCTGCGATTTCGGAGCGCAGATCGCGCGATGAAATGATCAACGGCTCCGCAGCTTTTACCCGGCGGAGCCACTTGTGCCACGACTCATCTTCCAGGATTCCGATTCCGCCAGCGAGACGTAACGCTTCGGTGGTGGTGGCGAGGCACCGTTGTACAGCGATGAGTTTCGCTCGCGCCGCGGCAAGTCGAATTTCCTGAGCGGAACCGCGTCGATCGATGTGCGCTGCGGCGTCGAGCACCGCGTCCCATGCTTGGGTCACGCCTATTTTCATATCGCTACACCGATGGCGCACGACCTGCTGGTCGCCGAGGACCGAACCTCTTATGGGGCGACTGGAGACCCGTGCAATCGATGCGTCGAGTGAAGCCTCTGCGGCTCCGACGCACTCGGCGGCGACAAGGGTCATCGCATGAGGGATGACTCCGGCAACATCGTGGGCGCGTTCGTCGATGATGTGTGCTGTCTCGAACTCGATACGGCCCGCCTGAGGGTCATCGAGTGTCGGTTGCGCAATG
The DNA here is from genome assembly GCA_009700115.1 of Actinomycetota bacterium. Taxonomy (GTDB): domain Bacteria; phylum Actinomycetota; class Acidimicrobiia; order Acidimicrobiales; family Acidimicrobilacustridaceae; genus Acidimicrobilacustris. Next base: position 23,718 of record WLMU01000001.1, read on the forward strand.
CGATGAGCTGCCTGAAGGTCGACGGTAAACACGGTTCCGTGTCGAGCAGCAACCAGAGCAGTTGATGCGGTCATCGCGAGGGGAACGTGATCGCAACTGTGGCCGTCTGGGTCGAGCGCAACAGTGATATCGGGTCCACCGCGCCAACCAAGTAGACGGGCGAAAGCGAATCCGACGAATCGAAGTTCAGAAGCGGCGCGTCCCGATTCGCGAGCGACCATGCAAAGTTCGGTGAACGAAGAACTTGATGGGGGAATTGTCCCGGTGCGGAATGCCTCGCTCGCATGGGAGGCCAAGGTGTTCTGTTCGGGCGTGATGTCGAGGTTCATGACGCGCCAACCCGACCGAGGAGGATCGTTGCGATGATGTCGCGGTGGACTTCATTGGCACCGCCACCGATTGTTCCGTGCACGCGCTCGAGGAACTCCCATGCGAACCGTCCGTCGGCAGCAGCGCCGGCGGGAGCTTCACCACCAAACAGCGGAGCCCATACGAGCCCGGACTGTCCAGCGATTTCCGTCGCGCTTTGGGCAATCGCGACCAACAGTTCGGTTGTTACGACTTTCGCCATAGCGGGGATCAGGGTGTCGTCGACACCGCGTATCTGAGCCCAGAGAGCCCGACGCGACAGCAGTTCGGCCGCGGACCAATCTGCTTCAAGTCTGCCAATCTCGTTGATGACAAGTGGATCATCGGCGAGAACGATGGCATCTCGCGTGGTGGTGCATACGAACTGCGAGAGGAGGTCCAGTACGTGCCGGGCGAATCCGATCCAGAACATGCCCGACCGCTCGGCGCCAAGTGCTGCACTCATCTGCCGCCAACCGTTGCCTTCGATGCCGAGAAGCGCTTCGGGAGCGAGTTCGACATTGGCGAAGTCGATGTCATCGAGTGTCCATCCGTTCATCGTGCGATGGCGGTGCACTGTGATGCCTGGCAACGTCATGTCTACGAGGAACATCGACATGGCTTCGCGCGGGGATGCATGATCGTCGGTTCTCGCAATAGTCACGCACCAGTCCGATTTGTGCGCGCCGGTGACAAGCGTTTTGGTTCCATTGAGGATCCAGCCGCGACTACCTCGCACAGCGGTTGTTGCGAGTGCGGTGAGATCGCTGCCTGCGCCGGACTCCGTGTATGCCGAACAGGCCTCGACGAGTCCGGCACGCATTGATTCCCCAACGAGCGTGTGAGCTTCCGAGGTCGCAAATTTCTCGACGGCGGCACCGGCCAATGTCATCGCGGTATCGATAAGTGGAGCGTCGGCACGCGCCATTTCGTAATTGAAGACTGCCTGAAACTCGAGGGGGAGCGAGAGCCAGCCACGAGACCCCGCATCGGCCTGGAGGCGCCGTTCGAACTTCTCGTCGAGTCCGGTGAGGTCGGAAGGGTCGGAGTTGACGGCGGAAAGCTCGGGCTCGATGGTGGAGAGCCATTCGAGCACGTCGACCCGAAAGGATTCGGCCTCGGTGGAGAACCGGAAATCAGCCACGCGACACGAAACGCCATGAGCGGTTTCGCTCACGAATTATGTACATGGTGTAAATACTAGTCATGGTAAATTCCAAGGTCTACATCCACGAGTTCATTGACATCATCGGTCATAACCGCGCGAATTACATGCATCACATGACGGCGAACTGGTCGCCGAAGGCTCAGGTCGAACGCAATCAGCTCTGTTACGGCGTTTGGGGAACGGTGGGGACCACCCGCCGCTGGCCCGAAGTCGTGAACATCTGGGAAGAAGACGGATTTCCGGGTCTGGCCGAATCGTTTCGGCACGAATTCAATCACCCGACGCTTCAGGATCCGGCCCTTGCCGAATGGTGGGCTCGGGCATCGCAGTTCAGGAGATCGGGTATCGACCGCGTGCTCATCCCTGCGCCGTGGACGGACACGATCGAGCAGATCTGCGCCAAGGGTGTCCGCGGCGAAACCTATGCCCACGAGGTCGTCAAGGTTCCGGCCGGTACTGCATGGGACGTTCTTGAGACGGTCCGCGAACAGGCTGCTCCGTTGTATTCGAAGTTCGGGTTCGTGTTGGTCGGCGCTTGGGCGACGGCGATGTGTAACGAATCGGAGATACTTCTGCTCTGGGCAATCCCGGCCTGGGAGAATTGGGGCGAGTTTGAGATTGCCCAACAAACGGATTCGGCGATGCGAACATGGCAGGCAAAGGCGATCGAGATTTCAACCGATTGGAACAGGTTCTTGTTGGTCGATTCTCCGCTCTGTCCATTCCGCACGGGGCGTCAACCGCAGGAGAGTGACAGAGACTCGTACCAACTTCCGGACTGAACCCGACAATCATTCTCACGAACGCCGAGGCACGAACATGGAACAGACCGAACGAACAGAACTTGTCGACGCATCTCGTATGCATGAGGTTATTGCGCAGGTCCTTATGGCCCTCGGCGTGGGAGATGTTGATGCCGATGTTGTCGCAGAGGTTTTGGTTGAGGCGGATCTGACGGGCGTCGATTCGCATGGGATCCACTTGCTCTTTATGTATGTCAACCGATTGGAGTCGGGCCAGATTCGGGTCGACAGCGAGATCCAGGTACTCGACGATTCGGGATCAACGGTTTGGCTCGATGCGGGACTGGGAATCGGTCAAGTCGTGGGTATTAAGGCTGTTGATCTGGCCGTCGAACGGGCCAGAGAGTTTGGGGTGAGCGCTGTCAGTGTGCGCGAGGCGACCCATCTCGGTGCACTTGGGATTTACACGCGGCGCGCTGCTCAGGCAGGAATGATCTGCCTGTGTGTCCAGAACGGTCCAACCGTGGTACCTCCCTTTGGGGGCACGACGTCAATGTTCTCGACGAATCCCATCTCCTATGCGATTCCTACTCGAACCCACCCGACGATCGTGTACGACATTGCGACCACCGCAGTAGCCGGAAACAGGCTTCTTCTCGCAAAGCGACGAGGCGACGAGTCAATCCCGGAAGGATGGGCATCGGATGATCATGGTCGGCCCACCACCGATACCGAAGCGGCGTCTGTCTGGAACCTTCAGTGGTTCGGTGGGCACAAGGGTTACGGACTTGGTTTTCTCGTCGAAGTCCTTGCGGGGGTTCTGGCCGGAAGTTCCTATGGTCGTACCGAGCACACGTCATCGGAGACGCAGGGACGCGAGCGCGTTGCGAAAGGTTTTACCTTCATCGCGATCGATCCAGATCGTTTTATCGGCAGCGAGGAGTTCGCTCGGCGCACGGACGAACTGATCGACGATGTACATCGTTCGGAGACTGCCGAGGGCGTCGACCGCATCGCGGTGCCGGGAGAATTCGAAGCTGAGCGACGCGCCCAGAGACTCCGCGACGGAGTGCCGATGTCGACGACGGTGATTGATGAGATCGACGAAATCGCTCGAGGGTTCGGGACCCAAACCTTGCGCTGAGCGAGATCGGGCGCTGAAGTCAGCCGATGATTCCTGCTTCGCGAAGGTTGCTGATGGCGGTCGCGTCGAACCCGAGGACTTCTTTCAAGATGTCGTCTGTGTCCTCTCCGAGCCAAGGGGCGCGACGATCAACAAACGGTTTCCTGCCTGCCACGTTTACCGGATTGCCGGGGACTAAGTAGGGGTTGCCATCTCCACGTTCGAAAGGGATGAGCATGTTGCGCATGGCGACGTGGGGATCGCCGATCACATCGGCCGCGTCGTTGCAGGGCCCTGCGGGAATTCCCGCCTTGGCGAGCAGTTCGGCAATCTCGAGTTTAGGAAGGCGCGAGGTCCACTCCTCTATAGCGGGACGGAGAACCTCCTCGCGGTGGGTGACCCATCCATCGCGTGCGGCGAAACGCTCATCTTCAATCCATTCGGGATGGCCAACGATCGTCGCCAGTCTTTCGAACTGGTGCTCTCGGCTCACCTGAATGATGACGTCGCCGTCGGCGGCTGCGAAGGTCGAGATGATTGCGCCGGGAGCGCGTTGCGTCTCACCCAGCGATGCGTACGCGGTGACGACGTCCGCGATCGCGAGCATCGAGTCGTACATCGCAATGTCGACATGTTGGCCGAGGCCGGTGGTCGAGCGTTGGAGGAGCGCCGAAAGAATTCCGATCGTGGCGAACATGCCGGACCCGATGTCACCGATGCCGCCCATCGGATTGATGACCGGACGCTGGCCCGGTTGACGAGCCCACTGGTAGATGCCTGACATGCCTTCTGCTATTCCGGCATAGGCCGGCCAGTCGCGGTACGGGGAGTTGGTTGTGTTTCCAAAGCCAGTCACCGACACATAGATCACGCTCGGGTTGCGCTCCCTGACCGCGTCGTAGCCGAGCCCGAGAGCTTCCATGGAACCGGCTTTCGAATTCTGAACGAACACATCGCATTTCTCAGCGAGATCGAGTATCAGATCGGCGCCTTTCTTGATATCGATGCCGATGCTCCGTTTGTTCAGATTGTTGCGTATGTAGGTCGCTCCCACAGGTTTGCCATCGGGGCCTTCGACGGTGGGGCTCGATGAGCGACCGGACTCGCCGATCGTCGGATGTTCGACCTTGATGACCTCAGCCCCGAGGCGGCCCAGCATTTGCGTTGCCCAGGGCGCAGCAATCATCTGCTCGATGGCAAGAACCCTGATTCCATGGAGCGGAAGTGACTCAGTAACGTCGGACATGGAAGTCACTCGCTTTCTGTTCGACATGTGTCGAGTTGGGGGTGCGGTTGGTTTTGCTGGCGTATCGGAGGTGGCGCCGGGTGCTCCTGCGTACAATCGAGACATGGAAGCACCGATTGAGCCACCACTGCGGGCAATGGGCAACGACGACAAGACTCGGGTGCGCCTTCCGCGGATGGCCGAGGTCGTTGCCGACAGCATCCGTTCTCAGATACTGACCGGTGAGATGCAGGTGGTTCCGCAGCTCGACGTACTGGTTAAGCAATACGAGGTGGGTCCGCCGGCAGCGCGCGAGGCCCTTCGCATTCTGGAGACCGAAGGTCTGATCACCGTTCGCCGAGGCAAAGTTGGTGGTGCCGACGTTCACATGCCAACGAACGAGCGGGTGGCCTACACCTTGAGTCTTGTTCTGCAGTCCTCGTCGACAGCACTCTCCGATGTTGGTGCCGCGCTGCGGCAACTTGAACCCCTGTGCGCGTCGATGTGTGCCGACCGTTCGGACAGGGCTACGACAATCGTTCCTGAACTCAAGCGACTCGTGAAAGAGCAGGAAGAAGCAATCGGAGATCGTCCCCGAACGATGAAACTCACTGATGAGTTTCACGCTCTCCTCGTCCGTCAATGCGGAAACGAGACCCTTGTTCAGGTTGTTGGTGCACTCGAAGCCATTTGGGCGAGCCACGCGCAGGTCGTGTTCGATGCGGAGGGCGTTGAGCTTGCTCCGCCAGCGGTCTGGAAGGCAGCTCTGAGTGAGCACGAGAAGATTGTGCAAGCGATAGCCGCAGGCGATTCCGCGAGAGTTGCCGATATTGCGCGCCGTCACTTGGAGGCGACGCACGCGTTCATGTCGACCGTGGGCGAAGTGGGGATGGTCACTGCCGCCCTTGTGCAACGCCGCCTCTGATCTGCGGGTTGAGTTGGCTCCGACATTGCATCGGTTTCGAGTTCTGGTTCGTCCCGGCTTCGATTCCGGTTTCGATACAACTTCATCTGGTTCAGGGAGCCTGTCACTGTCGCCCCAAGAGTCCATATCATGGCTATGTTAGTATGTGTTCGACACACGAAGGTCGGGTAGGTCCACGGCGCGTGGGTCCGAGATTGTGGGGGCACGATGCAGGACAACTCGCCAGAAGTCGAGGCTACAAACGGTAGTGAACTGCTCGTCTCCCAGTTGGTGGCTGAAGGGGTTGAGGTCGTCTTCGGGATCCCCGGAATTCACCTCATGCACGCGCTCGATGCCATCTACCGCGAACCGGGGTTGGATTTCATCACCACGAGGCACGAGCAAGCGACGACGTATATGGCTGATGGCTATTCGCGCGTCACCGGAAAGCCCGGTGTCGCGATGGTGGTCCCCGGTCCAGGTGTTTACAACGCGGCATCGGGTCTCGCCACGGCGTGGGCTTGCTCGTCGCCGGTCATGATGATTGCCGGACAGGTAGAACAACACGGGCTCGGACTTGGTCTCGGACTTACCCATGAGATCCACGACCAACTTGAGGTCGTGCGGCCGATCACGAAATCCTGCGAGCGTCTCGAGGACGTTGAGGACATGGCTGCGGCGGTGCGTCGAGGCTTTGCGGTCATGACCGATGGCCGGACTCGCCCTGTTGAAATTGAAGTGTCGCCCGAGCTTTTTGCTGCTCCGGTGAATGCGTCGGTGATCATCCCGACCGAGCCGTTGCGTCATGCCCCGGACCCTGAACTCGTGGGGCGCGCCGCTGATCTCTTGGCAAAGGCATCCAACCCCATGCTTGTCGGTGGGGCCGGTGTGGTGTTGTCGGACGCGTCTGCCTCATTCACCGCCGTCGCCGAGTTTCTTCAGGCGGCAGTCGTGAATACTCGTGAAGGTAAGGGCTGCATCGACGAGCGTCATCCGCTCTTCGCCGGCACAGCTTGGGTGAATCGTCGACTTCGCCCGGTCATCGACGCGGCGGATGTCGTGTTAGCCGTTGGGACCCGCTGTCAGGGTCTCAAGTTGGGGCCGCATCAGACCCTGATCCACATAGATGTTGATCCGAATGAATTCGGCAAACATGGTTCGCCGACACTCGCCATCGAGAGCGACGCACAAAGAGCGCTCGATCTGCTGATCGAAACGCTTGAGGCTCGTGGAGATCGCAAACCGTCGCGCGGAAACGAATTGCAGTTGATACGCGCCGGAATCGATCTCGAATTCCAGGCTGTTGGTCCGCAACACGAGATGGTCAGTGCATTGCGGGCCGCTCTTCCGGAAGACGGAGTTTTGGCGACAGGGACTACGACGGTGGGGTACATGTGCCATCTCGCGTTTCCTGTGTACCAACCGCGCACCTACATCACGTCGTCTTATATGGGGACCCTCGGTTACTGCTTTCCAACGGCACTTGGTGCAAAGGTCGGTCGGCCGGACCTGCCGGTTGTATCGATCAATGGTGACGGCGGATTTCTGTTCTGTGCATCGGAACTCGCGACTGCCGTGCAATACGGAATCAATGTAGTGACGGTGGTGTTCAATGACTCGGCCTATGGCAATACGAATCGCGATCAGATGGAGAATTTCGGCGGTCGAATCATCGGCACGGATCTTGTCAATCCAGACTTCGTGAAGTTCGCAGAGTCTTTTGGCGCTGTCGGCGTCAGAGTCCACACGCCGGATGCACTTCGCGGAGCGATCGTCGAAGGACTGGCCGATGACCGACCGGTAGTGATCGAGATGCCAATGGATCGACTGCCGTCGCTCTTTTGATGATGCACGGAGTGAAGCCATGACGATCGACGCGGAACAACATCGACGCCTCGCAGAGCAACTGCTCACCGACGCGCACCTCGTCATCGGGGACTCGCGAACTTCGTCAGCCAGTGGTGGTAGTCACCGCCATGTGAATCCGACGACCGGACGCGAGCAGGCTGACGTCCCGCTCGCCGGTCCATCCGAAATTGACGATGCGGTCGCATCGGCTCGCGAAGCGTTCCAGATCTGGCGGCGGTGGAGGCCCGATGAACGTCGCGATGCGCTTTTGCGGCTCGCCGCTCTTGTGTTGCGCGACGGCCCAACGATTGGCAGCGTGCTCACGCTCGAGGCGGGCGTGCCTTCTGCGGTGGCCGGAGGTCTGCCGCGTCGTGCCGCTGATTATCTTTCGTACTATGCCGGCTACGCCGACAAACTTGAAGGTTCGGTCATTCCGATCTTTCCTGAGAACGCGTTCGACTACACGACACTCGAACCACTGGGAGTGATCGGGATCATCTCGACGTGGAACGGGGGAATCTCGTCGATTGCCCGCAAAGCCGGCGCGGCTCTCGCTGTCGGCAACACCGTTGTCGTGAAACCGATGGAACTAGCGCCCTTCTCCGTGATCCGGTTCGCGGAACTGGCGATCGAAGCGGGACTGCCGCCCGGTGTCGTGAACGTGGTGCCAGGTGCAGCCGACGCCGGTGAAGCGCTCTGCGGTCATCCGGGGGTGAACAAGATCTCATTCACGGGAGGGTTGGAGACGGCACGAGCGATACTCGCTGTTGCTGCTCGGAATATCACGCCGGTCGTGCTCGAGTTGGGTGGTAAGTCCGGGAACATCATCTTCCCTGATGCTGATCTCGCTGCTGCCGGTCAGTTCTCCGGTTCGGTCTGCATGAGCATGGCCGGTCAGGGTTGTGTGTATCCCACGCGTCTTATCGTTCACGAGGATGTCCACGACGAAATTCTGGAGCGTGTTGTCGCTGTTGCAGCGGCGCTTCCTTTCGGTGATCCGCTTGCATCGACAACTGTGGTGGGGCCGGTTATCAGCGAAGGTCATCGCGACCGGATCATGGGAATGATCGATCGGGCGAGGTCGGATGCATCCGGACAAATCGTTCTCGGTGGAGAACGTGGAAGTGGTGAACTCGCCGATGGATTCTTCATCCGCCCAACCATTATCGACGGAGTCGCCAGCGATGCCTACATCGCGCAGGAAGAGGTGTTTGGTCCGGTGCTCTCGGTGATGACGTTCAGTGACGAAGAAGAAGCAATCGCACTTGCCAACGACACGCCCTATGGACTCGCTGGTTATGTTCACACCAATGATCTCCGCCGCGCTCATCGTGTCGCCGGAGCCCTCGATGCCGGTTACGTTTCCCTCAACAGTTTTGCTGCATTGCCGGCGTCTGCTCCGTTCGGCGGGTTCGGACTCAGCGGTGTCGGAAAAGAAGGGGGCCGACAAGGGCTCCTTGAATTCGTGCGCACGAAGAACATCTACTTGGGAATGGGATGACACATGGCAGTCGATGATCGATACGGATTTACTTGCATCAGCACCGAGATGGAGGACGAGGGAATTCTCTGGGTCACTCTCGATCGGCCGGAGCGCCGCAACGCGATCTCGCCCGAGATGCATGACGAGTTGACGCCGCTTTTTCGAAAGATTGCCGAAGACCGCGAGGTTCGGGTTGCGGTCCTGACCGGAGCGGGCGAAAAGGCGTTCTGTGTCGGAGCCGACTTCGGAGGGATGCAGGACAACCTCGACGGCGGTTACGAGGACGGGATGCCCGAACTCATGATCGGTTCCGCCGCACTTGTTCGCGCCCAGCTGGCGATTCCCCAGCCGATGATTGCCGCGATCAACGGAGATGCAATTGGACTCGGTGCGACAATGGCGCTGTTCTGCGACATCACACTGATGGCAGAGGAGGCCCGGCTGGCCGATCCCCATGTCAACGCCGGTCTTGTTGCCGGTGACGGTGGCGCGATTTTGTGGCCGTTGCTCATGGGTCTCAACCGAGGCAAGGAATTTTTACTCACAGGCGAGATGATGGGCTCCGAAGAGGCAGGTCGTATTGGCCTCGTGAATCACGTCCATCCGCGCGCCGAACTTAAGGATGCAGCGCGCGCCATGGCTCTACGTCTTGCTCGGGGTCCACAGGTTGCCATCCAGTTCAATAAGCGACTGGCCAACGCTGATCTGATGGACAAGGTGAATCGCGTGATCGATGCGTCCCTTGCAATGGAGGCGATCACCTTCTCTACCGCCGACCATCGGGAGGCGGTCCGCTCGTTCATCGAGAAGCGCGCCCCAAAGTTTTCCTGAAGGATGTTCGAGATGTCGGATGGACTGGTTTTCGATGAGGACATCAGCATTGGCCTCGCGATCCTTACGATCGACAGACCGGCGTCGAAGAATGCCTTCACCACTGCGATGTGGACCGCAGGTGCTGAATTCCTGCACCGCGTTGCTGCAGATGACCGATTGCGAGTAGTGCTCGTGAACGCGACATCGGACGTGTTTTGCGCTGGAGCCGACGTTAAGGACTTTCAGTCTTCGAAGGATGCGGGTCGACCGTTCCACAACTTTCTGGATGAACTGACGGACTTTCCCAAGCCGATCGTCGGCGCGGTCAATGGTGCTGCCGTCGGGTCTGGTTTCACGATGCTCGCCTACATCGATGTGTTGTTGGCGAGCACGAATGCGCGGTTTCGAGCTCCGTTTGTTCAGATGGGTCTTGTCCCGGAAGCCGGAAGCAGCCGGATGTTGCCTGAGCTTCTTGGATGGCAGGCAGCGGCCGACCTGATGTTCACCTCGGGATGGCTCTCTGCTGACGAGGCCTTCCGGCTCGGATTCGTGCGCGAACTTCTCGAACCCGCGGAATTGCAAAGTGTGGCGCGGGCGCGAGCTGAACACATCGCGTCGATGCCCCTGGAGTCACTGATGGCGACCAAACGTCTGCTGCTCGATGGTCGGACGGGAATCGGGGCGGTTCGCCAGCGCGAGTCGGCGCTCTTTCGTGAGCGTCTCGCATCAAGAGAGGAACTTCAATGATCGGAATGTGCGAAGGTCGGGTCTGTGTCGTCACCGGCGCCGGGAGAGGGATCGGGCGCGAACATGCTTTGGCACTCGGTTCGCGAGGTGCTCAGGTCGTGGTTAACGATGTCGGCGCCGGAGTTGATGGCATAGGCGACGATTCGACTCCAGCTGACGAGGTGGTCGAAGCCATCATCGCTGGCGGGGGACAGGCGATTGCCAATCACGACGACATCGCTACATGGGATGGGGCCGAGAGTCTCATTCGCAGCGCGGTTGAGACCTTCGGACGGTTAGATGTCGTTGTCAACAACGCAGGGATCCTGCGCGATCGCAAGATCGTGAGCATGACCGAGAATGACTGGGATTCGGTTATCGCTGTGCATCTCAAGGGAACGTTCTGTGTGACTCGTCATGCCGCTGTGTACTGGAAGGGTGAGGTTGATGAGGGCCGTGTCAATGACGCCCGAGTGATTAACACGACGTCATCATCTGGTCTGTTCGGCAACCCCGGTCAAGCAAACTATGGAGCGGCAAAGGCAGGAATTGCTTCGTTTACGGTCATCGCTGCGATGGAGCTCGCCAGATATGGCGTGACAGTGAATGCGATCTCGCCGGGAGCTCTCACTCGTATGACTGATGGACTCCAACTCGACGACGAGATGAAGAGGCGATGGGACCCGGCACTGGTTTCCCCGGCGGTGTGTTGGCTGGCGTCGGTTTCCTCCGGCGATGTCACCGGACAGGTGATCGAGTCTTCCGGCATCGCTCTGGGCGTTTTCGAGGGATGGCACCGGGGGCCCCGAGGCGAAGCCGTTTCGACTGCCGAAGAAGTCGATGCAGTACTTCGCCCCCTCCTCGCCGAGGCTCGTCCTCCGCAATCAATTCGCTGAGTCGGTCCCTGGGCTATTAGGTGCCGCCCGAGGAACTCGCCCATCTCGCAAACCCTGATCCTTCTTATCATTGCCATGATGACCCTATTGGGTTACGCTGAGACGGGAGTCACAGGGGATCTCCTCGGGTTGTCATTTCAGACTCCGTCCAAACTAGGAAGAGGTTGAGTATGCGTAATCGTCGTTTGTGGCTGGGGCTGCTTGCAGTTCTGGCTCTCGTTGCCACGTCGTGTGGCAGTTCATCGAGCAGTTCGAACAAGACTCCGACCACCAAGGTGGCGAAAGTCGGGGGTTCTGTCGTGGCGGTGGGCCCGGATGCCCAAAGCCTTGATCCATTAAAGGTCATCAACAGCGCAACCCAGGGCGCCGATGTCCTCAACGCCGTTTACGACGTCCTCTACACGCTCACGCCGAACACAAGCGCGTTCAATCCGCGTATCGCTGTTTCGTTCACGTCGACCGACGGTCTGACATGGACGCTCACGCTTAAAGACGGAGTGAAGTTCTCAGACGGCACGCCACTCGATGCCGATGCCGTGAAGTTCAACTGGGATCGGAATAAGACCAATACCAAATCGACCTCGTTCGGTCAGTTGATGAACGTCGAATCGTTCACGGTCACGAGTCCGACGGTGTTGACCGTGAAACTCAAGACGGTGAACCGTCAGTTCGTGCAGGTCATCCCGGTGGTGAACCTTGGTTGGATCGCTTCACCGACAGCAATCAAGGCCCAAGGCGACACCTACGGTGCCGACGCAAAGGCAGTTGGCGCAGGTCCGTTCACGGTCAAGTCCCGCACCCCTGCGACCGAGACCGTGTTGGTCCGCAACGCCACCTACTGGCAGACAGGACTTCCGAAGCTTGACCAGATCACAATGAAGGCTGTTGTCGACGCTCAGGCGGCGACTGATTCGGTCATCTCGGGTCAAGCTCAGCTCTACACCTTCGGACTCGGTGAGTCGCTGAAGCAGGCGACGGATGCAGGACTGCAGTCGCAGGTCTGGAACGAGCTTCAGGGCGCGACATCGATGTTGTTCAACCAGAACAAGCCTCCGTTCGACAACGTGAAAGCTCGTCAAGCCGTGACACTCGCGCTGGACATTCCCCAGATGATCGACGTTGTCACCATGAACGGTGAGACCGCTGCGACATCGATGTTCCAACAGAACTCTCCGTTCTACGACGCTAAGTACAATTTTCCAAAGTCCGATCCTGTTCAGGCTCAGAAATTGTTCGATGAACTGGCAGCTGCGAATGGCGGACAGCCACTTTCGTTTGTCATGGCGGTTTCCACGAACACGGCGAACAAGGCTCGTGTGACTCAGTTGCAGACCCAGCTCAGCAAGTACAAGAACGTCAAGGCAGAACTCAAGGTCATTGACGGTCCGCAGTACGGAACTGCACTTTTCGCTGGTGATTTCAACATGGCGCTCTATGCCATTGCGTCACCCGATCCGGAACCGCAGTTCGCTCAGCTGTCATCGACGTACTACGTCAAGATCGCCGACATGAAGAGTGCTGCCGGCGACGCAGCGCTACTCGCTGGCGTGCAGGCGACAGATACTGCCGCCCGCAAGGTTGCCTACGGCAACCTCCAGCAGGCACTTCTCGACTCGTGGGCCGAAATCTGGATGTACCGGAACATCACCCGGGCGATTTTCAGCAAGAACACGACAGGACTTGTCACCTATGGCCAGGGATCGCACCTGTTCGATTCCTACGGTTTGACCGAGTAGGAACTCGGATTCGGCACTGAAAGAGTGGGCCGTGTCCGGCAACAGCAAGAACTGGTGAATGCAGCCCTGCTGCATAAAGGAAGGCCCGAACGTGGGCCTTCCTGCACCGGTTGGAGGCTGTTTGCCGGACACGGCTAGTTGTGCAGTGAGGGCGTCTCCACTCTGGGCTCTGCCGACAAACCAGCGACAAATGATCAACATTCGGAGGTTTGGTGACGACGGAACTGCGAGATGAAACTGGTCCTAGTGGGCCAGTCGAAAACACTGACGCAACGGCAACCGGAGGTTCAGGAATCCTCGAACAACTCTCCGGTTTCTCGAGGTTCATTGTTTTCAAGATCGGACGGGCACTGCTCGTCGTTGTAGCCGCCACCATGCTCACGCAATGGTTATTGGGCCTGGCTCCGGGAGGCGTCGCACAGACCATTCTCGGCGAATCAGGTACACCCGAGAACGTTGCTGCTCTAAACGCCGAACTAGGCCTCGATCGGCCCTTCTTCTCGCAATACTTCAGTTGGTTCGGCAACGTCCTGCATGGTGATTTCGGCAAGTCACCAATTACGAGTCTTCCTGTTTTCGATCAGATCATGAAGGCGATTCCGGTCACCGTCGAACTCGTGATTCTGTCGGTGTCGATGGCGCTGATACTGGCGATCACCGCTGCAATGTTTGCCGCCCGCCGTCCAGCCGGTTTCGTTGACCGAATCCTTGGATCAGTTACCTCGGCCTCGCTGTCGTTACCAACGTTCGTACTCGGGCCGATTCTGCTGTACTTCCTCGCGGTCAAGGCGAACCTGTTCCCAATCACCGGTTGGGTTCCACTGAGTTCCGGCATCGGCGAGAACCTCCGCTCAGCAGTTCTTCCGGCGATGTGTGTTGCCATACCGGAATTCGCGGTGTTCCAACGACTGTTCAGAGCGGACCTCGTGTCGACTCTGCAGGAGGACTACATCGATGCAGCCCGCGCCCGGGGGATCTCCGAGAATCGCCTTCTCCGGGTGCACGCTTTTCGTCCTGCTTCCGTTTCACTTGTCACCGTGACCGGCATCAGCGTTGGACGTCTGCTGGGCGGCACGGTGGTGGTTGAATCGCTGTTCGTCCTGCCTGGAATAGGACAGTTGCTGCAGCAATCGATCGTTAAGCGCGACTTGATCATGGTGCAGGGGATCGTCGTCTTCATCGCGCTTGCCTATGTACTTATCAATCTGGGTGTCGATCTGCTTTACGGCGTGATCGATCCAAGGATCCGGGTTCGAGGTGGACGATGACCGACGACCAAACCGGAGTCGATGCCGAACTGGCTCGCGACTCTCACATCAATCCCGACTCCCTCTTCGCTGCAGAGACTGCGGCGGAGTTGTCACCTGTTCCGGCCAAGCGGCGACGTCGAAATCTGTTCTTCTGGGCTGCCGTCGTCTGGGTGGCAGTCATTTTTCTGGCGGCGCTCTTCGCCGATTTGCTGCCATTGCCCCCCTACGCCGAAGCCATCGGTCCGCCCCGAGTAGGTCCATTCCAGCAGTTCGGCCACGGGATGATTCTGGGCACCGACCCATTTGGACGCAGCAACCTTTCTCGCGTGGTCTATGGAGCACGAGTATCGATGATCATCGGAGTGGTCGCCGCAGCTGTCGGACTGCTGGTCGGTGGCGCTGTCGGTCTGTTGTCTGGATACCTAAAAGGATGGACCGATCGCACCTCATCGTTCGTTGTTGACACGTTGCTGGCGTTCCCTCCGCTTGTAATGCTCCTGACGATCACGGCGGTATTGCAGCCCAAGGTGTCGACAATCCTGATTGGTCTGTCGATTCTCGTGATTCCGACCTTTGTGCGTCTCGAGCGGGCGGCTGCGATGTCGTGGTCGGAGCGGCCGTTTGTGCTGGCCGCGCGGTCCTATGGGACCAAGGATTTCCGAATAGCCGTCAGGCACATTCTTCCGAATTCAGTTTTGACGCTCATCACGTATGTGCCGACAGTCATCTCCGCAATGATCGTGGCTGAAGGGTCGTTGAGTTTCCTCGGGCTTGGCCTCCCGTCGCCGACTCCGAGTTGGGGAGGCATGATCGCCGAAGGCAAGTCATCGCTGCGCCTTGCTCCAAGTGTCGTGTTTGTTCCTGCCGCCGTGGTCTTTCTCACCGTGCTCTCCTTCAATCTCATCGGCGAATACGTACGTGCACGTTTCGATAAGCGAACAAAAAGATGATGGCCGACGCGACTCGACGAACCGTGAGTTTCGAACCCGGAAGGAATCGATTCGATGGCAGCAGATAGCGACACGAAACCTCCGACTGGGGCATGTCTGCTCGAAGTCGAGGACTTGAGGACAGGAATCGTTACCGACCGCGGGGTCGTACGCGCGGTAGATGGCGTGAGCTTCACCCTTGAGCGAGGCCGAACCGTAGGCATCGTGGGGGAGTCCGGCGCAGGGAAGACCATGCTTGCTCGGTCGATCATGGGATTGTTGCCGACGACCGATGTCATCCGCGAAGGAAGCGTTCGACTTGATGGCGACGAAATCATCGGTCGTTCTCACAAAGAGATGCGTTCCCTTTGGGGGACGGAAATGTCGATGGTTCCGCAGGATCCGATGACATCACTGAATCCGGTTCGACGAATCGGAGCGCAAATCATGGAACCCTTGCGTCTTCGTCTGGGCCTCGATCGTCGCGAGGCGAAAGCGACTGCCCTCGCGCTCCTCGACTCTGTGCGCATACCCGACCCCGAAAAGCGTCTGCGGGAGTACCCGCACCAGTTGTCGGGGGGAATGCGTCAGCGTGTCGTAATCGCCGCGGCACTTGCGAGCGGCCCCCGTTTACTTTTTGCTGACGAACCAACCACCGCGCTCGACGTGACTGTCCAAGCTCAGATCCTGAATCTTCTCAAGCGCATACGCGAGGAACGCGATATGGCGATCATGCTGGTCACTCACGATCTAGGAGTCGTGGCCAACCATGCCGACGAGATCATCGTGATGTACGCAGGGCGTGTCGTCGAACGGGCTCCGACAAAGGTGCTCTTCACCGAGATGCGAATGCCCTACACGGCGGCACTGCTCGCATCGATTCCCAGACTCGATACTCCCGTGCATACGAAACTCGAAGTTATCCAGGGTCGACCGGCCGACCTTGCCACCTTGGCGACCGGATGCAGATTCGCTCCGCGTTGCCAGTTCGCCGATCAGCAATGCCTCGATTCCGAACCTCCGCTCTCGCCCGGCACCTCCGAGGGCCACGAGTTCCGTTGTTGGCATCCACTCGATCCACCGAAACTGTCCCGCACGACGGGGGCGGTCGCTGTAGCTGTGACCTCCACCAATCATGACGATAGGCAGGGAGCCTGATATGAGCAGTTCCGGAGCAAGCCACTTGCGCAATGACGCTCTTGTGAGTGTCCGCGATGTTGTCGTGGAGTTTCCTGTTGGACGCTCGGGAGCGAAGGTTCACGCCGTGAGCGGGGTCAGTCTCGACATTCGTAAGGGAGAGACGTTGGGTCTCGTCGGCGAATCTGGTTGCGGAAAGTCGACACTTGGACGGGCGATTTTGCAGTTACCGCGTCCCACGAATGGTTCCGTGACCTTCGACGGAACGGAACTCACCTCTCTTTCCGATCGCGACCTGAGGTTGCAACGTCGTCGGATACAGATGATCTTTCAGGACCCGATTTCCTCTCTCAACCCCCGTCAGCGGGTGGGACAGATTGTGTCCGACCCGTTGGATGTCTGGAAAGAGGGGACGCCGGAAGAGAGGCGTGCCCGTGTGGTCGAGGTTCTCGAGGCTGTCGGTCTCGATCCGGAGACAGCGATGGAGCGCAGACCCCACGAGTTCTCAGGTGGTCAGTGTCAGCGTATTTCCATCGCCCGTTGTCTGATTCTTGGCCCCGAAGTAATCATCTGTGACGAACCGGTATCGGCATTGGACGTGTCGGTGCAAGCGCAAATACTCAATCTTCTCGAAGAGATGAAGGAGCGTTTCAATCTAACGATGCTCTTCATCGCCCATGATCTCGCAGTCGTGCGGAACATCAGCGACCGAATAGCGGTGATGTACCTGGGAAAGATCTGCGAGGTGGCTCCGTCATCAGTTCTGCATGAATCTCCATTGCATCCCTATACGGATGGGCTTCTGCGAGCGATTCCCGTTCCCGATCCGATGCACGTGGCCGATGATGATGCCGAAATGACCGGCGAGTTACCGTCCCCGCTGTCGCCTCCGAGTGGTTGCCGATTCCGAACAAGGTGTCCACGGGCTCAGGAACGCTGTGCAACCGAGGAACCATTGATGCGCGAGTTGGCGCCTGACCATCATGTCGCCTGCCACTTTCCTCTCGAAACGGAATGAGTGTTCATAGCAACGCAGCAGGAAGACTGTTGGCAATAACGAGTCTCGAGCGATGAGTACAGGAGTTGTTGATGGGTTTCGACCTAGGGTTGTCCAGCGATCAGGAGGCAATCCGCGACCTGTTCGTCGGGTTCTTCACGCGTGAGGCTGGTCCCGCAGTAGTCAGGGCCGCCGAGCCACTCGGCTTTGATCGTCGGCTTTGGGAGAAATGTTGTGAACTCGGTGCTCCCGGTATGGGAGTGGCTGAGGTCTACGGCGGCGGTGGTGCGAGTCTCTCGGACCTTGTGGTGCTTGCCGAGTCCTTTGGGGCGGCGATTGCTCCGATTCCCCTTCTCGACCATGTCGTTGCCGCCCAATTTCTCCCCGATCCGGATGTCGTATCAGGTGCTGCTATCGCCGCAGTCGCCCTCTCTCCGACTGATTCTGAGGGTGTCTGGCATCTTGTTCCTTCTGGAGCAGTAGCGGATGTGGTCATAGGTATTGATGGCGACGAACTCGTTGCGGTGCGTTCACGTGCGCCGGGAGTCGCCCCGAGAAATCATGGAGCGCAACCCATCGCCGACAGGTCCGCTCGCGTTGGCGACCGAAAGGTTCTGGGGTCGGCTGGAGAGATGAGTCGCGCTCTTGACATCTGGCGGACGCTGACCTCGGCGGCGCTTGTCGGCATCGCCGATCGTGCGCTCGCCATGGGCGTGGCCTATGTAATGGAGCGATCACAGTTCGGCGTGCCGATCGGGTCGTTCCAATCGGTACAGCACGGCCTCGCTGATCTCCCGGTACTCGTTGATGGGGGGCGAATGCTTTGCCACAAAGCGGCGTGGGCTGCGGGTCTGGAAACCCAAGGCTTCATCGATGTCGATGCGAACGAGTACACGGACTTCTCCCTCCTTGCCTCTATGGCCTTCATCTTCACCGGCGACGCCGCCGCTGCGGCCACGGACCGGAGCCTCCATTTTCACGGGGGCTATGGCTTTGCCGCGGAATACGACATTCAGCTCTATTACCGACGCGCACGCGGTTGGCGCCTTATCGCCGGGGATCCGCGTCATGAACAACTCGAACTGGCTGACCGGCTGTTCGGTCGAGCCCAAGGAAACTGATCGCCGTGGATTTCACACTTTCGAATGACGTTGTCGAGTTCCGGGCTGCCATCCGGTCGATTATTGCTGAGACTGTCACTCCCGAAGTTGTCGATGAGATGCATCGCTCGGGCACCTTCGATCTGCCGGCGTTGAACCTGGCGCTTGGAGCGGCTGGCTACATCGAGCGTGCGGTGCCCGGATTAGGCAAGGGCGACCCTGTCGAACTCTGGGTCCTGTTCAACGAACTGGAAAAAGCCGGGGCCCCGTTCGATGGGCTGGCGATCAACATCATGATTGCGGGCGTTGTCGTTGCGGTGGGCACCGATGAGCAGAAGGCACGGATTCTTCCTTCCATCATCTCGGGCGAGGCTGGTGTGTGCATGGGCTACAGCGAACCGGATCACGGTTCGGATGTCGCTTCCATCACCACTCGTGCGGTTCGCGACGGCGATGAGTGGATGATCAACGGCGCCAAGATGTGGACGACGATGGCCCACAAGGCCACGTGGCTGATCCTGCTCACGCGTACGAACACGGAAGTACCGAAGCACAAGGGACTGACGATGTTCATCATGCCGATGGATACTCCCGGCATCACTGTTGAACCGGTACACACGATGGCGACGGAACGAACGAACGCGACCTGGTACGACGATGTGCGGGTCGGCGACGACGCCGTTCTGGGTGAAGTCAACTCCGGGTGGAGGACCATGACTGTTGCGCTCGCATTCGAGCGGGGCGTCATGGGTGGAACCAACGCAGGAGTTCCACTGCTGCGACATTTCCGCTTATGGGCCGACAAGGTTGGTCTCAGCGCGGATCCGTTCGTGCGCTATCAGATGGCCCGCACAGCAATCGATATGCAGGTCGCAACTCTCTTGACTCAACGATCCGCATGGATCGCGGGCAGCGGCGGGCTTCCCGGTCTCGAAGGATCGATGACGAAGTTGTTCGCAACCGAGGCCTATCAACGGTCGGTTCGGGCGTTTCAGGAGATGGCTGGTTCCTCCGGACTCCTACAGTTTCATGAACCGGGAGCAGCTGCCGACGGGTTCATTGACTACGACGCACGTCATGCGCCCGTCACTACGATTTACGGCGGGACAAGTGAGATCCAAAGAAACAACATCGCCGAGCGGCACTTGCGGCTGCCGAAGGCTCGGTAATTTCGCTGATCACTGTGTCTCGGCCAATGTCGAGAACCTGATCAGTGCTGGGTGGTTTCGGAGTCTGACGTTGCGTGGCTTCGAATAACTTCTTCCCCGAAACTGGAAATGAAATCGATGGCCTCAGGGAGCGTTTCGCCTTGACCATTGACGATGAGCCAGGTGACACCGATGGATTCAGCTTCCTGGATCCATTCCACGGCCCGCTTCGGCTCTGACGGAGCGTCGCGGTTGCTATGGCCGATGTCTATTGGTTCGGTGCGGCCGATGGCCTCAGCTTTCGAGCGAACATCCTCAATGAGGATGCGGAGGTCATCAAGGTTCTCAAGTGGCGGCGTTCGGTGCACTGATCCGGGGATGCGTTTTTGGGGCATCGGCAACCATCCCTGCGCGCGTTCGACGACGCGGCGCCGCGTGAGGGCACTATTACCTCCGATCCATAGCGGGGGACCGGGAACCTGGCTTGGCCTCGGCTGCATGACGGTGCCCCTGGCTGAGAAGTGTCGACCCTCATGGGTGATGGGTTGGCCAGTCCATGCCTGCGACAGGATGCTCATTGATTCGTCGAAGAGAGCGTTTCTCTCGTCGAAGTCGATACCAAGCGCGACGAACTCGCTCTTCAGGTAGCCGGTGCCGACGCCAAGGATGAGGCGACCATCACTCATCAGGTCGAGAGTCGCCGCAGCCTTCGCCAGAAGAAACGGGTTTCGGTACGGCAGAACTGCAAGATACGTCAGCAGTTTGATTCGCTCCGTTGCGGCCGCGACGCCAGCGAGTCCGACAAACGGATCAAGAGCGTCATGTCCACCGGGGCTTTCTCTCCAACGGTCACTCGGTGCCGGGTGCTCATCAAGCGATACGGCATCAAAACCAAATGCCTCAGCGGCACGGGCGAGCTCCCGGTGCGCGGCTCCGCTCAGGAGCGAGGCGTTCGGTGGATACCAGCGGCCGGGAAAGTAATACGCGAACTTCATCGTTCCTCGATGTCGTTTTCAGGTGGGCGCAGCGCGACTGGGGGGAGACCGAGGCGCAGGAGATCAGCTGCCGACGGATCAGAAAGGTTCCTAGACTCGCGCTGGGAGATAATCCAAGTGTCGGAATCGCGGACGAGGTGCCAGCGGTTCACCGATTGCCTCCAAACGCTAATTTCACCTTCATCTCGGGTGAATGTCGTTGCATATCCGATGGCCCGAGCGGTGTCGCCGACCACTTCAACATCGAACGGTCCCATGACGTGCGCACAACCCGGAAGGATCGCCTGGTGCTCCGTCCCGAGGACCATTTCGTGGATACCGCGGGCGCCGTCGATGATGACGCTGCTGTCGATGACGGTTCGAGAGTCCGTGCTGTAGAGCGCTGCGGTGCCCGCGGCATCACCAGAGTCGACCCCGAAGCCATAGGCCACGAGTACTGATCGAATATCGGCCTCGTCCTCGAGCACTCGCAGGCGCCTCTCGAGAGCGGCAATTCTGTCATCGCTCAACACACACTCTCCTTGACGCTCCCATTCCCCGGGAGCATTCAAAGATGTCTAGCCGAAACGTTTCGATGAGGTTGTTGAAAATGTAGGACGGGTGACTTTTGGGGAGCGACAGGCGTGGACGGCATTTTTGCCTACGGTGGATTCGGTTTTCTCTTCAACACAGCAAACGGTGCACTCCTTGGTTTGGCGTTGTTAAGTTTCCTCAGCGGCCCGAACATTCGTTAGGTGGGCCCAGGAGGAATCATGGCGACATCAGATCTGTACGCAGGCAATCCGCATGTAGGGCTTCTCATCACCGATGACGACGCGACGATTGAAGCGATGCTCGCTGATGTGAGCATCCCGACTCTGGTGTTGTCGATGGTTCACATGACCGGGGACGCATCGTGGATCCGGGGACCGATTCGTCCGCTCGGTCTGTTCCTCAACGAAATCCAGGGCTACCTGCCCGAGGACCAAAAGGCCGAGATCCGAGCACGCGCACTCGATGTCATTCGTTCTTATCGCGACAGCGGTTGTGTTCTGCCGCCACCGCCCGATGAAGCACTGCTGCGCGAAATGATGGCCTGGCTTGTCTGCGAGGAAGTCCCTGCTGAGTACGTGCCGATGATGTTGGAAGATATGGAACTCGACGGAACCGATCAGCGCAGTGTCGTGAGTCATTCATCGGCTGAAGCTCGAGCAGCATTGCCAGTCGTGGTGATCGGAGCGGGGGAGTCAGGTGTGCTTGCCGGCATTCGCCTCAAGCAGGCTGGTATTCCCTTCACCGTCATTGAAAAGAACGCGGGGGTCGGTGGGACTTGGTACGAAAACTCCTATCCGGGATGTCGCGTCGACGTAGGCAATCACTTCTATTGCTATTCATTCGAACCGTCTGACCATTGGACTGAATACTTCGCCAAGCAGCCAGAGATTCGGGCCTATTTCGAAGAAGTCACAAACCGCCATGATCTGTGGTCGCAGATTCGTTTCTCGACCGAAGTCGTGCGTGCAACTTGGGATGACGATGGGGGTCTTTGGCATGTCGTGGTGCGCACGAGCGATGGTCGCGAGGAAGTTCTTGATGCTCGCGCTGTCGTCACAGCGGTTGGACAGTTGAATCGTCCGAAGATTCCCGATATCCCGGGCATCGAAACATTCGCAGGAGCGTCATTTCATTCTGCACGCTGGGATCACTCCATCGATTACGCAGGTAAACGAGTGATCATGATCGGAGCCGGCGCGAGCGGCTTTCAGATCGCGCCGACGATCGCGCCCGATGTTGCATCGCTTGTCGTGTTCCAGCGCACCGCTCAGTGGATGTTTCCGAATCCGAACTACCACGAGAAGGTTCCAGCCGGACTGACGTGGGCGATCCAGCACCTTCCGTTCTTCGGACGTTGGTATCGGTTCTTGTTGTTCTGGCCCGGTTGCGATGGCTCGCTGGCCAACGCCAAGATCGATCCCGATTGGCCGCATCAAGATCGCTCGATCAATGCCGCCAATGACATGGCTCGACAGATGTTCACCGATTGGATCACCGGCCAGGTGGGCGACGACGCAGAACTCCTAGCCAAAGTCATCCCGGATTACCCGGCGACCGGCAAGCGCACGTTGCAGGACAATGGCTCGTGGTTGAACGCGTTAAAACGCGACAACGTTGAACTTGTACGAATCGCTATCGACCACATCGATGCGACAGGCGTCGTGACGGTTGATGGCCAGCGTTACGAGGCCGACATCATCGTGTTTGCGACAGGGTTCCAGATGAGCAAGGTGCTGTTCCCGATGGAGTTCATTGGTCGCGACGGAGTGTCGCTCAACGAGTTTTGGAGCGATCGGCCCTCGGCCTACCTCGGCATCACCGTTCCGGGATTCCCGAATCTGTTCATGACCTACGGGCCAAGTACGCACTTGAATCACGGCGGAAGTCTGATCTTCCATTCCGAATGTCAGATGCGTTACATCAGTAAGTGTCTTGACGAACTGGCTCTCAGCGGCGCGAAGTCAATGGAACCAAAGCCCGAGCTTTACGAGGCGTACCACGCGAAGCAACAAGAGCTCATTAAGCAGATGGTGTGGTCACATCCTGGGATCACCCATACACATTTCCGCAACGACGCTGGAGAAATCCATACGGTGAGCCCGTTCCGGCTTGTTGATTACTGGTCGTGGACGCGCGAGATCAATGTGGACGACTACGTGTTGTCGTAAGGAACTGTTGGTTCGACTCTCATGGAGCCGAACCAACAAGATCACTCGTAGACGATTGCCTCGGGGTCGGGGTACGAGGTCATGCGGTAGTAGTCACAGGTTTCCCATGGAGCGTTGACCTGCATGCGTCCGTTCTGGACGTAGTAGTTCTTCTTGGCCGATGCCTCTTCGGTCACCATGATGAGCTTCTGTGATTCCTCAACGAGTTTTTCGTTGTAGTCACGGAATGCTTCGTCGGTGACTTCGACGGTCTGCTTGCCTTGCTCGATGATTCCAATAAGGCAACGAGCGACAAAGCCCGCCCACATTTGGTACCAAGCAGGAAGAGCAACGCCACCCGAGACGGGCTGAGAGTTCGGGCCATAGAGCGTGAACAGGTTCGGGAAACCGGGAACCATCATGCCGACATACGCCATGGGGGATTCTTGTTCCCACTTTTCGTGAAGATTCACGCCGTTACGGCCGAAGTACTCGGCGGGCCAGAGGTACTTCACGATGTCGTAACCGGTAGCGGAGATCACGACATCAAGATCGTGATGCACGCCGTCTGCCGTTTCCATGCCGGTATCGGTGAATCGAACGATGTCTTCGGTGACGAGTTCCACGTTGTCGCGTGTGAGGGCTCGGTACCAACCGTTGTCGACGATTGGCCGACGAACCATAGGGGCATAGTCAGGAATCAGTTTGTCGATGAGGTCCTGACGACCGCCGGTTTCGGTCTTGATGTAGTCGAGAAGCATGTTGCGGACGAAGTCGCTCTTAGCGGTGATTTGGCCGCCAGTCTGTTCGTACTCCGCATCACGAATCAGGAAGTCCTTGTCGAAATCGAACAAGTGCATGATCGAGGTGATGCGGCACCAGTTCCAGTAGCCCGGCATCGTGTTGATAAGCCAGCGGGATTCGGGCTCAACATGCTGTCCGTACTTGTCGCGCGGGCTGATCCACTGTGGGGTGCGCTGGAACATGGTGACGTGCTTAGACATCTCGGTAACGCGGGCTAGCAGCTGCACGCCAGTTGAACCGTTGCCGATGACGGCGACGCGCTTGTCGCTCAGGTCGATGCCTTCGGGCCACTGTGTTGGATGAATGACCTGGCCACCAAAGTTCTCGATCCCCGGGAAATCGGGGAGACTTGGGTTGGCGAAGAGGCCGGCGGCACTGACAATTGCGTTGACATCGCGTGAGACGGTTGAACCATCGGTGAGACGGAACGTGACGCGCCACAATTTGGTGTCGTCATTGAAACGAGCTTCGATGAGGTCGTGGCCGTGCTTCACGTGATCCATGACGCCGAACTTGTTGGCGATATGAGTCAGGTACGCACGCACCTCGGGACCGCGAGCGAAGTACTCGTCCCATTGATAGTCCTTCTCAAAGCTGAATTCGTAGGATGCGCTGAGCGTGTCGACGCGAATATCGGGGTAACGGTTGATGGCCCAGGTTCCACCGAGTTCTTCACGACGCTCGTAGACCGTGAAGTCGATCCCGAGTTGCTCAAGTTGGACGCCGGTAGCGATGCCGTTGAAGCCGCCACCGATGATCGCGACATGGAAACCTTCAGGGGCTTTGAGTTCGGGCGTCGGCCATTCGGCGAAGCCGGGGAAGTCGTCGAACGAAAGAACCATCTTGCGCAACTCAAAGTCGCCCGGTTCCGTTGGCTTGCCGAGAACCATGTCGAGCATGGAGTAAATCTCTTCATCAGATGGGGTGCGCAGCGACCAGGACGCAAGGTCGGTGGAGAGCAACTCGATGCATCGCTCGAGGAGACGTGAGCGATCTTCGGGGCTGAGTTGTGCCACTGGGCCAAGTGCGGCAACTTCGGCGTCGCCACATGCCTGGAAGATGGCGACACGGAGGGCTGCGAGATCGGAATACTCGACTGCTCGACGGATGTAGTCGGTATCGATGGTGTCAGCCATGGAAGTTCCCCCTGCGAGATGCTGTGGCGACGAACTGTCGCGAGTAGTCAGATTGTCAGAAATAACGGGGCTCTGTCACACACGCCATCTCTCTAGGTCTCCCCAACCTCTGGTTTTCGCAATAGCGATGACGGCTTCATCGTTTTGGCATTACCGGTAGGGTTTGCGGATTGTTCGGGGGATAAGGGGAATCCAAATGACGACATATCCGCGTGAAGAGATCGAAGCGGCGTTTGCCGAATTTCGCCGTCGTGGTGTCGAGACCCACGACTGGGCCGGGTGGGCGCAGTTGTTCACCGAAGACGCCCTCTACGAGGAACACAACCTTGGCGTTTTCAATGGTCGTGCTGCGATCGAGAAGTGGATCGTCGACTGCATGGCCGACTATCCGACAATGACCCTCTGGATCGATTGGTACATGATCGAGGGCAATCGGATCAGCTTCTATATCTGGAACAACCTTCCCGACCCCACCGGGACCGGTCAGCGGTTCGGCTTCCCGAACACGACGATTCTTGAATACGCCGGCGACGGAAAGTTCAGTTTCGAAGGCGACTATTACAACCCCGAAGATGCTGGTCGGGTGTTTGTCGACTGGATCCGCGCCGGTGGCACCCGTGAAACGCCGCAGGACCGATCACTTGAGGGCATTGATGGATGGGCGCCGACGCCTGTCGAGCCAGCATTTCCGCGTGAGGAGATCGAAGAAGAGTTCGAGAACTACCGCAAGCGCGGCGAGGTTGCCGTGGCAACTGGCGACTGGAATCAGTGGGCTGACCAGTTCACCGACGACGCTCACTATCGCGAACATCACTATGGCTATTTCAAGAGTCAGAAAGAAATCCGTGACTGGATCAATGGTGTGATGCAGCCATTTCCATCCATGGAATTTCCGGTTTCCTACAAGTTCATTGAAGGAAATCGAGTGAGCGCGCTCATTCCAAACATCCTGCCGCCGCCCGATGGCGACGATGGCTACTACGGCTTCGACGTCAACACGATTCTCCATTACGCCGGTAACGGAAAATGGAGTTACGAAGAGGACGTGTATTCACCTGCTGAAGCTGGCGAAGTGATTTCGCGTTGGATCGCTGCAGGCGGAGTTATTCCGAAGTCGTAGCGGTGCTCAGTTAGATGTCGCGTGCCGGGCGGGATCCAGCATGGATCCCGGCTCGGTACCCAAACACGGTGCCATTGCCGATGGTGCCGCCACCGCTGGGGTAGGCCCAGCCAAACACATTCGCCGCGGTATTTCCCGCAGCGTAGAGACCTTCGATCACTCCGCCACCTTGGCGACGAACTTCGGCGTCTTTGCTGATCATTGGTCCGCCGTTTGTGCCGAGCATTCCTGGATAGATGCGGACGGCATAGAACGGGCCTTCAACGAGAGGCTTCATTGTGCCTGGCCCCATTAACCCTT
Organism: Actinomycetota bacterium; assembly: GCA_009700115.1. Lineage (GTDB taxonomy): Bacteria > Actinomycetota > Acidimicrobiia > Acidimicrobiales > Acidimicrobilacustridaceae > Acidimicrobilacustris. The sequence continues at coordinate 50,328 of WLMU01000001.1, forward strand.
TGCTGGTGCGCTCAAAGTCTGGGTCAACGCCATTCGTTGCGTTCTCGTTGAATCGGTCAACAGTCGCAACGAGTGCGGCAGGATCGATGCTGATCATCGACGCCAATTCAGCAATGGAGTTGGCTTTGATGACCCAATCGGGGTCGGGCTCGCCGGGGAGCATCGACAGGACGCGGACGTTGGAACGCACGACGTTGTCGAAAATCTGCCAACACGGCCCGGCGTTCGGGAACTCGTGATTGGTGGAATCAAAGACGCCGAATGCTTTCGGGAAGTCGTTGTACGGAAGTGCTTCATTAGCGAAGCGATTGCCCTTCTGGTTCACAACCATTGACGAAGGTTCACCGCGTCCCCATTCAAACTGAGGAACCATTTCGCCATTGCGGGTGATCTCGGGGTCGAACATTACGGGCGTTCCCCAGTACGACGTTGTGTTGCCTAACTGTGCTCCGGCCTTCATGGCCATCGAAAGTCCGTCGCCAGTGTTTCCGCCAGGGCTAAGAGGCTTCACGTCGTAACCGAGATGGGTCATGACCATTTCTCGGTTCCATTCGAACCCGCCGCATGCGAGCACAATGCCCTTGCGAGCGCCGACGCGAGTGAGCTTGCCCTCGTGGTCTACAACTGCGCCTACAACGGCTCCTGTTTCGTTGGCGACCAGATCCTTTGCCGGCGACGACAACCAAATATCAACGCCGCGGTCAAGCAGGCCCTCGAGAAGTGCTGCGATAAGTGCTGCGCCCTTTGGGCGGACGTCCTCAGCTTCGCGACGAGCAAGCTCCGCTTCAATCTCTGGAGTTCTTGGCATGAAGTCTTCGGTGAGCGTGGTCGCTGCCCCGAGTGACATAAGCGTGCCGCGCTTGACGATCTTGTCTTTCCACTCCGGCAAGCGTTCGCCGACGGGATAGGGGTTGGCTTCCACGGTGCGACCCGGACGGGGGAGGTGACCTTCCCATCCCCACGGTGTGTAGTAATCGGGGAGAGGTTGAATGTGGAACGTGGCTGGGGTGTGCTCAACGAGGTACTTGAGCATCTCGGGTGCGGTGTCGACGAACACTTCAAGCAGTTCGGGATCAGGAGCTCGGCCATCGACAACACGGTTGATGTAGGTGAGTGCCGCTTCCCTGGAATCGGGAATGCCCGCTTCGGCCATGACGTGGTTATTGGGCAGCCAAATGCCACCGCCGGAAACGGCGGTGGTACCCCCGAGGAGTTCGTCTTTTTCAACAACCAGAACCTTTGCGCCTTCATCGGCGGCCATGGTCGCCGCAACAAGGGCAGCGCCACCTGAGCCGACGATGATGACGTCGACAATCTGATCCCATTCGGACGTTGAAGCCATCTGATTCCCCCAGAGAGAACGGAACGCGGTTTCCGTAGGTGGTGAGGGTAGTTCCGGACAGGAAGTCCTGCGTCAGGTCTGGGTCGGGGCCTAGGGTCGGTGCATGTTCGATCTGAAAATCATCAATGGAACCATTGTCGACGGAACCGGTGCCGCGAGTTTTATCGGAGATGTCGCGATCACCGACGGGATTGTTGTCGAGGTCGGCCCGACGATCGCCGGAGACGCCACCGAAGTCATCGACGCAACCGGGCTCGTCGTGGCGCCGGGCTTTGTCGACATTCATACTCACTACGACGGCCAGGCCACATGGGATCCGATCCTTGACCCGTCGGCGAGTCATGGCGTTACCACCGTGGTTGTCGGCAACTGCGGCGTCGGTTTTGCTCCAGTGCGTCCCGGTAAAGAGGGATGGCTCGTAGAACTGATGGAAGGAGTCGAAGATATTCCCGGCACCGCACTTCATGAGGGCATCCAGTGGTCATGGGAAACGTTCCCGCAATATCTCGATGCGCTTGCCAGCCGTGAGTACTCGATGGATATTGCTGCTTTCGTCCCGCACGCTCCGCTTCGTGTCTATGTCATGGGCGATCGTGGCGCTCTCGACGTGGAACCAACCAGTGACGAGTTGTCGCAGATGGCCGAGCATGTGCGCGCATCGATCGAAGCGGGCGCAATTGGTGTTTCAACTTCACGTTCGCTGAACCACCGCACGCTTGATGGAGAACTCGTTCCAGGCACATTTGCGAATTCCACAGAGTTAGTCGCGTTAGCGCAGGCAATGGTCGACGCGGGCGGAGGGCTCTTTGAGGCAGTCCCCACCGGCGAGACAGGCGACGATCGCGACACCGTCCTTGGCGAGATTGCGTTGCTCTCCGAAGTCTCGAAGCGCACCGGTGTGCCAGTGTCATTTCTCATGATCCAGTCGATGGGCGCTCCAGATCTGTGGGCAGAACAACTTGAAGCCGTTCGCAAGGCGAACATCGAAGGAGCCCAACTCGTGCCGCAGGTGGCCGGTCGACCCGGTGGCATGCTGATTGGCGTCGCTACCTACCACGGACTTATGCGTCGACCAACATTCCGTCGCCTCGAGTCAGAACTCTCGTATGACGATTTACTGGCTGCATTGCAGACGCCTGAAGTGAAGACGCAGATTCTTTCTGAAGAGAATCTTCCGGAAGATCCGAACCGTCAGTACGAATCAATCGCCGACAACATGGCGTTTATGTTTGAGCGGCTCTTTGTCCTGGGCGACCCGCCTGACTACGAGCCCACCCGCGATCGTTCAATTGCAGGAATGGCCGAGGCCGCAGGTAAGGACCCGTGGGAGGTTCTGTACGACGCGATTGCTGGCGGTGCACTCCTTCTTGGTGCCTTCACGAACTACGCCAATACGTCTCAGGATCATCTCGCAGTGATGCTCGAACATCCCGACACGGTGGTGGGGCTTTCTGATGGCGGCGCTCATGTCCGGTTCATTTGCGATGCATCGATGCCGACGTATCTGCTGACCCACTGGACTCGTGACCGCACTCGTGGTCGTCGGATTCCGATTGAAGCAATCGTCCGCAAGCAGTCTGCGCTCACTGCAGAGGTTGTGGGTCTCAATGATCGTGGAGTGCTGCTCGCAGGTAAGCGTGCCGATATCAATGTGATTGATCTTGAAAAACTCACGTTGCATCCACCGCACCCGAGCGATGACCTTCCCGCTGGCGGGCGTCGGATTCTTCAGGAAGCCACCGGTTATGTGGCCACAATCGTCAATGGTGTGGTGACTCGTCGTTCCGACGCTGATACCGGAGCTCGACCCGGACGGCTCGTTCGGGCTTCCCATTAAGAGCTACTGCTCATGGATCTAGGACTACAAGGCCGGATCGCTCTCGTTACTGGTTCGTGGCGCGGTACTGGCGCGGGAATCGCCGCGGTATTGGCGGCGGAAGGTGCAACGGTCTTGGTACACGGGCTTGAACCGGGTCAATGCGAAAGCACTCTCGCTGCTATTGGTTCGGCGGGCGGAACCTGCTTTGAAGTCGTTGGCGATATTCGAACCGATGAAGGCCTCTCGCATTTGCGCGCGTCGGTCGATGGCGTTGCCGATCACGTCGATATCGTCATTAATAACTACGGAGTGGCTGAAGGAAGCGATTGGTCGAAGAGCGATGCCGGTTCATGGCATTCGAGCTACGACACCAACGTTGTTTCCGGTATCCGAGTAACGAATGCGTTCGTTGAGTCGATGCGATCGAATGGTTGGGGGCGCATCGTCTTTGTTTCCACCGTTGGGGCGACACGACCAGGCGACCGGATTCCCGAGTACTACGCAGCAAAGGGTGCGCTTCCGTCGGTGACCGTAAGTTTGGCCAAGCATCTTTCGGGCACGGGTATCACGGTCAACTGTGTGAGTCCCGGCATCATTGCCACGCCCGAGATGGTCGAGCTCTTCACCGAACGAGCGCGACGCAAAGGTCTCGCAACCGATTGGCCGACCGTAGAAAAAATGGTTCTCGAAACGGCAATGGCGAATCCTTCGGGGCGGGTCGCCACTCCGGAAGATGTCGGAAGATTCATCGCTTTCGTTGTGAGCGAACCGGGATGGCACCTCAATGGGGCACACCTTCGCTTCGACGGTGGTGCCGCCGACGCGGTGACCTGAGAGCGATCTATCGGCTGCGCCGAAGCACTCTCCAAATAGCGAGATAGTGCGACAACACGCCGAGCACGACAGCGGTGTGGAAGATCTCGTGAAAACCAAATTTCTTGGGCCACGGGTTTGGTCGTTGAGCAGCAAAGACCGCAGCACCACCGAGATACGCCACGCCACCAGCAGCGAGCGCTGCAAGGGCAGGCTTGCCTCCGACTCGAACAACCGACGGAGCGAGCGCCACGCCTGAAACTCCAAGGACGGGATAGAACCATGAGCCAGCACGGTGTTTTCCGTCGAGACGTATGACTTTGGCTCCCGCTGCAAGTCCGGCTGCTGACCACACCGCCGCCAGAACTGCTTTTGCTTGTTTCGGAGGAAGTGTTGCAACAGCAAGTGGCGTCCACGTTCCGGCGATCATCACATAGATCATCGAATGGTCGACTCGTCGAAGAATGTTGGCCATCTTCCGACTCTTCGTGAGTCGGTGATACGCGCCCGACGCGCCAAACATCGCGCAGAGACCTAGTCCGTACACCGACGCAGCGATTCGATTTCGACCCGGTTTCGCGTTCATCGCCATGGCAATTGCTGCGGGAGGCGCAAGAAACGCTGAGATCGCGTGGAGCCGCCCCCGGTAAGCAGGGCGTGCATCCCAACTGACTTTCCAGATCAATTCATCGAGCGTGGCGAAGGGGCGCGATGTGAAATCAAGCGGTGCGCCTTGCTCGTTTGCCATGTGGCGAGCCTACCGTCGCCAAGCGAATTCCGATTGACTCCGGTAACGTTCGCGCTATGCGTGCTTGGCAAATCACTGAAGTCGGAGCGCCTGTTGATGTGCTGCGCATGGTCGATATTCCCGAGCCTGTTCCTGGGCCGGGCGAAGTAGCGCTACAGGTGCATGCCGCTGGTATCGGGATGCCCGATGCATTCATGTGTCGGTCGACGTATGCGTTTTCTCCTTCACTGCCTTTTGTTCCCGGGCAAGAAATGTGCGGCACGGTTGTTGCAGTGGGCGAGGGTTCTACCGCGAGAGTCGGGGACCGACTTATGGGCGTCACGAGTTTTTACGACGGCCGTGGCGGTTTGGCGGAGTTCACAATCGCCAGTGACGCGACTCTGTTTCGAGTTCCGGAAGACATGAGTTCTTCCGACGCCGCAACATTTCGAATTGGTTATTCAACGGCACTGATTGGTCTGCAACGAAGAGGTGAGGTCCAAGCGGGTGAAACGGTCGTTGTTCTTGGTGCCAGCGGTGGGTCCGGGAGCACTGCCGTGCAGATCGCTGCTGCCCTTGGGGCGCGGGTACTCGCCGTTGTGTCCACTCCCGAGAAGGCAGCCTTGAGCACGGCGCTTGGAGCCAGTGCTGTTATCGACCGCAGTGAGGTTGATGTGGCCTCAGCGGTGAACGAAATGACTGATGGTCGCGGTGCTGACCTTGTCTATGACCCAGTGGGCGGAGACTTGGCAAACGCGACTCTCAAGTGTCTCGCTCCCGGTGGCCGGCTACTGGCTGTGGGATTTGCGAGCGGACAGTGGACAAACCCGCCTGTTGCCGAACTAGTGCGGCGCAACGTTTCGCTCGTTGGTGTTTATGCCGGTGGAATCGGGCGTACAGAGAATGAATCCGATCATGAGTTGCTCCTGTCGCTCTACGGCCAAGGAAAGCTGCAGTCTTTTGTTACCGAAGTCTCGTTTGAGCATGGGGTCGACGCAGTAGTGGCGGTCGACGAAGGAACCGTGGTCGGTAAATCTGTTGTCGCTGTTTCACATGAATGAGGGGGACGAGTGGCTCGTCTGGAATCTGAAGTAGCAATCGTCACTGGTGGGGCTCGCGGGATTGGTCGCGCGATCGCCGAGGCCTACGTCGCTGAAGGTGCACGGGTGTGCGTTGCTGATGTCCGCATCGAACTTGCGCAACAGGTCGCTGAAGCTCTTGGAGAATCCGCCATTGCTCTCGAACTTGATGTGACTGACGAGCAATCATGGAACCTGGCCATCGGAGCTTGTGAAACGTTGTTTGGCTCTGTGACCGTTCTCGTGAACAACGCGGGGCTCGCAGAAGGCGCCTCGATCGATGACACCACGCTTGAAAGCTACCGACGCGTCACTGAAGTCAATCAAACGGGGGTCTTCCTCGGAATGAAGACCGTGATCCCGGCGATGAAACGCGTCGGTCATGGTTCAATCATCAACATGTCCTCGATCGATGGTCTCGTCGGTTCCCCACGCATCATTTCCTACATCGCCAGCAAGTGGGCCGTGCGAGGGATGACCAAAGCGGTAGCGATGGAGATGGGTCCGTTTTCGATCCGCGTGAATTCAATTCATCCGGGGCATGTCGTTACCGAACTTGGACTTCGTGACGGGCTCGATCCCAGCGTCATCACGGCAATGGTGGAAGAGCACACGGCCAGGCATGCGCCGATGCAGCGCACCGGAACGCCGAAGGAGATTGCCGCAATGGCGGTGTTCCTAGCCTCGAACGAAAGTTCCTATTGCACGGGTGCAGAATTCGTTGTCGATGGCGGGTTTACTGCTGGTTATCCCGCACCGGGTTCTCCAAACCCGTATTGAGAAAGCCCTTGATCGCGGCGTTGACCTGATCGGGTACTTCAAGCTGCACGAAGTGTCCTGAATCAGAAACCACCTGAAACTGAACATCACGAAGGATCGAGCCCAGTAACGCTTCGTCGGCAGCTTCTGCGCTGAGCCAGAGCACAGGGCAATCGACGGATCTCGCCAAAGAAACAGTATCGATGGCGATGGAAGAAAGATCTTCTTGAGCGACGCGTCGAGGCACTCGTAGCGCTTCAGCAACGACGCTGTCGGCAAGTTCGGGGTGGCGGTTGGAAATGAACCCTCGATAGATCTTCTCGAAGGCTGCGTCGTCGGCGATTGAGGACACCATTTGAGCGAGGGGGGAGTCGCTCTCAGAACCGCGAAGGTCGGCCTTGGGGCTGATTCTTGTGTCAAGGAGCACGAGTGCCTCGCAGCGTTCAGGGGCATCGGTTGCAAACTGCAGGACCGACGGGCATCCGCCGGCGTGACCAACAATCACTGCTGAGACAATCTGTTCATGATCAAGAACAGCAGCGAGGTCGTTGGCGTGTTGTTGTGCGTTGTAGCCATGCTCGGGCGCGTCGGAGGCGCCGTGACCGCGTCGGTCTATGGCGAGGACGCGGTGCGTTTTTGAAAAGGCAGTGAGTTGAGCTTGGAAGTGTGTCGCGTTCGAACACCATCCATGGACGAAAATGATTGCCGGCTCGCTTTGACCACTGACTACGTAGTGCAGTTTTGTGCCGTCAGCGACGCGTACGTAGCGATCTTCCATCGTCTAGGGAGTAAAGGTGAGAACAGCGCGACCGAGGTATGCGCTCGCCTCGAGCTCGTCGAAGATCTCCGGAAGATCTTCGAGGCCGCCGACTCGCGAAATATGGCTCTTCACCACTCCGCGGGCAGCGAGGTCAACCAGTTCGCGCATGTCTTGAACAGTGCCTACCGCCGAAAAGATGATGGTGGGATCTTTGATGAACATCATGAACGGATCGACTTCGAACGAGCCCTGGCTGGTGGCTGGGAGTCCGACGGCAACAAAGAGCCCTTGCTTACCCAAGATGTCGAATCCGAGTTGGTAACCAGCGATATTGGCAGTGAAAACGATTGCGGCATCAACTCCTCCGAAATCACGAGCGATGACTTCGCGCGCTTCGGTGGCATCGATCGCAACTTCAGCGCCCATTTCCTTCGCGAACTTCAGCCGGTCAGCGCCGACATCAATGGCGATGACTCGATAGCCGAAAGCGGCAGCTAATTGCACGGCATAGTGACCAAGGCCGCCAGCAGCGCCGACAATCGCCACGGTTCGACCCGGAGTGATGCGGTGAGCGGTGAGTTTCTTCACCGCGCCGTAGGCAGTGAGACCCCCGCAGGCCAGAGGAGCTTCCATGTCGCTCACCGAGTCAGGTAGAACAACGAGGGAAGGCGCCCACACCGCAAAGTGTTCGGCAAAAGTACCGATGATTCCAGTGGAGTTCGCACAATGACGCGGCTCGCCCTCGATGCAGTAGCGGCATTTCCCGCACCAATATTCGCCACCGGTTCCTCCGAGTCCAAGGATGACTCTGTCGCCGATCGAGACCGATGCTTCGGCGCCTGGACCGAGAGCTTCAACGATGCCTATTCCTTCGTGGCCAAGCGGCCCGTCACCCGTTGCAAACTTCCAGTCGCCACGAGCGAGATGAAGATCTGAGTGACAAACCCCGCAAGACGACATACGGATAAGCGCCTGATCGGGACCGGGAACCGGGAGATCACTTTCGCGAATCTCAATCGCTCCTGCGACACGCTGCACGGATTTCATCGTTCCCCCTAGAAGAGATGACCTGTGAAGGAACATTAGGGCGACAGGCATGTGCGAGGGCGGCGATCTCGGCCAGAATGCACAAATGGAACCTTCTGGAATCATCTTTGCCGCCCTCGATTGCGACGCTGCTGTCATCGAGGACTGGAACCGTTGGTACGACCTCGAACACACGCCTCCGAATGTGATGCTCGAAGGTGTGATGTTGAGCAACCGTTACGTCGCCACCCCGGAACTTCACGCCGCGCGCCAAACTGCTGATGGTTCACCCTTCGGTGGTGGGCGAGCCTCGTTCATCACGGTGTACACGCTTACTGGCGATCCGCAGATTGCTTTCGACGATATGAGCACGCTTCGTGAGCGGTTGATTGACACTGGGCGTATGGCGTTCCCCGAGGATCAGAAAGCCGTTCGCGAGGGCGACTGCTTCCAATCGGTTGATGCGTTTGTTTCTTCTCCAACGAAGTTGGTTCCGAAGGATGTCCCGTTTGTTGGCCACACCGGAGTTGTGATTCGTCACCGTCGCGGTGGTGATGAGGAATCGCTTGCGCGTGCTGCTCGGCTCGTTGATCTGGACTTCGTGCACGGCGTATGGAGCCTCACGTCACGATTGCGCGAAGGACTCGATATGGACATGGTGTTTGTCGAAGGCGATGCCGCTGAAGCAGCGCGAACCATGCGGGCCGTCGAACCCGCCGATGGTGCAACTGAAGTCCTGGTTGATGCTCCCTACGACCGGATCAACCCCATGCACTATCCATGGGCTGATTCGATCCGAAACTCTGAGCTACCGAAAACTGTGGCGCTGTAACTCGGCGCAACCGCTAACTGGTCATACCGCCGAGGCCGACAAGGCCACGAGCCAATTCGATCTCGCCCATGTGACGCAGCCCGTGTTGGTACAGCCAGCACTCGAATCCGTCGAGCACAGTGATTCCTTCAGGTCCGGCAACCCGCGCGCTGTACGTGGAGGCAACCTGTGGCGGGAATGGTCGCGCAATGATGAGGCGCGTGAAATCAGCAGGATCCATCGCGGCGAGATACGCCTCTGTACGGTCAAAAACCGCCCGCTGGTACTCCTTGAACGCTTCGAAGTCGCCGATGCGCTGATGGACCATCTCGTCGACGGTTCGTTCTTTGCCATGGTCGTTGATCGCCATCTGGACCCGTGACTGCCACTCATCGCTCCAGATCGGCATCTGTCCAGTGATGAACATGAAGTTCGCGTCTTCTTGGTTTGTGTAGTGGAAGAGCGAAAACGCGATGGGGAGAACCTTCTCGCGCTCGAAATGATTCACATGCTCGGGCCCCATGGTGCTGACCGCTTGGTAATAGAGCGAATGCATCGCGGCCATGCGTCGTTGGAGTGAATCGAGGATGAGTGCAGTCACGAAATCACCTTTGGTACAGGGGTGCGGCTCGGTTCAGGATGATTTGCGTCCGCTCGTTGACCGCTTCTTCGAAGCGTCCTTCTTCGACCATCCAGAACCGGTTGGCGTAAAGGCCTTCGATGACCTGCTCGGCGACCTCAGAAAGTGGTGTGACGGCGACCGGAGTTCCGGCTGCTTCCATAGATTCGATCCAACCAGCCATCTTGTGGGTGTGGTCGATCGCAACTTCAGCTTCGTAGCCGGCAGGACGCTCAGCGGCTGCCCAAATGCCAGTGTTCAACACGCCCTTGGTCTTGCCCGTCGGGAAGAGAACAGAAACACCAATCTTTTGGTTGACCTCATTGAGTTGTCCGTAGAGACATTCGCTCAACGTGACGACGGCTGCTTTGCATGTTGCATACGTCGGCGACATGGCGATGGGCGAGAAGCCACCGTTATTGGAGGAAGTATTGACGATGTGCGCTTCTTCGTCCTGAGCGAGCAGCGTGGGCACGAATGCATTGATGCCGTTGATGACGCCGTAGAGGTGAACGCTGAGAGCGAACCGCCAGTCGTTAATTTCGTGTTCCCAAAGTCGACCATGCGCGCCCGAAGCGACACCAGCGTTGTTGCAGACCACATGAACCTTGCCGAATTCGGCCAGTGTTGCATCGCGCAGAGCTTGGACCGATTCGAGGCTGGAAACGTCAGCAGTAACGCCGATGACCTCTCCGCCATTTCCGCGCAGTTCGTTGACAACGCCGTCGAGCTGTTCGGCACGGAGGTCCGACAAGACGACCTTCATCCCTTCGGCTAGGAAGCGTTCGCCCATGGCCTTTCCAATACCACCAGCACCACCGGTGATGACCGCTACTTTGCCCTTAAGTTCTTTCATGATTCCCCCTCTGATCGAAGTCGAACTCTAGTTCTGGCCTGGAGGGCAGTGACGAGTTTGTGCTTAGCGACGTTCGAACGCGCTGGCGGCAGAGAGGCGAGTCGGAATCTGATGGGGCGTTGCTGGAGATTCTTGGGTTGGGTCGACGTAGGTGCCGAGCACGGTCACTCGATGCATCACCCTGTCGTCCTTGTAGTCGCCCACGGCGTAGTGGCGGGTGCAACGGTTGTCCCAAATTGCGACGTCGCCCGCGGACCATTTCCATCTGCAGGTCAGTTCCGGACGTTCTCCCCACGCGAAGAGGAGAGCGAGAACGGCGTCGCTTTCGGCTTGCTCGAGTTGCGGAATTCGGGTCGTAAAGAGCCTGTTGATGGCGAGCGCCTCTCGCCCAGTAGCAGGGTGCCTGAGGACAAGCGGACGCTCGGCTTTCATCTCCGGGTGACCTTGGGGCCAAGCGGTGTGGATGGCGGTGAGTCCTCGCACAAAGGTTTGCATCGAGGACGACATCGATTCGAAGGCTGCGTACTGATTTGCCCACATGGTGTCGCCGCCGGCGACGGGGCCACTGATCTGCTGCAGCACTGCGGCTATCGGCGGTGTGTCGTTGAACGTGACATCGGTATGCCAGACATCGGCACGACCGCCGCGCTCGCTATGGAGGACGGTCACTTCTGGGGTGTCGTCGAGTTTTTCGGTCAGGGGATGGATCTCAAGTTCACCGAACCACGATGCGAAGTTGCGTTGTTCGGTGGGGGACAAATGCTGGTCCGGGAAGATTAGAACGAGATTTAGGAGCCAAGCGGTATGAAGTTCTTGGAACGTTTGATCGTCAAGAGAGCGAAGATCAATGCCACTCACTAATGCTCCGATTGCGCCACCGAGTTGTGTGATCTCAATAGACATACGTTTGTAAGTCTCCTTCGGAAGACGTCACAGTCGTGTGACGCTGTGAAATGACTTTCGAGTTGCGGCGGTAACAGGCAGATGTTCGCCCAGTTCACCGGCGAGGTTGAGGGCCTGATCTAAGTCCTTCTCTCCGAGCGACTGCAAGTGGATTAACAGATCACGCAGCGATTGAGCGTCGTTATCGGAGAGAGGCGAAGGTCCTCCGAGCATGAATGGCGAAAGTGCCTGATCAAAGACCCCGGTTTCGGCGATCGTGTGTTGGAGAACACTGAGAGCGATCCCAGCGCCAGAGGCGATCTGCATGGCTTCGTGTACGGCGGCCATACAGATATAACCAGTGGCATTCCTGGCGAGTTTCAGAGCAAGTCCCGCACCAAGGTCGCCGGCATGGATGATTTCTTTCGAAAATGCCATCAGCGTCGGTGACGCGAGGTCAACTGCATCTTCTGAACCACCGACCATGGTGAGAAGTGTTCCGGCTTTCGAGCCTGCTTCACCACCACTGATGCCCGCATCAATCACTGCAACCCCCACCTCCGCTCCCGCGTCAGCAAGGTGGCGAAGCGTTTCGGGCGAAATCGTTGAATGAATAGCTACGACCGACCCCGGCTGCATTGTTGTAAGCACACCGTTGGTCCCCGAAACAACCTCGATGGTCTGTGCATCGTTAAAGACAACGATGCACGCGACTTCGACTGCTCGGGCGGCGTCAGCGGGAGAGGATGCGACGGCCGCTCCCGACTCGGAAAATGGTGCAAGTGATTCGGCGCTGATGTCAAAAAGCGATACCTCGAATCCGGCATCGATCACATGTTTTGCCATCGGACCACCCATACGACCGAGCCCGATCATCGCGACCTTCGTCATTTGACGGCCCCATGGTTAGCGATTGCAGTTTCGGAAACGCGAAACAAGGATCCACTGCTTGGATACCCGACGTACGGGATCAATTGAATGACAACCTCGCGTACCTGATCAGTCGTCAACTCGCCGGTGCGGAGTGCGTTGGAGAATTGAATGCCAAGTGTGTCGAATTCGTGTTGGGCAGCGAGTACACCCATGACGAGGAGTCGCCTGGTTGCAACGGGGAGTGCCTCGCCCGTCCAGACTTCGCCGAAAAGGTGGCCCATCATGAGGTCGAAAAAGTCGGAAGACCCGTGTTCAGCCAGCGGCAAATCAGGTCCGTAGATCTCCCGATATTTGGCTACGCCTTCGGCATAGCGTTCGGCATCGACTCTTGGGTGATTTGGCATTTGGTCCTCTGTCCTTGGTTGCAGACGATTAGCACTGCCTCGATCAGGCAAGGTTGACACAGCAATTCGAGATCTCGCTGAGGTGGTGTGTCCGTCAAAAGCGCGTTGCTGGGCATGACCCTCGCTATTTCCGCTACCTTGCCCCCAACAGTTCGTTACTTAAGGGGGAATGATGGGTTCAACAGTTGGTCAGTTCTGTATCGCAGTGAACGATCTTGAAGAATCGGTTCGGTTCTACACAGAGATCATGGGTCTCGTCGAACATGGTCGCACCGAAATCCCGAACGTGCATGAGGTGCATCTCGCCGGGGCAGAGGGCGAACACGGAGGCCGGCTCCAGCTGGCCAAGTTCAATCCCACGCAAACCCCGCAGCCGATCGATCATGGCCGAGCGCTGTGGAAGGTCTACATCTACGTTGATGATGCAGTTGCGACATGGGAAAAGGCTGTTGCCGCTGGCTATGAATCCCACATGAAGCCAGAGCGACTTGAGCGCTGGCCAGTCATCGTTGGGTTCGTTTCCGATCCCGACGGATATCTGATCGAGATCATCCAATCCGAAGGACCGCGTCCGGGGCACTGATTCCCGCTGGGCACGGCACAAGCACGACGAGAGGGCCAGAGGATTCCCATAGGGGCCTCTGGCCCTTCATCGTTGCGCTACTAGGCATAGGCTGAACAGATTGGGGCGAAAGCCTTGGTCAATCGAGGGGGAATCTGATGAATGCCGACGATCTCATTCTGGTCAGTGTTGACGATCACATCGCCGAACCGGCCAACATGTTCGACGCACATGTGCCGGCGAAATATAAAGAGTTCGCACCGCGAGTCGTTACCGACGAAAACGGCATTGAGCAGTGGTGGTACGGCGACATCAAGGGCCGCAACCTTGGATTGAATGCCGTCGCCGGGAAGCCGCGCGAGTACTACAACATCGATGCATCTCGCTATGACCAGATGCGACCAGGTTGTTGGGACGTTCATGAGCGAGTTCGCGACATGAATGCCGGCGGACAACTCGCAGGATTGAACTTCCCGAACTGGACTGGTTTCTCAGGGCAGGTACTTAACCAGGGGCCCGATCTGGCTATCAACGAGATCATGATCAAGGCGTACAACGACTGGCACATCGATGAATGGTGTGGCGCGTACCCCGGGCGATTCATTCCTTGCGGAATTCTTCCGCTTTGGGATGTCGAGCAAGCGGCAGCAGAAGTACGTCGTCTTGCAGCGAAGGGATGTCACGCCGTCACGTTCTCTGAGAATCCCGCGGCCTTGAACATGCCTTCGATTCATTCGGGAGCATGGGATCCTCTGTTCGCAGCATGCGTCGAGACCGAAACGGTCATTGCGTGTCACCTTGGTTCATCGTCGAAGAGCGCAGCGACGTCAGCTGATGCGCCCGCTGGCGTTGCGATGACATTGTCCTCAGCTGGAACGGTGTACACACTCGTCGACCTCATTTGGGCGACGTTCTGGGAGCGCTTCCCGACTCTCAAGTTCTCACTGACCGAGGGCGATATCGGCTGGATTCCCTATTTCCTGTGGCGCGCCGAGCATGTCAACGATCGACATGGCGGTTGGATCGACCACGACTTTTCCAAGACCGGTGGCCCAACCCAGATCTTCAACGATCACATCTTGGTGTGCTTCATTAAAGAGACTGTTGGCCCGCAGCTTTTTAATCACTTCAATCTCGACAACGTGTGCTGGGAATCCGACTATCCACATTCCGACGGAACCTGGCCGAATGCTCCGGAAGAGCTCTTGAAGACTCTCGCCGGGTACGACGACGCGACGATCAACAAGATTTCGTACGAGAATGCCATGAAGCATTACAACTTCGATCCGTTCAAGTACATCCCGAAGGAAAAGGCCACGGCTGGCGCGCTCCGGGCGATGTCGCCAGACGTTGATGTCGTCACCCGTACGGGCCGTCTTGCCGATGAGCGCGATCTCGCTCAGTGGAAAGCCATCATCAGCGGTGGCATGGCGGCAGCAAAGCCGTAACTCTCAGTCCGCGGCCTGAAGTTCCACTTCGAGCCCCGACTGCAGGACCATTCCCGTAAGCGAGTCAATGCCGGTAGCGGCACTCGTTAGCGCGCAAACGTTTGCGTCTCCCCAACCATGAGTCAAGACGATCGAATCGTCTCGCAACGTTGGATCAGCTAGCAGTCGAGCCGTAACTGAGCCGAATGGAGAGGTCACCGTTGCGCGTTCTGATCGTCCAAGAGCGGCGACGGCCGAGGGCGATGCATAGATCGCCGGTTGTTCCAGCGTCCCGCCCGGTGGAACGATTTCTCGAAATTGCGAGTTCATGAGTTTGAGCCGGCGGCTGGGCAATAAAACTGACGAGCCCTGTTGTGGTGGGTTCTTCAGAAGGTGCGCAATGTCTGCTTGAAGAGTGGGAACACCCAAGCGCCATTTCCCAGACGACAAGACCCTGGCAGTCACCCATCCATAAACGGCACCTGAAGCAATGGTGAGCGATGGTGAACTCATGAGTGATTGAGGATCGAGGCTTCGATCGACGAGATGCATGAGCAGTCGCGTCTCGGTTTCATCGTTGAGCTCGACGTCGCGGGGGAGTAGGTCGAGTTCAAGTCGGTTTGCGAGTTGCGCCAACATCCACCACACAGGGCGTCGTTCATGGAGTGGCTGAACGACGGCCTTGGTGAATTGCGCCGCTACGGCGAGTTGGAACGAATCAAGCAACCATGTCAGATCAGCGCGTTCGAGTTGGTCGACAGCGGGGAGAACATGGCTCGCCAGATCAGTCGTTTCGGTGGGAAGAACGTCGATAACCACAAGAGTGGAGAGCGAAGACAAGGCGGCAATGGTTCTGTCTCGATCGGGCAAAGCCGTCACGGGATTTCCCCCGACGACGATGAGCGTTGTGATGTTGCCGGCCTCGATTTCAGGGACAAGCGCCGAGCAGGGGTACTCGCCAAATCGGCGCGGGAGATCTGGTCGACTCTTGGGGCCAGGCGCTGGGGTGCCATCGGAAACAGGTAGGTCTCGTTGGTCGAGCCTCAGGAGGTACCCAGGGTTAAACCACATTCCTCCTGGGGCGTCATAAGAGTCGGTGACGATGTGGAGTGCCCATAAGAGATACTCGGTGACATTCGCGGTTGCCGACATGGAAACGCCAGTGCCGGTGAGCGCGCTGACTCGACTGGCCGACAACACCGCATCGAGAAGTGCTTCGAGCGAATCGATCGCAACGTCGCAGGAAGTGGATACGAGTTGATCGTCAAACAGGGCGACTATGTTCGTTAGCGACTCGGCACCAGTTGCGCGTTGATCGAGGGTTGACGCTGCTGGATGCTCCTCTAACAGTCGTCGCACGAGCCAGCCGAGGACGAGCCAATCCGATCCGGGTCGAATCTGTAGATGGCGATCAGCGAGTGCGGCAGTCTCCGTGCGACGCGGATCAATCACCCAAAGTGCGCCACCGCCTTCTTGAAACTCACGAAACCGTCGAACGGGATCCGGCATTGCATTCGAATGGCCATGAGAGACGACAGGGTTGCTGCCGAAAAGCAGAAGCAGTTTCGATGAATCATGATCCCAGAGGGGAGTGAGGCCTGACCAGCCTCCGACTAGTTCGGCAATCAGGGGTTTGCTCGGTGTGTCGATTGTCGTTGCGGTGTATTTCTGTTTCGATCCGAGAAGCGAAAGGAACCGTTCTGCAGAACGACGCCCTGCGGTGTCGAAGGCGGAACCGCTCGCTAAATACATGGCGATCGAATCTGGTCCGAATTCGTTTAATGATGCAGAGACTCGATCGGCGATGTCGTCAAGCTCGTGTTCCCATTCGGAGAATGTCCGTGAGTCACCTCGTCCAGTGGAAGGTTGATCGAGACGGCGATCGTCATGATGGAGAACACCGAGTGAGCGTCCCTTCGCACATGTGTATCCACGTGAGAGGGCGTGTGACTCGTCGC
This sequence comes from Actinomycetota bacterium, assembly GCA_009700115.1. GTDB lineage: Bacteria > Actinomycetota > Acidimicrobiia > Acidimicrobiales > Acidimicrobilacustridaceae > Acidimicrobilacustris. Next base: position 67,045 of record WLMU01000001.1, read on the forward strand.
CCCTAATTTTCACGATGACTTTGTCCTCGACCGTTACGACGAGACCGCACATCGCGTTACACACTCGACAAAAGGTCTGAACGTCCACCGGGAGATCCTGTCACGGGTTCAGCCGAACGCTGCGCTGAACGAATTACTCAAGACGTGAAGGATCTGGGTCTCGCCACATCAGCCACACCGGAGGACTGCCGGGAACACTGATTTCGTTGAGAACCTCGAAGCCAAATCGTTCGTAGAACGGAAGGTTCTCCGGCTTTTGGGTTTCAAGGTAGGCCGCCTCAATCTCGCGATCGCAACGATTCAGCACTGGCATGAGAAGTTCGCGCCCTACGCCTTGGCGCTGTCGAGTGGGGTCGACGCCAAGAAGCGCGAGGTACCAATGCGGTTGCTGCGGATGGGCATTCTCGACGGCAGTGAGAAGCTTGATTCCCGTTCGTCGGTTCCGTCCTGTCAGTAGCGCCCGAGCGCAGGCTGCGTAAATACGGAACTCGCGCCCTTTGGATCGCGGTGTCCCGCCGGGGGGAAGCCAAGAAGCCGAACCGACCAGGCGATGGCCGTCAACAGCGCCCCACACCTGACCGTGCTCCATGCAGTCTCGTAACAGGGCGCCGAGGAAAATCGGAAGGATTCGATGTTCCTGGCCGGGGTCTTTCGCGAAGAAACCAAAAAGTGGATCGGGCCAGAAGGCGCGACTTGTCGTGGCAATCGCTTCTCCTCGCTGAGAGCGACTGATTTGCACTATCTGTGTCATCAGGCCTTCGGAGAAGATTGAGCACCGCGGATGAGGCGGCCGGGTAGCTCGCCTGTCGGAACTCCGTCTTTCATTACGACTGAGCCGGCAACAATCGTGGATCGGTAGCCCGCCGCACGTTGGACCAAGCGTTTCCCGTTTGCCGGGAGGTCGTGCAACATCTCCGGAACACCGACGGAAAGCATTTCGAAATCGATCAGGTTGACGTCGGCTCGTTTGCCCTCTTCGAGAGTTCCTCGATCGTCAAGGCCGACCGCCTGAGCGGTGTCATGGGCTTGTTGTTTAACGAGCCACTCAATTTCGAATTTCTCTGAGGATGCAACGTCGCGGCCCCAGTACTGCAACATCCATGTTGGAAAGCTGGCGTCGCAGATCATTGTGCAATGGGCGCCCGCATCACCCAGACCGGGAACAGTGTTGGGGTGAGCGATCATTTCGCGAGTCGCTTTTAGATTTCCCTCGACGAAGTTCATTACGGGAACATAAATGCGACCATTGCCATTGTCTGACATGAGTGTGTCGTATGCGCCAGCGATATCGAGACGCTCATCGAGTGATTGGTCGTAGCGAATTGGATCGCTCAGTGCGAACATTGTGCTGGCCAGCCCGTTCATGTCTCCGCCAGTGGCTTCAACCTCAGCGATGATCGTCGCTCGGGTTTTCGAGACGGTAAGCGCAGCAACGCGATCACTATGGTCAAGACTTAGAAGCGACTGATAGGTCGCAGACGGCAACAGCGGGTTGACGCGACCTTCGAGAGACATGATGAGTCCAACCGGTCGAGCGGCAACTTGTCCGGTGATGCGTAAGCCGTCCTCGTTGGCGGACGCTATGAGTCCAAGGATCTTGCGGTATTCGTCGGGAGCGAACTCGGGTCGTTGCAGGAGAGAGACCGAAATTGGCCGACCGCTGACTTCGGCCATCTCTCGAATCAGCGCAAATTCAACATCAAGGTCGAAGAGATCGGCGACGATTTCGAGAACACCTTTGCCTGTGGCCCCGATAGCACGCGCAATTCCGACAAGTTCTTCTCGCGAGGCAGTGAGGCTTGGGGTGTGGCGGCCATCAGCGGACTTGTGGGCAACGGTGCGCGAGGTTGTGAAGCCAAGTGCGCCGGCGCGAATTGCATCAGCTGCGATTGAGCCCATCTGCGCAATCTCATCTGCTGTAGCGCGCTCGGCATGATCTGCACCGCGGTCGCCCATCACATAGCCACGAATCGCAGCGTGACCGATCTGCGCGGCGAAGTCGATGGCGTGCGGTGTGCTGTCGATGCTGTCGAGGTACTCGGGGAAAGACTCCCACTCCCAAGTGATTCCCTCGTGAAGCGCGGTGCCGGGGATGTCTTCGATACCTTCCATGACTTCGATAAGCCAGTCATGACGATCAGGTGCGACCGGAGCGAATCCCACACCGCAATTTCCCATGACGGCGGTGGTGACGCCTTGCCACGAAGATGGCGTGAGGTAGGGATCCCAACTCACTTGGCCGTCATAGTGCGTGTGGATGTCGACCCATCCAGGAGTCACGAGGAGACCGGTGGCATCTAGTTCGGTCGTGCCTCGTCCGAGGACTTCGCCGATAGCGGTAATGGTGCCGTCGTTGATAGCGAGATCACCGAGAAAACGTGAACGGCCAGTGCCGTCGACGATCGTCCCATTGCGGATGACGAGATCATGCTGAGTCATGTGTTGAGGGTAGTCATCGTCCCGCTGACGTGCGCTTGATGTATCGACACGTGGCCTGTAACTACACTTTCGGCGGCGTCGCTTACGGGGACGACGCTATGGAAGGTCACGCTCCCCGTTCCTGGGGGAGTGTCATGGGGTCAGAAAAGGTCGCAGTCGTCACCGGCGCCAGTCGCGGAATCGGCAAGGGAATCGCTCTTGAACTGGGAGCCGCTGGTTTCACGGTGTACGTGACGGGAAGAACCGTCGACGCGGGAATGATCCCGGGCACGGTGGGCGAGACCGCCGCACAGATCGATGAACTGGGCGGACACGGAATTGCGATCGCTTGCGATCATCACAATGACGCGCATGTGAAGGCAGTATTTGAACGCGTTGAAAAAGAACACGGACGCCTCGATGTGCTGGTCAACAACGTGTATTCAGCGCCCGACCTGGTCCCGTGGCTAGGAAAAAAGTTCTGGGAACTTCCGATTGAGGCGTGGGACCAAGTCATCAACATCGGTACTCGTTCGCACTATGTCTCGAGTGTGTTTGGAGCCCCGCTGATGCTTGCGAA
>WLMU01000010.1 GCA_009700115.1 Actinomycetota bacterium
ACATTGGTCGCCCATGCCTCATCGCGTGCCACATTGCCACGTTCATCAATGGTGACACCGAGCTGGTCGAGCAGACCGCCCTGTTCAGCTCCGACGAAGCCCATGGCCAAAAACACCAGCTCACAAGGAAGCTCGAACTCGGACCCTTCGATCGGTACGAAGCCCGGACGTCCGTCGACAACCTCAGAGACGACTTCAACAGCGCGAAGACCACGCAGATTGCCGTGCTCATCGCCGAGGAACTCCAACGTGTTGACGGCGTAGACGCGCTCTCCGCCTTCTTCATGGGCAGAGGAAGTGCGGTACACGATCGGCCAGGTTGGCCACGGGTTCGCTTCGGGTCGCGAGTCAGACGGCCGAGGCATGATCTCGAACTGGTGCACAGACTCTGCACCTTGCCGGTGTGAGGTTCCGAGACAATCTGCACCGGTGTCGCCGCCTCCGATAATGACGACCCGTTTGCCTTCCGCATGGATGGGACTGCGATCAAGGTCGCCTTCTTGCACACGGTTCGCCAATGGGAGGAACTCCATGGCCTGATGGATGCCTCCGAACTCGCGTCCAGGGATCGAGAGATCCCGTGCCGCAGTCGCTCCCCCTGCAAGCACAACAGCGTCGAATTGCTCGCGTAACTGTTCGCCAGTGATATCGAAACCCACGTTGCTGTTGCAACGGAATTCGACACCTTCCGCTTCGAGTTGAGCAAGACGTCGATCGAGATGGCTTTTCTCCATCTTGAACTCGGGAATGCCGTAACGAAGAAGGCCGCCAGGGCGATCGGCACGTTCGAACACCACAACGTCGTGGCCCGCCCGAGCGAGTTGCTGAGCCGAGGTCAGACCGGCGGGACCGGAGCCGATAACCGCCACTCGTTTACCCGTGCGCACCGTCGCTAGCTGGGGCTCAATCCAGCCTTCGGACCAAGCACGGTCGATAATTTCGACCTCAACCTGTTTGATCGTCACCGGATCTTGGTTAATGCCGACAACACATGCTGCTTCGCAAGGAGCTGGGCAAAGTCGCCCGGTGAACTCAGGGAAATTGTTTGTCGCGTGAAGGCGATCAATTGCATCTCGCCAACGATCACGGAAAACGAGATCGTTCCAATCGGGAATCAGATTCCCTAGTGGACAACCGTTATTGCAGAACGGAATGCCGCAATCCATACAGCGACTCGCCTGTTCTCGGACCTTGGCGATCGGGAAGTCTTCATAGACCTCACGCCAATCACGAAGGCGAACCGGAACCTCGCGGCGCGAAGGCAGCTCACGGTCATGCTTTAGAAAACCACTTGAATCACCCATGATGCTCCCGTCTCATCCTCTCGCTGCGGCCATGACCGCATCAACAGGGTCAGTGCCTTCGGCGATCGCCTTGCGTTCAGCCTCAAGCACCCGCTTGAAATCTTTCGGAATGACCTTGACGAAATTGCTGCCGAACTCGGCCCATGACGCCAACATCTCGGCAGCGACGACCGAACCAGTTTCTTGACGGTGACGCTCAATGCGGTCACGGAGCCATTCAAGATCGTCGCGGTCAGGCGGATCGAGGTCGATCATCTCCGGATTCACTCGAAGGAGGAATGTGCTGTCGGGGTCATAGACGAACGCCAAACCTCCCGACATTCCCGCGCCAAAATTCCGGCCCGTTGGTCCGAGGACCACGACTCGGCCACCAGTCATGTACTCGCAGCCGTGGTCACCCAGGCCTTCAACGACAGCGACCGCGCCACTATTGCGGACACAGAAACGTTCGCCGACGATGCCCCGAAGGAACATCTCCCCTTGCGTTGCGCCGTAAAGCACGACGTTGCCAGCGATGATGTTGTCTTCCGCAGCAAAGGTTGCACTCTTCGACGGACGAACAATGATCCGGCCGCCTGACAGACCTTTACCGATGTAGTCGTTAGCGTCACCTTCGAGCCTCAGAGTGATCCCCTTCGGGATGAAAGCGCCGAAACTTTGACCAGCAGATCCCTCGAACGCGATCGTGATCGTGTCGTCGGGAAGACCTTCGCCGCCGAACCGCCTCGTGAGCTCAGCGCCGAGCATCGTTCCGACGGTCCGATTCACATTGCGAATTGGGGACGCGATTTCTACACGCTCACGCCGATCGAGCGCTGGCGCAGCCTGTCGGATCAGTTCGTTGTCAAGCGCAAGGTCAAGACCGTGATCCTGATTCTCTGTGCAACGGCGACTTGCATCCTTGGCGATTTCTGGGAGATACAGGATCGGTGAGAGATCGAGACCGGAGGCCTTCCAGTGGTCGACAGCTTTCACGGCGTCGATCAATTCGACCTGTCCGATCGCCTCGTCGAGGTTTCGGAAACCAAGTTCGGCCAGGAGTTCCCGCACTTCTTCGGCGATGAATTCAAAGAAGTTGACAACGAATTCGGGTTTGCCGGAGAAACGAGCCCGCAACTCAGGATTTTGGGTGGCGACACCAACTGGACACGTGTCGAGATGGCAGACACGCATCATGATGCAGCCCGAGACCACGAGCGGCGCCGTGGCGAATCCGAATTCTTCAGCTCCGAGGAGCGCAGCGACGATGACGTCGCGACCAGTTTTGAGTTGGCCGTCGACCTGCACAACGATCCGGTCGCGAAGCTTGTTCAGCAAAAGTGTCTGCTGAGTCTCTGCAAGTCCGAGTTCCCACGGCGCGCCAGCGTGTTTCAGGGAGGTCAGCGGTGAAGCTCCGGTGCCACCATCGTGTCCAGAAATCAGGACAACATCGGCGTGAGCCTTCGAAACACCAGCCGCGACTGTTCCGACACCAACTTCTGATACCAACTTCACGTGAACGCGTGCCTCATTGTTGGCGTTCTTGAGGTCGTGGATGAGTTGGGCCAGATCCTCAATTGAGTAAATATCGTGATGCGGAGGTGGTGAGATAAGTCCTACCCCAGGAGTGGAATGGCGAGTCTTCGCCACCCATGGGTACACCTTGTGTCCAGGGAGTTGTCCACCCTCGCCTGGCTTCGCGCCTTGCGCCATCTTGATCTGAAGGTCATCGGCATTCACGAGGTATTCGCTTGTTACACCGAATCTTCCAGATGCAACCTGCTTGATTGCAGAACGCTTCGAATCGCCATTCGCTAGCGGTAGAAAGCGCTCTGCGTCTTCGCCGCCCTCTCCGGTATTGGACTTACCGCCAATCCGGTTCATGGCGATAGCCAAATTTTCATGCGCTTCGGCAGAAATCGAACCGTACGACATCGCGCCTGTGGAGAAACGCTTGACAATTGCGCTAACTGGTTCAACTTCATCGAGCGGAACCGAGGGACGTGCTCCAAAGTCGAGTTCGAAAAGTCCGCGCAGTGTCGCAAGATCCTTCGATTGGTCATTCACGCGTGCGGTGTATTCCTTGAATACGTCGTAACGACCCGAACGTGTCGAATGTTGGAGTTTGTAAACCGTCTCAGGGTTAAAGAGGTGGTACTCGCCTTCGCGACGCCACTGGTATTCGCCCCCGGCCTCAAGTGAACGGTGTGCTCGCTCCGTGGGATTCGTCGGATTCGCCAAGCGGTGCCGGGCAGCAACTTCCTCGGCAATCTCGTCGAGTCCGATTCCTCCAAGACGACTCACGGTGCCACTGAAGTACTCGTCGACAAGATCGTGTGCCAGTCCAATGGCCTCGAATATCTGAGCACCGGTATATGAGGCAACCGTCGAGATGCCCATTTTCGACATGACCTTCAAGACGCCCTTACTTGAAGATTTGATGTAGTTGGCGATCGCTTTGATCGGATCGTTCATCTCGCTGCGACCCTCGGCGATCAGATCCTCGATCGTTTCGAAGGCAAGGTAAGGATTGATCGCGGCAGCGCCGTAACCAATCAGAAGGCACATGTGATGCACTTCTCGCGCATCTCCGGCTTCCACGATGAGTCCGACACGAGTGCGCGTCTTTTGTCCGATCAAATGATGATGGACCGCACTCGTAAAGAGCAGAGAAGGAATTGGAGCCATCTCAGCGTCGGCGCCACGATCTGACAGGACGAGCATGGTCGCTCCCGCCTCGATCGCGTCGGTAGCGAGGCGTCGCACATTTGCAAGTGCCTTCTTGAGTCCTTCTCCCCCAGCGGTCACTGGATACAGACAAGGAATCACCACAGTACGAAAATCTGATGCGCCTTCGTGATCAGCAATATGCACAAGGGTGCGGAGTTCGTTGTTGTCGAGAATGGGGCGTTCAATAACAATCTGACGGCAGGACGAAGGCTGCGGGTTCAGCAGATTGCCCTCAGGTCCCAACGTCCCACTGATAGCGGTGACGAGCTCTTCTCGGATTGCGTCAAGCGGTGGATTCGTTACCTGCGCAAAAAGCTGTGCGAAGTAATCGAACAGAAGTCGGGAGCGCGAAGAGAGGACAGCAATCGGAGTATCGGTCCCCATCGAGCCAAGTGGCTCAAGCCCGTTCTTGGCCATGGGCTCCAAGATGAGCTTCATTTCCTCGTAGGTGTATCCAAAGAGCTGCTGACGCTTCACCACTGAGTCGTGCGGCATCAGTGTGTGCGATTGCGAGGCGAGTGAGTGCAGTTCGATCTGGTTTGCAGACAGCCAATCGCCATATGGATGACGTTCGGCGAGGTGAGATTTGATCTCCTCGTCGTCAATGATCCGACCCTGTTCCGTGTCGACAAGGAACATGCGACCTGGTCGCAGGCGGCCCTTTTGTACGACTCGGGCGGGATCGATATCGATGACCCCAACTTCTGAAGCCATGATCACGAGATCATCGGTCGTCACCCAATATCGCGACGGGCGAAGCCCGTTTCGGTCGAGAACAGCGCCGATCACAGTGCCATCGGTGAACGCAATGGATGCGGGACCGTCCCATGGCTCCATAAGTGACGCGTGATAGCGGTAAAAGTCGCGTTTTGCTCGCGGCATCGAGGGCTGATGTTCCCAAGCTTCAGGAACCATCATGAGCACTGCGTGCGGAAGGTCGTAGCCGCCCATATGTAAAAGCTCGAGTACCTCATCGAACGTCGCTGAGTCAGAGGCTTCAGGCGTGCAGATTGGGAAGATTCGATCGAGGTCGCCAGGCAGGAGATCTGAGTGCAGCAGTGCTTCGCGTGCTCGCATCCAGTTGCGATTTCCTTGCACCGTATTGATTTCGCCGTTGTGAGCGATGAATCGGAACGGATGGGCCAACGGCCACGAAGGGAAGGTATTCGTTGAGAAGCGCGAATGAACGAGAGCTAACGCTGATTCGACTCGAGGATCGTTGAGATCTGTGAAAAACGCTCCAAGTTGCGTGGTTGTGAGCATTCCCTTGTAGATGAATGTGCGACTCGAAAGCGACGGGAAGTACACACCTCCATCGCTGAGGGAGCCGAGTTCGATCTCCGCACGTTTGCGAGCGATGTACACGCGACGATCGAGCGTCAGCCCATGGAGGCCCTCACCAACAATGAAAGGTTGGAAGAAGGAAGGCTCGACACCCTTCGCTTGCGACCCGATCATGGAGTCGTCAACTGGAACTTCTCTCCATCCGAGGACTGTCAGTCCTTCTTCGACGAAAATCGACTCAATTGCCGATTGAACCGCCAAAGCCTTTGCAGAGTCAGATGGAAGGAAGGCGAGTCCGGTTGCATAGTCGCCTTCTGGTGGAAGGTCGAAGGGAACAACGGATCGGAAGAACTTGTCGGGTATCTGCAGAAGGATGCCGGCGCCGTCGCCGGTATTGACCTCTGATCCTGCGGCACCGCGATGATCCATGTTGCAAAGCGCGCCTAGACCATGGCGCACAATCTGATGACTGCGATCGCCTTTCATATGCACGACGAAATTGACGCCACAGGCATCGTGTTCAAATCGGGGGTCGTAGAGACCCTGTGCATTGGGGAGCCCCGACGGGCGAAGTGTTGACATACGTCTTCCTGCGTTGCGTGGACCAGCAGAGCCAACCCGTTGGGTTGAGATCCGTGGTGATGGCATGCTCACGATGGGGACGACGCTGGCCCCTGAGCGAAGGTGAATCGTACACGGAGAAGGGCCCTCTCCTTCCGTCGAAGCTCTCATGAGAGTCTGAGCGCAGGACGGCCCCAGATCAGCCCCGGTAAGGTCTTCAGCGTGCAGAGGCCCAATCACGACCCCGAGAGCCACATCACCGACCTCGCCGCCTTCATACAGGCGTCTCCCTCGCCGTATCACGCTGTCGCGATCGTCTCAGAGCGTCTTCAACGGCTTGGCTTTATTGCCATCGAAGAAACCTCTCCATGGCCACAAGAGCCAGGCAGATATTTCCTGCGTCGAGGCGGAGCTCTCGTGGCGTGGGCGTCTGCCGATGGGGCCGACCCTCGGAATGGCTTCCGGATTATCGGCGCCCATACCGACTCTCCGAATCTCCGGTTGCGACCTCGGCCCGATCATCGTTCAGCGGGGATGGCACAACTTGGAGTCGAGATCTATGGAGGTGTGCTTCTCAATTCCTGGTTCGACCGCGACTTGGGTCTCTCCGGGCGCATCTCCCTGATCAATAGCGACGGATCAACCGAGACCCGACTTCTCCATGTCAACGAGCCACTCCTGCGCGTGCCGCAGTTGGCCATCCACCTTGATCGATCGGTGACAGCCGACGGACTGCGTCTCGACCCGCAACGTCATTTGCAACCTGTCTGGAGTTCGATGCCAGACTCGGTCCCTGGCTTTCGTGAATGGCTGGCGCAGCAACTCGCGGTCCCTGCTTCATCGATCAGCGCGTGGGATCTCATGACCCACGACCTCACACCGCCTGCCCGACTCGGAGTGGACGGTTCGATGTTCGCCTCTGGCCGACTCGACAACTTGCTCTCCTGCCACGCGGGTCTCGTTGCACTTGAGAGCAGTTCTGTCGAAGACTTCACTTCAGTGCCGGTTCTCTGCCTCTTCGATCATGAAGAAGTTGGAAGTGGAACGGCAAGTGGCGCAGCCGGACAGCTTCTCCCGGCGGCTCTCGAGAGAATTTGTCTTGCAGCCGGCCTGACCCGCGACGATTGGTTTGCGTCACTGGCCGCGTCGATGTGTGTGTCTGCAGATGGTGCGCACGCGACTCATCCGAACTGGCCCGAGCGTCACGAACCCGACCATCAGGTCTTCCTCGATGCAGGACCAGTCTTGAAATGGAACGCCAACGCTCGCTACGGAACTGATGCTCCCGGCGCTGCTCACATGCTCGCCCTAGCGGAAAAGTACGAGATTCCCATGCAGGCGTTCGTCTCTCGAAACGACATGCCGTGTGGATCCACTATCGGCCCCATCACTTCGGCTCAATTGGGAATTCCCACTATCGATATCGGAGTGGCACAACTTTCGATGCACTCCGCACGAGAATTAACCGGCGTGATCGACCCCGCCCGATTCTCGACCCTGCTCGCAGCGTTTCTCACTGTTCCGAGAACGCTCGGTAAGCGTTGAATTTTCATGACGCGCTTGCGATCCTAGGAGCTACTCCGGAGTCGTCAGCGAAAAGCATCCGCACGACTTACTTCGACCTCATGCGACAGCATCATCCAGATGTTGCAACTCTCGACATCGCTTCCGGCGGTCCCTCTTTAGATCCAGCAATTCTCACTGAAGCGTATGCAGTCGTTCTCGCTGAATTTAGTAAGAACAATCTGGAGTTAGGTTCGAAAACCGCTTCTAGGTCGAAACCGATGTCGCGGATCAGCGACGCAGTTGCGCCTGTGGCAGCGAGCCACGATGGTGACACGATCTTGATCGAAGCTCCCGCCGACGAGGCCTACCAGCGACTCCTCGATGCGGCCGCTGGATTGGGAGGCATCGGTCACGTGGACCGCTCTAACGAGATTCTCGAAGTCATCGTCCGATTCGACGGGGGGCCTTCCTGCTCGCTACTCATGACCCTCCACGGGAGAGTCGACGGTACCGGGGTCTTCTGTGAACTCGAATCGATCGAAGCACTCGCCACGCCGCCGCTGACTCCTGTGCTCGACGCACTCGTGTACCTTCTGAACTCGCCCACCAAAGCATCCGCGACCTGAGTCACCGGCGCCGCGAAAATGGCTCTTGGTCAATGAGGAGGGAGTCGAGTTCATGGCAGTCACTAGCCAGTCGTGGATGCTCGACGCCATTTCCTTTCACCACGATTTCGAGCGTCGACTTCGAAGCCCTGAAGGATTAGTCGCAGTGCGAGACCGTGCGGTGCGTCTCTGGGACGGCGTCGACCCGGTTGTCCATGACTACCTCGCCTCGCTTGTCGTTTCCTCTCCAGAGGAGTGGTATCGGGCGTGCGAAGACACGTACCTCGTCGACTGGTACCGGGTTCTTATGGCTCCATGGCTCACTCCAACGAGGTCGATCCAATTTCCTGACGCGCTGAGGCGTGGTCTCCCCCACCTCGGATGGCACGCCACCGAGTCGCGGCGTCTCGCTCGCGGTCGAGAGTTACTCACACTCGCTGAACGACACCTCAGGGGTGACACTCTGGATCAACTTCTCGCACGATTTGGTTGGGGGCACAAAGGATGGCTTGATTTTGATGATGTCTCTGCAGCGCTTGCGCGGTTGAGACGTCTAGACCCTCGGCAATTTCGCGATCACCCCGAACTTGTAGGAATTGTCGAGAATGCGTTTGAGGTCTTCGAGTCGGCAGCCACCAAGCCAGACCATGTCCTGCTTAGCGTTTCTGACTAAGGGCGTTACGAGCGAGATCGTATTTTTCGCTCATTGATGATCTAGGAGCTCAAAGCAGCGATCACTGCTGTCGAGGATGCTTGCAGTTCGAGCACATCAGCGCCACCCGATGTTCGGCGTGGTGTTACCGGAAGAGCGACAGGCTCAGGCGACTCGTCCTTCATTGTCCATCCAAGACGTAACGCATCGAAATACCCAAATGTTGTGTCCCGTTTCATTCCGGAGCCCAAGGAGCCGGGGAGCTGCATTAGGTGTAGTGGATTGCGTTCACCAGCGACCTTGTGCATCAAAGCAGTAAGGAACGCTCGTTGCCGTTCGGTTCTGCCAATGTCGGCGGTGCCGTCAACTCGCCACTTCCCATCAACCAATTCCTCGTAGTAGCGGCTGCGCACGTAAGCAAGCGCCTGGACCCCGTTGAGGTGGGTTCGTCCCGCTTTCGGAAGAGATAAACCAGAGTGATCGTCTTTCGCTGGAAAGGGAATGTCGATGGTGATTCCGTCGACGGAATCAACCAGTTTTCCAAAACTCACAAAATTGATCTCGAGATAGTGATCAACAGGGATGCCAAGTTCTTCCACGGCTTTGATCAGATTCGAGGGCCCATTCGCGAAGGTTGCGTTAATGCGTCCCTTCTGTCCCGTCACCGGATCAGTCACCCATAAATCCCTAGGAACTGATGCGAGTTGGGTCGTTCCGCCGTCAATATGGAGCACCATGATCGTGTCGGTTCGGGCACCGGAAACCTCACCGGAGAGAAACGCCCCGGCATTCGGATCGTTGCTTGAAATCCCGGCTCGAGAATCAGTGCCCACAATTAAGTAGTTGGTGCCATGCCGAGAGCCGCGCGGGCTCAAGACGGAAGCAACATTTACGGTTGGAAGGCGGGAGAACTGCCACCAGCCGAACATGAAGGCACTTGCCGGAAGCAAGAGCGCTAACGCCAAACAAAGCGCAATCACTGTTCGCAAACGACGTCGAAATTTTCGCCCCGACACCGCAGCAGGAGGTGAGAGAGGATGGCCGTTCGGACCAGCTCGCAACTCCGAGTTGCCCCGTTCGTCCAAAAGCCTGGAGCTGCGCCCAATGATGGGTCGTGCCGCAATGCCCGCTGTGGGGCCCCTCTGTTCTTGTTCCTCGTTCGAGGAACGTCCAAGAATCCGTCGTCCGGAAGGATCTCGATCAGCCATCGAGATCGCTGCCCACGTCGATGTTCATCTGTGAATCGTACGAGTCTCACCGATGCATGTGGGGTTCGCCCTGCGTACGACCTCTCTCCCCACCATCACTATCCTTCTGCGAGTGAGCGAAGACGTAGTCATTGTGGGAGCAGGACTGGCGGGATTGGCCTGCGCACGTACTCTGACCACAGCGGGACTTAGCGTTCGTGTGCTCGAAGCTTCAGATGGAGTCGGCGGCCGAGTTCGCAGCGACGTGGTCGATGGCTTCCGACTTGATCGAGGCTTTCAACTACTCCTCACGGCCTATCCCGAACTTTCCCGCTGGTTCGACATGGACGCCCTCCAATTGCGCCGCTTTCAAGCAGGAGCCGCGATCTGGAACGGCACCAAGTTTACGACAATTGGCGACCCCCTTCGAAGCCCCAGAGACCTGCCGTCGACCGTAACTTCCTCTGTAGGTTCTCTCGCCGACAAGCTTCGTTTACTCAAACTGATCGCGTCCGTCCGACGGGGATCTGTCCCCCAAATCCTCCGCCGCTCTGACATGTCCACGCAGGCGAAGATCGCTCAATTGGGTTTCTCGGAACGATTTATCAAACAGTTCCTGCAACCCCTCTTCAGTGGAATTCAACTCGACCCCGAACTTGAGGTGTCATCTCGACGGTTCGAGGTCATCTTCCGCATGCTGGCTGTTGGCGATAGTGCCGTTCCGGCAATGGGAATGGGTTCACTGAGCGAACGAATGGCCGGCCCGCTCCCGGACGGAGTCGTGCAATGCAACCGAAAAGTTATTGGACTGGATGGCTCGTCAGTTCTTCTTGCTGACGGAGAGCACATCACCTCACGAGTGGTCGTAGTCGCGACGCAAGGACCGACTGCATCAGATCTACTCAAGTTGCCCGATCCAGGTTCACGCCCAGTTGCGGCGATTTGGTTCGATGCGTCTCTTGATCCGTTGCGGAATAAAAAGATTTTGCTTGACGGTGCCCAATCGGGGCCTCTGAAGAATCTGGCGATCTTGAGCGAAGTCGCTCCTGAGTATGCCCCCGTTGGCCGCTCGCTGTGTGTCGCAGCGATTCCAGGCCCCGCTGCACTGATGCCGGATCTTGAGTCTTCTGTTCGAACGCAGCTAAAGCAATGGCATCCGGGGTCAACTTCGTGGGAGACACTCCGTGTAGATGTCATCCCTCATGGACAGCCGCTTCAACTGCCACCGCTTGATCCGCGCCGAACCGTTCGTGCAGGCGGGGGACGCTACGTCTGTGGCGATCATCGAGACACCGCTTCCATTCAGGGAGCACTGTTCTCTGGGCGTCGCGCTGCTGCAGCAGTTCTCGCCGATCTTCGAGGCAGCTCCGCTAGCTAACGGTCAAATCCCTTCGAGCGCTTCCACTCGACCGGAATCGATTGCTGATCGAAGTTCTGCATGGTCGCGCTCGGTTTGGTCGGCATAGTCCTTTGAGAACGAAACGATTGCGTTGTCGAATACATCGTTATCTCCGAGGTACGAGCTGATCGCTATGGGATCGCCGGTTCGTGCGTGTGCCCGAGCCAAGGTCAGCCCACACACGCCGGCATAACTTCCGAGCAATGTTGGTGACATCGTCGAAACGTCAGCGGAGCCCTTCATGTCTCTCAACTGACGGATGTAATAGTGACGTTCGCGAAATCGTGTCCATCCGAGGAACATGTCGCTCGCCGCCTGCATGAGCCTCTGCCCCACAACAACTCGTTCTCCATGCGTGGTGTATGAACTCGCACCGAGCCATGGTTCCATCACCGAGCGATTTGCCTCCTTGATCTGGAGGAACAACGGATCGTCGTCCTCGCGATCAGCGGTGCAAAGCGCAATCCAACAATGTGTTCCGACGCTTCCGACACCAACCACTTTTCGAGCGATATCGATGATTTCGAAACGTTCGAGAAGCAAACGCCTATCTTCTTGGAGGGTTTCTTTGTACCGATCGAGGACCATATGTACTGCGTGATAGGTCGTGAGATCGGGAAGGTGTTCCACGATCGGAGGGTTATCGACAATTCGGCGATGACCGTCGACGACCTCGGTCAATTTGTCGATCGCCTGAAGTGTGGTGTGACGCCGAGCCCGTTCAACGAATTTCAACGATCGCTTCTGTTCTTCCGTTGACGGCAACATCGGAAGAATCTTGTCGATATCGATCTTCGAATACCAGACGTCAAGCTGTGACTGATCGGCGAGCAAGGCCATCCATGTGCGATAGGCGGAGACGGACTGGAGGGTCGCAGCCGTGGCCTCGTCGGCGGTAAAACTGTTGTCGCGGGCTGCTAATTCGACGCTCACTGCAAGTCGCTTGACATCCCACTCCCATGGACCCGGAAGCGTTTCATCGAAGTCGTTGACGTCGAACAGGAGGTTGCGCTCAGCCGAAGCGAACAGGCCGAAGTTTTGAAGGTGGGCATCGCCACAAACTTGGACATCGAGTCCGCTGACTGGAGTTGGTGCGAGGTCCGCGGCCATTACCGCAGCAGCACCGCGATAAAACGTGAAAGGCGAAGCGACCATCCTTCCCCATCGAAGCGGAATGAGATCAGGAAAGCGACGCCGATTCTGATCTTCGAGAATCGCCATCGGACTGCGGCGAGAAATCGGCGCAGTCCAACCTGCATGTGACGAGCGCGTTGCTGCCTTACGACGGGACTTTCCCTGCTGACGACGCTCCTCCCGCGTCATCAGCTCGCCACCGGTATGCATCAATGGGCGCAGCGCTGTCGGTGAAGCTGTCGCACCACTGTCATCGAAGGTCATGGACCCACCGTACCTGGGGCATCGCCGTAATGACGGGCGACCACAGTTGTGTAAGTTCAAGGGATGAGCGAGATGGAAGTTCTCACTTGGTCCTTGTTCGGAGACGCAGCCTTTGAACTGGCCACAATGATCGACAACGACGGCTATCGACCCGACCTCATTCTCTCCATAGCCCGAGGCGGCTTGCCGATCGGCGGAGCACTGTCCTATTCCCTGGGCGTCAAAAACACCCACGTCATGAACGTTGAGTACTACACCGGAAAAGGCGAACGTTTGGAGTTCCCCGTGATCCTCCCACCACCACTGACGTTGGTCGATATCGAATCATCAAAGGTCCTGATTTGCGACGATGTAGCCGACACTGGGCACACGTTAAAGATGGTTGTGGAACACGTTGCATCTCAGGTTGGTGAAGTTCGAACCGCCGTCGTGTACCAGAAACCGATTTCGGTGATCGATTGCACCTATGTATGGCGCCACACAGATCGCTGGATCGACTTCCCGTGGTCAAACAAATCAGCTCTCGTCAACCCTCACGAATCTGACCGACACGACTGAAGCTTTAGCGTTCTTCTCGTTCGTAGGGTTTACCAAGTGCCGCTGGAGCACCTAGCTGCTTTCGGGACGCTGTGTTGGAGACGATAACCAGCACCACGATTGTCATGACATAGGGCAGCGCGGAAAGCAGTGCAGTGGAGATGTGGATGCCCCGAGCCTGCAACGTGAGACCCAGACTCGAGAGCGCACCAAATAGGTACGCACCAAGAAGAGTCAGGTCGGGTCGCCAAAACCCAAATATGACCAGTGCGAGAGCGATCCAGCCTTGTCCCGCGGTCATCCCGTCGACCCAAGTAGGAACGATCATCAGCGAGAAGCAAGCACCTGCGATACCAGCGAATGATCCACCAAAGATGACGTGGAAATAGCGGTACCGAGAGACGGAGATACCAACCGAATCAGCGGTCTGCGGGGATTCGCCGACGGCACGAAGATGAAGACCCGCTCGCGTTCGGAACAGATAGAACGAGGCAGCAATCACGAGGACCCAAGACAAATAGGTCAACAACGTCTGGTGGAAAAGAATCGGGCCGACAACCGGGACTCCAGAGAGACCGAGGACGTCGATCTTGCCGAACTGCTGTTTCACCGGCGTCTGTCCGAGTTGCCAGATGCCGGCAAGATACGACGAGAGTCCTGCGGCGCCCGCGAAAATAGTGAGCGCTAGGCCCGAGATGATCTGATTGACCCGAAGGGTGATCGTGAGAAACGCGTGGATCGAAGCGCCCAGACCTGCCGCGATCATCGCTGCAACGATTGCAAGCGGAAGAACCACGATTGCGGGACCATCAACGTTAGTTGACACCCATGCAGCCGCAACTGCGCCGAGGAGCATCATTCCCTCGACGCCAAGATTGAGAACACCACTGCGCTCGGCGAGAAGTTCGCCGAGACTCGCGAAGACAAGCGGTGTGCCGTAGAAGATGGCTGAAGCCATGATGATGACGAAAAGGTTGTCGTTGATACTCATGCGGATTCCAAGGCACTTGCGTTCATCGGCGTGCGCACCGAGCGGGTGATGCGGTAACGCGCGAGGACTTCGCCGCCCAACGTGCAGAACAGAATCAAACCTTGCAGCACGCCGACGAGACCAGATGGGAAATCGGGACCTCGAAGCGCGTAACCCGCATTCGTGATTCCTCCCAACAACACCGCAACGAAAACGACAGCGACTGGGTTCAGTCTCGCGAGCGCAGCAACCACAATTCCGGCGTAGCCAAACCCAGATTGCTGAAGACCCTTCGGATCAAGGACGTGGCGGAAGTTACCGATATCGGCCGCGCCACCAATTCCGGCGAGAGCACCTGACAACGCAGCAACGGCCACCACGATTCGTGCCGGCTTCATCCCTGCGTAGCGCGCAGTGGTGGGTGCGCCTCCGACAACTCGCATTTCGAAACCAAAGCGAGTTTTGCGTTGGAGTACATACAGCCAAGCGGCGATCACCATTCCAAGAACAAAACCAAACGGAACGACGATCGAACCGAAATCAAGATTTGGCCACCATGACCCGGTGGGGAGAATCTTACCCTTTGGGAATACGGCGCCACTGCCGGTGAGCTCGCGCCAAAAGGAATTCGAATCGAAAATCAAATAGGTCGCAATCACCGCTGCGACGTAGTTCAACATCAGCGAAGTGATGATTTCGTTCGTCCTAAATCGGGCCTTCAAAATTCCGGGAATGAGTCCCCAGAGTCCGCCACCAACTGCTCCGAAGACGACCATTGCAGCAACAGAAACAATCCCAGGGGCATCGACCCCAAGTTTGAGAGCGATACCGGAACCGAAAATCGCCCCCATAACAAACTGACCTTCGCCACCGATGTTGAAAAAACCGATTCGAAAGGCCACCGCTGCGCACAAACCTGTAAACAGCAGAGGAGTGGCCGAAATCAGAGTTCCCGTAAACGCTCCCTCGGAAAGAAAAGCACGATCGAGGATTCGGCCATAAACAGAGAGCGCGTTCTGTCCCGTTGCAAACAAAACGATTGCCCCGACGAGAAGAGCGGCAAGGAACGAGCCCACTGGTACCGCCCAGGGCAACCATTTTGGGAGGTAGCTCCGAGGCTCGAGGCGAAAACCAAAGCGACTCATGCCGACACATCCAACTGGCCGCCCATGAGTAGGCCTATCCGTTGCGCATCAGCATCGGCTCGATCGAATGTATCCAAGATGCGACCTTCGTACATCACGGCGATTCGGTTTGATAGAGCTAGCACTTCATCAAGATCTTCACTCACGAGAAGCACCCCCACCCCTGACTCGGCCGCGTCGATCAACAATCGATGCACTGTCGCTACTGCACCGACATCGAGTCCCTGACTCGGTGAGGCGATCACGAGAACTCTCGGATCTCCGGACATCTCACGAGCAAGAAGAACCTTCTGCACATTTCCACCGGACAATCTCCGCGTGGGAGTTGTTTCGGAAGGGGCACGAACATCGAACTGCTCCATGAGGTCCCTGCCCTGGGCGTCGATCACTGATTGCCGAATAAAAGGGGGCCGAGCGACAGGCGGACGGCGGAAATTCTTGAGCGCCATGTTCTCGGCAATTGTGAGATCGGGGGCGAGGCCCGTGCCCATGCGGTCCTGCGGAACGTAAGAAACGCCCAGTCGAATCGGATGTCGGGTGCTTCCATTTTCGAGGGATTCACCTTCGACGCGAATGGAACCCGACCCGGCCCGACGAAGTCCGGCCAGAATTTCTACGAGCTCTCGTTGCCCATTGCCGGCAACTCCTGCGACTCCGACGATCTCTCCCGATCGAACATCGAGTGACACACCTTCAAGGGCTTTGAGCCCGCGATCGCCCACCGCATGAAGATTCTCGATCTCGAGGACTACCGCTCCGACACGAGAAGAACTCTCTGCGATCGCACGTGAGGAACGGGTCACGGATTCGACGTCTCGTCCAACCATGAGCGATGCCAGCGCACTCACATCGTTTTCGCTCGTTGTTTGAACGCTGCGACCGTGACGCAACACGGTCACCCGGTCTGCGATCGAGGCGACTTCACCGAGTTTGTGGGAAATAAAGACGATACTTCGGCCACTCCGAGCCATCGTCTGAAGAGTTGCGCCAAGCCGCTCGGATTCGAGAGGGCTGAGAACCGCAGTCGGCTCGTCGAAAATAAGAACACGAGCGTCACGATAAAGCACCTTGATAATTTCAACTCGCTGTTGCTCACCTACCGACAGCTGCCAAATCTTTGCTCGGGGATCGACGGGGAGATCGAATGACTCACTGATCTCGACCACTCGCTCTTCAATCATTTTCAGGTCGAATCTTCCGCCGACCGGATCGTGCCCTGTCCCGAGAGCGATGTTCTCAGCGACAGAAAAGGTAGGTATGAGACGGAAATGTTGGTGCACCATGCCGATGCCTGCGTGAATCGCATCGCGTGGGGATTGAAAGTCGACAGCAATACCTGCGACTTCCATCCACCCTTCATCGGGCCGATAGAGACCAGTGAGGATATTGGAGAGCGTGGTCTTTCCGGCTCCGTTTTCTCCCAAAAGCGCGTGAACCTCGCCGACGCGCACGTCGAAGGTGACGTCTTCGTTAGCAATGACTCCGGGGAATTTCTTTGTTACGTGAAAAGCAGCCACCGCCGGAGCGGTGGCTGCTTTCACGAATGCGTCCTGTGTCACAGTTCGGACATTATCCCGATCAGCCCTTCGGGCTGCCGGTGGTGCCCTTAACGAAGTAACTCATTGTGTAGAGGTCCTTCATTGTGAGCGTTTGGCCCTTCGTGATCACAGTCTTGCCATCTTGGTCCTGACGATCAGCCAGACCCCAGTACCAACCGAACGCGTCAGCCTTGCCGGCTTTGGCCTTGGTGATCTCCGCATCCATCAACGTCTTGGTGCCGGCAGCGACAGTCGAACCGTACGGAGCCAGACCAGCGAAGTTGTCAGCAATCGTGCCGTAGTAGTTGTTCTGCTTCCAGGTGCCATCGATGACCTTATTGAGTTCTGACAACTCAAACGGACCCCAGTTGTAGGTGCCGGCGGTCTGCCACACAGATGCGTACGAACCGGACTGATCGGAGTCGTAACCGAACCATGGAAGGTTATTTGCCTTGGCAACTTCGCCTGCTGAAGGGCTGTCTTGATGCGAGAAGATAACGTCTGCACCTGCAGCAACGAGGGACTCGGCTGACTTGCGCTCAACAGCTGGGTCGAACCACGTCTTAGTCCAAACCACGTTGACCTTGGCGGCCGGGTTCACGGACTGCGCACCAAGGGTAAACGCGTTGATGCCACGAATTACCTCAGGGATCGCGAACGGCGCAGAGACACCGATGGTGTTGTTCTTTGTCGCCTTACCAGCGGCAATACCCGTCACATAGAGGGCATCCTCGCCGGCTCCGTAGAACTCGTTGTAATTCGAAGCAACCTTCTGTCCAAGGGTGATCGAGTCGCCAGTGGCCATTTCGAATTTCACCTTCGGGTTTGCAGTTGCAGCAGCCTGCATAGCGTCCTTGAATCCGTAGGACGTAGCGAAGATGACGGTATTGCCGTCCTTGATGAGGTCGTTGATGACCTGAGCTACCTCGGGACCTTCAGGAACATTTTCCTTGTAGGTCGTCTTTACCTTCGCGCCAAGTTTGGTCTCTACGTATTTGCGACCGGCATCGTGTGCCTGCGTCCATCCACCATCGTTGACGGGTCCCACGTAGATCCAAGCGGCTTTAATCGTGCCGCCGCTACTTCCAGAGGAACTGCTCTTGCTGCATGCCGTGGCGACAAGCGAAACGACAGCGAGTACTGCGACTGCTGCGACGCCTGCGAAGCGCAAGCGACGTCGGGTATTTGATGGCTGGGAACCCATGATCTCCTCGATGGGGTAGGTGGATGGACGTGTCGGCGCCCCACGAGGGACTCCGCCCGCTGAGAACCTACTTCGGCATCGCCGCCACAAAGGGCATTCAACTGTGACAATCATGTTTCGTTCCTCGAGGTTTCGTCCTGTCGCGTGGAAGCGGTCTCTACTAGCGTCCGGACGTGCCCGACTGGCTGTATGAGGTTGTAAACCCATGGACGACTCCGGCGGCCATAGTTGCTGCGATCGTCGTTATCGCTTGGGTTCTGCGCATTCGTGGGCGCAATCTTGCCGTCGTTGCACTTTCCGCTGCGGTTGCAGTCGCGATGTGGCAGGCATGGAAGGCGGGCCCACCGAATGGATTGCTAGATCTGCAGATCTATACAAATTCGGCTCGATCGTGGCTCAATGGCGGTTCTCTCTACGAGTACCACGACCCGACCTTCCACCTCTCCGCCACGTACCCACCCATCGGTCCCGTTCTCTTCTCGGCGCTCACGCCACTCACTGCCGACGGCCGCGAAGTGGCCTTCACTTTCGTAAACCTGGTGGCGCTCTTTGGCTGCGCTTGGTCGGTAGCCGGGCTCGCTCGCATCGCTCCAGAGAAGCGCTTCGAGTGGTCGGCATGGGCATTCGCCGCATCCACGGTGACCATCCCCGTTTGGCTCACTCTCCGGCAGGGTCAGATCAACATCATCATCTGGCTACTTGTCCTCGCCGACCTCAATGCGCTTCGCCGTAGTCGTAGATACGCCGGAGTCGCAATTGGTCTTGCAACGGCAATCAAGTTGCTCCCAGGCCTTTTCATCGTGTGGCTAGCAATCACGAAGCGTTGGAAGGCCCTTGCCTGTTCGCTTTTCGCTTTCGGCCTGGCCACAGCAATTGGGTGGCTTCTCGATCCAAGCGATTCGCACAGCTACTGGAGCAATTTAATCTGGAAATCGGACCGCGTCGGCGCTCTCAACGATCCAAGGAATAATTCGGCTCTCGGCGTGATCGCTCGCTCTTTCAACCCGGGCCCTGGTCCCACAGCCATGTGGTTATGCATAGCGTTCGCGATTCTCGCCGTAACTCTTGTTCGATCGATCAAAGCTTCGAGAGCAAATGATTTATTGGCCGTGGCCGCAATTGTCGGATGCGCAACCGCAGCGATCAGCCCCATCTCGTGGACTCACCATCTTGGATTCCTCCTCGTTGCACTCGCCGCCTTCGTACTTCAGGCAAAAAGCAATCGCGCAAAAGTTCTCTGCGTCATTGTGTGGCTTTTTCTCGTCGACCCTGCTGGCCACGGGGACGAGACGCTGCAGTCAACGATTCGAGCATTTCTAGTAATCGGCGCGATCTGTTTCACTCCGATACGACCTGCCAAGATTGCGACAGGACCCTCAGCGGATCAGACCGAGACAACTTCGAGAACTCGAGACACGAACTCGATGCTTCCCTCTTGAAGCTTGTTGCGGCGAATAGCCATGCCGCCAATCACGTCTGCACCTCGGTTACGAATAATGTCCTCGAGTTTTTCAAGGGTCTTTCCCGTTTCGATTGCATACGTGCAGAACACAGCGGCACGCTTACCTGTGAGAAACGGCAACTGAGAGAGACGACCAGCACTCGCAGGTTTCTGACCAAAGAGGAACAAACCATCGGTCCAACTGCCCACGATCACAAGGTCGGCATCTGCAAGTGCTTGGTAATCAACTGCTGTGGTTGAACAAGCGATGGCAGAGATACCGCGAGCGACAAGCTCATCGACGATGAATCCTGCGGCCTTTTGCGTGTTGCCAGTAAGGCTTTCGTAGATTACGACAGCGTTCATGAGTGCCTCCTCGTGTGCGCTTCAACCGTAGCCGAGCGCCTCTAATGATTCGACCACCTAAAACGTGCCACTCTTGTCCCATGACATTCCTCACAGGACTTTCCTGGTGGATTTTGATTCCAATGGTTTTCCTCATCGTCGGGGGCATTGCAATCATTGCCAGGGTCGTGAGCACTCGAGTGCTCAAGGACCACGCAAGCCAGTCGAGTACCAATGCAAGCCCACTCATGCCGACACTCGGGGTGCTCTTTGCTCTCCTTTCGTCATTTGCGATAGCCGCACAATGGGCCAATCAGTCCGCAGCAGATTCCGTTGTGAGTCGCATGTCCACATCGAGTGCTCGCCTGGCGTGGGCCTCTACCGCACCAGGTGCTTCGACAATCGAAATTCAATCCGCTCTCGCCGCTGATCTAACAACGACAGCAGACGATGGTTGGGATCAGCTCCAAAGCGGAGACGACATTTTGTTCAACGAATCTGCGAGCTACCGCGAGTTGCAACAAACCGTTCGGGATTCGGTGTATTCCTCGTCAATGTCCGTGCCCGCTGCCTCCGAATTGCTCTCGGCCGTCGATGAAGTGGGAGCTTCTCGACATGAATTGACCGACGCTGCCAGCAAAAGTCTTCCCACGCTGCTTCTGCTGGTCTTGGCCTTAAGTGGGATCGCCCTCACCGTAAATGCCGTCATCCTTACTGTCGCCAGCCACCGAAAGGCCGCCTACGTCGTTACATCGGTAGTGGTCCTCGTTTCTCTGGACCTTGCGCTATTGCTTGTCCTTGCTGCGCCATTCCGAGGCACAGTGCAAACCTCCCCAAAGGCCATACAAGCGGTAGTCCAGCGAATCGAGACAGGTTTCTATTCGCGTTAGTTGGGACCTAAGGCGGTTACCGTACGGACATGGCTGAATTCGTTCATCAAGACCTGCTCCCCCTCGGCCCCGATACAACCGAGTATCGACTCCTCACTAATGATGGCGTCGAAAAGGTTGACACCGAGGCGGGCAGCTTTCTCAAGGTCTCCCCCGAAGCAATCACCATGCTCACGTCTGCAGCGATGTTCGAGATTGCGCATTTCCTGCGTACACCTCACCTCGCGCAACTCGCGAAGATCCTTGACGATCCAGAGGCATCCGGCAACGACCGATTCGTAGCGCTAGATCTGCTGCGCAACGCGAACATCGCCGCAAGCGGAATTCTTCCTGGTTGCCAAGACACAGGCACCGCGATCATTAAAGCGAAGAAGGGTCAATTCGTTCTCACCTCAGGGAATGACGAAACCGCTATTTCGCGCGGCGTTTTTGACACATATCAGTCAGACAACCTTCGCTATTCCCAAATGGCTCCGCTCGATATGTATCGGGAGATCAATACCGGCACCAATCTTCCTGCAGAAATCGAAATCAGCGCGGTTGACGGCGATTCCTACAAGTTCTTCTTCATGGCCAAGGGCGGCGGATCGGCGAACAAGAGTTACCTCTTCCAAGAAACCAAGGCAGTCCTGAACCCGGCTGCCATGCTGAAGTTCATTGCAGAGAAAATGGATCTACTTGGGACCTCGGCGTGCCCTCCATATCACCTAGCGGTTGTTGTAGGAGGAACGTCTGCGGAGTTCGCATTGAAAACCGCCAAGATGGCTTCGACCAAATATCTTGATGCACTCCCGTTCGAAGGAAACGAATTCGGTCAAGGATTTCGAGATGTTGAACTCGAAGCCGAGTTTCTCCGGGTGTCGCAGGAATCTGGGATCGGCGCACAATTCGGAGGCAAGTATTTCTGCCACGACGTCCGAGTTGTGCGGCTCCCCCGTCATGGAGCCTCATGTCCGGTCGCCATTGCCGTCTCGTGCGCTGCAGATAGGCAGGCTCTCGGGAAGATCACCGCCGACGGAGTCTTCCTTGAGCAACTCGAACATGACCCTGCTCAGTTCCTTCCGGAAGTCACAGACACCATCCTCGAAGGCGACGTTGTCTCGATCGATCTCAATCGACCAATGTCTGAAATCCGCGAAACGCTTTCCAAGCTTCCAATCAAGACTCGTCTCAGCCTGAGCGGTCCGATGGTTGTTGCTCGAGACATCGCCCACGCCAAGCTAAAGGAACGTATCGATGCCGGTGAAGGGCTCCCTCAGTATTTGAAAGATCACTGCGTCTATTACGCCGGTCCCGCAAAGACCCCAGAGGGCTACGCCTCCGGATCATTCGGTCCAACAACGGCGGGGCGCATGGATTCCTACGTCGATCTCTTCCAGGAGAACGGCGGGAGCTTTGTCATGCTGGCGAAAGGAAACCGTTCGAAGGCAGTTACCGACGCGTGCAAACGTCACGGTGGTTTCTACCTGGGTTCCATCGGTGGACCAGCAGCACGACTTGCCCAAGATTGCATCCGTTCCGTTGAGGTCCTCGAATACCCCGAACTCGGAATGGAAGCGGTCTGGAAAATCGAAGTGGAGAATTTCCCTGCATTCGTGGTCGTCGACGACAAAGGTAATGACTTCTTCGAAGAAGTCATTAAGAGCCGTCCCATAACACTTCGCTGAGCTAGAGCGGTCATCTGTTCACTACTCAGCGCGCAGGTGGACTCCATGGCTTGTCCCGGTACATGTCGCGCAGATCCTGCTTCAGGACTTTGCGGAGTGTTTGGTTCCGTGGAAGTTCATCGACAACTTCGAGTTGCTCTGGAATCTTCTGAACCATCAGATCTGAGCCCTTGAGATAGGCCACCATTTCGGCAAACTCAAGGTCGTCAGTACCTGGAGCGCGTTCGACGACTGCGCAGACGCGTTCTCCGCGTTCGCGATCGGGAAGGCCGATCACCGCAACGTCTCCGACTTTGGGATGTTGGTAGAGCATGTCCTCAACCTCTTTGGCGGAGATGTTCTCGCCCTTCCGGATGATGACGTCTTTCAGGCGACCCGTAAGAACGACATGGCCATCGGAATCGAGGTGGCCGAGGTCGCCGGTTCGGAACCATCCGTCGTTATCGAAGGCATCCTTATTCAACGTTTCATCGGTGTAGCCCTTAAAAAGCATTGGGCCCTTCAAACGAACTTCACCATCTTCGCCTTGTGCTGCGACAACACCTTCAAGCGTCACGATGCGAACTTCGCATGCCGTTACGGGCTTTCCATCGGTGTACATCAGCTGGGCTTCGGTGTCGTCAGGTCCGCTCTGAGCGATCATCGGGCATTCCGTCATGCCATAGCCATGGCAGATAGGTATGCCCATTTCCGCCATAACTTCGACATACATCTCTGGCGGCTTAGGTGCGCCGCCGCCGGAAAGCAGACGAAGCGAGGGAATGATTTTCTCGTTCGGTTGCGTACGTTGCTTTGCAAGGTACATCTGGTAAAAAGCGGGTCCGCCTCCGGCCATCGTGGCGCCCTTGCGAGCAAACAATTCGACCGCTACATCAAGAGCAAACGCTTCGATCAGCACTGCGCCACATCCGCGGTAGAGCAGCATCATCAGGTAGTCCGGACCTGCGATATGTGCGTATGGGAAGGCAATCGATCCGACATCTTCCACAGTGAGAGACAAGGCGTCGGCTAGGCCGAGTCCGCCAGCCATCAATGACTGGTCGGTGTGACGTACACCCTTCGGTGCAGAGGTTGTACCCGACGTGTAATAGATCCAACGAACTTCGTCGCCAGCTGTTGGTGCAGGAGGGAGTGTGTACGGCTCCGCTTGAGGGAGTTCGTCGTAAGCGATCATCACGGTCGGATCGATACCCAAATCGTCCCGGATCCGTCCAGCCATCTCGTCGAAATCGAAGCCATTCCAGTCGCCTGGGATCAAGAAATACTCAGCGTCGGTCTGCTGAAGTACGAAACCAACTTCGCGGTCCCGATAAATCGGGATGATCGGATTCTGGATCGCTCCGATACGAGCCAACGCAAGAGAGGTAACCACTGTCTCGATGCGAGTTGGAAGTTGCCAAGTAACGCGCGAACCGTGGCGCATTCCAAACTCATGGAATCCGGCCGCAACTCGCTCTGACAAATCGCGAAGCTGCTTGAACGTGATCTCGCGGTCGTCTTCGATAAGTGCGACGGCATCGGGAGAAGCAGCCGCTCGCGCTTCGACCAACTCCCACATTGTTGATGCCCGTTCTATCGACGTCACTTCAGCCACGGAATCCTCCTCATTGCGAACGGCACATCTTTGCCTGTCGTTCAGGGGTCCGTCACCACCGGGCGGAATTTCTCTCACCATGTCAGGATGAAGCCATGTCTGAGACAATGAAGGCCTACCGAATCGTTGAGTGGGAACACCCGCCCGAACTCACAGAAGCCCCGATTCCGACCCCAGGACCCGGAGAAGTCCTCGTCGAGGTCGCGGGCAACGGTCTCTGCCATAGCGATGTCGGAATGGCCCTTGCCCCGGCGGCATTCATGGAGCCCCTCGGATGGCGAGTGCCGTTCACTCTTGGTCACGAGGTTGGGGGCCATGTTGCCGCTCTCGGACCCGGAGCCCTTGGCTTTGAGGTCGGTGACGCTGTCGCCGTCATAAGTCCCCATTCCTGCGGACATTGCATCTGGTGCGCTCGGGGTGAAGACAACAACTGCGACGACTCCATCGTTGGTCGGGGCTACGGGATCGACGGCGGGCTCGCTCGCTATGTCCTCGTGGCATCAACTCGCGAACTCGTAAAGCTCAATAGCCTCGATCCCGTGATTGCAGGACCGCTCACCGATGCGGGCGCAACCTCATATCACGCGGTGAAGCGAACACTGCGTCGCATCCCTCCGGGTGGGTCTGCGGTTGTCATCGGCGCCGGCGGACTCGGTTCCTATGCGATTCAACACCTTCTCGCCCTAACGAGCGCTCGAGTCGTCGCCATTGACGTTTCGACTGATCGACTCGCGTACGCGACCGAACTAGGAGCTCACGACACTCTCGAAGGGGTCAATGACGACACAACAACCGAAGTGCTTCGTCTCCTTGGCGGTGGAGCCAACGCTGTCTTCGATTTCGTCGGAATCGATTCGACGATTACCCATGGCCTGCAGTGCACCTCGAAAGCAGGGGCGTACGCACTTGTCGGTGCGGGAAACGGGTCACTTCGCGGGACTCTTTTCGACAAACTTCCTCGCGATGGCGAGGTGTTCTCATTCCAGGCACCAACGATTGCCGACACGCTCGAGGTCATTGCACTCGCCGAGAGTGGAAGACTGCGCGTTGATGTCGACGTGTTTCCTCTCGACCGCGTAGCTGAGGCCTACGAAAAGATGGAGGCCGGCGAGCTTCGCGGACGTGCTGTCGTCATTCCTGACTGAACGCGTTGGGATTCAATCGCCATCGGCCTGCAAATACGGGGTTGCCTGCAGATCATCAACGAGGCGCAACATCAGTTCGCCGAGCTGCTTCCGCTCCTCGGGGGTCCACTCCATGAGCGCACGGGACAACTGCGCACCTCTTACTCGTTCGAACCTTTGGGCCATAGCTCTGCCTTCAGGGGTTGCTTCGACCAGCACGATGCTCCCGTGCTGCGGACTCGAGCGGCGCTCGACGAGCCCCTCTTCTTCGAGGACTCGAATCTGACGGCTCACAGCGCCAGTGTCCATACGAGCTGCTCGAGCAAGATCGCCAACCGGCAATGGTTCGCGATCACCGAGGGCTCGGAGCACATTCATGGCTTGCTGAGGAAGCACGACACGAGCTGCGCCGGCCATACCGGCGTGCACGCGACGACTCGAGAGCAGACGCTGCAATCGGGTGAGACCCAACCGCACAGACTGCAATTGCGTCTCGATATCGTCCTGTTCGCCCAGGTCGGCTTGGTCACCCATAACGACCAGTCAATCAGGCTCGCTGGAACGCCGGACTTTGGTGATCGGGAATGACATCAAGAGGAACTGCGATCTCGGCAACCGTTGGTCCGATTTTCTCGGCAATTGGAAGTAGGGAAGAAAGGTCGATGCCGTACACACCGGCTGCATTTTCGGAAAGGACCTTCTTCATGTCGCTTTCGCTCCATGTATTGAAACTGTGGCGGATGGACTCGATACTGAGCGGCGAGCATGCTTCATTATGCGGATAGTCGCTGCCCCACATGCACTTATCAATACCAATCTGATGGAACGACGCTGCTTCACCTGGAGACGGGAAACTCGAGCCCAAGAAACAGTTGCGTTTGAAATAGTCACTCGGCTTGTGCGGAAGGGCTCCGGACGCTGGCATTCCGATTTCGCCAATGCGTCCACGGAGCATCTGAGAGTGCAGTCCGTCCATACGCTCTAACAACGGTGGAACCCACGACGCACCCTGTTCTGTCATCACAAACTTCAGACCGGGGAAGCGCTCGAAGACACCCGACATTGTGAGATGCCATAAAGCTCGGTTTGCGAAAAACGGGGCTTCGAGGACAAACATCGTGATTGCCGCGTCATGCTTTCCGTAATTTGGGATGCCGCTACCACCCGCATGATGTGTAATCGACATATCCAAGTCCTGACACGTCGCCCACAACGGGTCATAAATCGCCGAAAAAAGCGGATCTATCCAGGGAGTATCGGGCGAGACTCCCGGGAGTAAAATCCCCCTGAGGCCATTGTCGCGAGCCCACTTCACATCTTTGATGGCTTCGTTGACATCGTTAAGCGCTATCTGTGCGAGACCAACCCTACGCAATGGTGCTTCAGCGACGAAGTCGATTAACCATCGATTGTGAGCTCGGAGGCCAGCGATGCGTTTGGGAAACTCTTCGGGCGTCGGTGCTGGCGCAATGACAACTCCGGTTGGGAAGAACGGAGGGACCGTATTCGGGAAGAGAACCTCACAAGCTGTTCCCTCGGCATCGAGGTCAGCGAGGCGGCGATCGGAATCCCAGTTACGCGTTCGGCCATCGTCTTGCAGATCGCGAAATGGATTCGAATACTTTCCGCGCCACGCATCGAACTCGTCACGCCAGGCTGGATCGAGATACTCGCGATACTGCGCGTGACTTCCGCCTGCATGTCCGTCGGCGGAGATGATCACATAACGGTCATTCGGGGCCATGGTTGCCTCCTAGAAACCTCGAACGCGAGAGGAACTCGCATCGATGCGGAACCGGCGTTGTCCGCTGCTGCTCACTCTAGGGTAAAGACTTGATCCAGTCAAGTGTTTAGCAACTGTAGAGGGATGATCGAGCACTCACCCCTTGGGATGGAAGTACGGGAGCCAAATGTCGTCAGGTCCTCCGCTGTGGTGGAACTCAACCTCGACCAATTGCCCTATCGCCACCGCAACATCCTCGCACCCAACAAGATTGGACAAGATCGACCAGCCCTCGTCCATCGTCACAATGATTGGGACATATGGGGTGACGAAGGCAGGTGTGACCGGCCTCCATACTCGAGTCCAGCTGTAAATCTCTCCGCGTCCTGAACTGTCGACCCATTCGAGATTCATCGATGCACATGCAGCGCACAGGAGCGCCGGCGTATGTGTCGGCGCCCCGCAGTCGAGGCAACGCTGGAAACGCAGCACACCTTCCCGGCATCCTTGCCAGTAGGGGGCCGAAATCGGTCCCGGATCCGGGAGAGGAATATCTCCGACTTGTGGGCTCAACAGACTCATGGTCGATCCTTTCCGAGAAGGAGTACGTCAGTGAAAAGTGCTCCAGCTCCACCGCCGGTACACATCGCAACTTCTGCATTGGCAACTTGAGAACTGACGCATTCACCCCGAAGTTGTTGCACTCCGCGAATCACGCGCTGGAACAGCTGAACTGATGCCCCGCCATGACTGAACGACATCGTTCCGCCGTCGGTGGTGATCGGGTGACGGCCACCAGGCTCGATCACACCCGACATGACGTAATCCCCGCCCTCGCCCTCGGCACAAAATCCGTACGCTTCGAACTGGCGGATCAATTCAAACGAGAAGGGATCGTAGAACTCACAAACATCAACGTCTGAAGGACCGAGTCCTGCAGAGGCAAACGCTTCTTCCGCTGCTCTGCGACCAACGTGACCAGCAATGAGATCAGGACGCCGAACGCCACCGAGGTCCCACACTGGAGGGTGTTGATAGGAAGGCCCGTAATGATCGGTACCTCCACCCAGAAGGTGAACGGGAGTCTTCGCAAGGTCGCCGGCTCTGTCGGCGTGAGTAAGGACGAGCGCCGTGCCTCCCTCGGAGGTCATCGCACAATCGAGAAGATGGAACGGATCGGCCACCATTCGAGAATTGAGCACATCGTCTGCGGTGAATGGTCCACGCCCGAAATACACAGCTTGGGGATTCACATGACCGTTATTGCGAATCGTTGCCGCCACATGGGCCATCGATTCAGGAGTTGTTCCGTACATGTGCATGTGACGACGTGCCATCAGTGCAAATTCAGCAGCAGTGAACATCCCGTACGCCGCCACAAATTCGTTTGTAGGTCGAGTCCAAGGTGCAGTGGATGCATGCTGGCGATAACTGCCGGCTTCTCCGGTCGCAATCAATACCGTGTTCGCCAAACCACAGGCAATGGCCATGGCACCTTCAATGACAGCCGGGATGCCAAGCGGTGACATCGAACGCCATGCCGGGCCAATACGACTTTGATACAAAAAGTTGCTTGCGATGCCGCCGACGACGCCATCGATGTCGCGTGGTTCGAGGCCAGCATCGGCAATCGCACCAAGCGCTGCCTCAAGGGCGATGCTCTGAGAGTCGTAACCCTCAAGCACCCTCGCTTGCTTGGTATTGAAGACGCCGACAATCGCCACGTCACGGAATGGATGACCCACTTCGTTCCTCGCTCCCCCAAACGCCGCAG
This sequence comes from Actinomycetota bacterium, assembly GCA_009700115.1. Lineage (GTDB taxonomy): Bacteria > Actinomycetota > Acidimicrobiia > Acidimicrobiales > Acidimicrobilacustridaceae > Acidimicrobilacustris. The sequence continues at coordinate 28,558 of WLMU01000010.1, forward strand.
CCACAATGGCCACGGCGCACTTGAATCCTTCCTAGCATCGCACTCATGACGCCATCACTGCGACCACTTGCCCTCACCCTCTCGGACGGGACCATCCTGCAAGGTGACCTGCACCTTCCGGAGGACAGCGCCCTGTCAGCGCCAGCAATCGTCATGAGTCACGGATTCTCCGCTACTCGCAAAATGGGCCTGCCTTGGTTCGCGTCTTCCTTCGCCCAGGCGGGTTACGTCGTCTATCTCTATGACCACCGGGGGTTTGGTGAATCACCTGGAGAACCACGTGCTGTTGTCGACCCTTGGATTCAGACCCACGACATGTGGGAGGTCATCGACCAAGTACGTGGACTCCCCGAGGTGCACCCTGATCGCGTCGCTGTCTGGGGTTCAAGTTTCAGCGGCGGCGAAGCAATCGTTCTCGGTGCTCTTCATCCAGACATCAAAGCGGTAATCGCAAATGCTCCATTCGCGGGATTGGGTGATCTTCTTACCGACCCCAGCCAAGCCGAGCAGCGCTTCGTTGCAATGCGCGTTGCGTTCAGTAACGATTCGCTTGATCTCGGACGCAACGAGATTGGCCCGATGCCCGTCGTTCTCGAGGAAGGTTTCGAAACAGCGGTACTTCCCCAGCCAGAATCGTCTGAGTGGTTCCTCGCCCACGGGCCCTCGAATGGCTGGCACAACTCAGTGACGATGGCGATAACGACAACGCCACCGTTCGACCCAGGTGCATGCTCGCCTGAACTCGACGGGACGGCACTTTTAATGGTCATAGCTACTCGGGATGACGTCGCGTCGACAGCCGTAGCCCTTGATACCTATGAACGAGCGTCGGGGCCGAAGCGAAAAGCAATGATCGAGGGTCACCACTTCAGCGCGTACGACGAACCCGAACGCGACGACGCCTTTGACGCGATGGTGGATTTTCTCGACGAATTCCTGTGACTCGCTGGTTCAGGCGCCGATGACGTTGGGTCGCGGAAGACCCTGTGCTTCACAAAGTGCGTAGTAGCCCGCCAATGAGCCGGCCCCATCGGTAACGGACTCGACGTTGCCATCGGCGTCAAGGTTGAGATTCGACCCGTACATGTGGAACCAGACCTGCGTGTCGTCCTCGATGCACTGCAACGTGTGAACAGAGCCCGCTGGCTCATAAAGGAATGATCCGGCTCGATTCACATAGTCGTATTCCTTGTACTTCCAACCACCGCGCACGGTGTATCCCCAAACCGGACCAGTGTGTCGGTGAGCTTGAACTTCGAAGCCCTTTTGGAAGATGTTCTCGACAATCCAAAGACCTTCTTCGATCTTTACTTGGAGAACGCGAAGTTTGTTTCCTCCGCCGATTTCCACCCAAGGAAGATCGTCAGCAGCGAGATGGAGTGCTTCGGGTGCATTTGCGTCAATGATTGTCATGGGTGAACTCCCTTGGAATGTGGTGTGTGGATAATAGGCCGTCAGCGATGCGAACCGACCTCGGCGATCTGACCCGGGGCGCTATCTGCATCGACCTGCTTCTCGTCAACCCTGATGGGTACACCGTTGACGAGCACGTGACGAACTCCTACCGGTTGATCTGCAGTCAGACGTTCGGAACCCGCAGGGAAATCAGCAATGCGGCGAATTGGCCCTGGAGCAACGGTGGTTGGATCGAAGACAACGATGTCTGCCCACGCACCCACGCGGAGTTCTCCGCGGTCAACGAGATGGAAAAGATCGGCTTGTGACTTCGTGAGTCGATGAACCGCCTGCTCGATGGTCATCACCGCTCGATCGCGGACCCAGTTGCCCAGTAGATCGGTTGCCTGCGGTGCGTCGCAAAGCTGACCCACATGCGCACCAGCATCTGAGAGACCAAAAGCGCAATGCTCCTCAGAAATAAGAAAGGCAACCTCTGCAGGATCATCATTCGCCACGACGCAGCGCACCCGAAGCAGAAGTTCGGGTTCCGCAAGAGCGAGATCCATCACCAGATCGAATGGGTCCATTGATCGTTCGGCAGCTATGTCTGCGATCTTGCGACCTTCGAGCAAGGGGTTTGTGGGACATTCATCAATTTCGAATGTCTCCCAACGTGGAACCATAAATGTGCCCGTCGACCAAACTTTGCGCACTTCATCGCGCCATGCTCGATCTCCGTATGCGACACGCCGACCCTCGAGGTCGCCCGACATAAGTTCTGCGAATTTACTATTCACATTGAAGGTGAACGGCTCAGCAAGCGACATCGCGAATGCAAGAGGGCGAGGTGTTACTTGAGGCCAAACGTTTGCTCCGCTTTCCCACCGAGCCCTGTTGAGGTCCACGAAGTTTCGATGCGTCATTGACGGTGTACTCAAAAGGGCAGTGATCGTGAAAGGAGCCCCAGATTGAATCTGAAGATCGTAAATATCGCCGAGCGGGAGAATCTCCCCAGGGGTGACTTCAACGACGCCTTTTCCAACTCGGCCGACACAGTCGAACAACGCCTCCAACTCGACGCGCTCGGCAAAACGCGACGGAATCGGCTTTCCATCGACTCCACGATGGGTCGGAGCAACGCTGGTGGCGAATCCTGCAGCGCCAGCGTTGAGCGCTTCGGTGAGCACAGCCACCATCTGGTCGATTTCATCAGAGGTCGCTGCACGTTCGTAGGCGTCGTCGCCCATTACGAAGAGGCGCAGCGCTGTGTGGCCGATGTAGGCCGTGAAGTTCAATGAAAGTGGCAGGTCACTAACCGCTGTCAGATATTCAGGGAACGTCTCGAAGTTCCACGGCACGCCTGCAGCTAGCGCAGCGACATCCATGTCTTCGACGTTTTCCAATGTCCGGGCGATGAGATCGTGATGTTCGGGTCGAGTCGGAGCGATAGAGAACCCGCAATTGCCGGCAATGACCGTGGTGACTCCATGAAAGCTCGAAGGCGTCAGAGACGGATCCCAAAAGACCTGAGCGTCATAGTGAGTGTGAATATCGATGAAACCTGGGGCAACGATGCAACCAGAGGCGTCTAGCTCTGTGTCCCCGAACATTCCAGCTCCGATTGCGGCGATTCGTCCGTTCTCGACGAGGACGTCAGCGACGAATCGCTCGCTGCCCGTTCCGTCAACAACTGTCCCGCCCTTGAGCACTAGTGATGTCATGTCTTGGATCCTTTCATTCTTGGCCTGAATTTCGAATACTTACAGTGAAAGATTTACCGGCAGCCGCTTCACGCCATTATTAAGATTTGAGCGCACCCGCTCTGGTGTGCCACTCAGTTCGATCTTTCCGAATCGCCGCAGCAGTTCTTCGAAGAAGATGCGCCCTTCGAGGCGAGCCAGGTGCACACCAAGACAGAAGTGCTCTCCGATTCCGAAAGATAACTGAGGATTGGGCGACCTCGTTATGTCGAAAGCTTGTGAGTCCTCAAAGACTGCTTCGTCGCGATTCGCCGATGTGTAATACATCGCGACTTTGTCGCCTTTAGCAATCTTTGTTCCCGAGATTTCCGTGTCCTCACTAGCTGTGCGGCGGAAATAGTGGAGGGGATTGAACCAACGCAAGATTTCCTCGACAGCGCCCGGCAACAGTGATGCATCGTCACGAAGCATCTGGAGTTGTGTTGGGTGTTCCAGTAAGGCCCAAAGCCCTCCCGCCATCATCGTCACCGTCGTGTCGTTACCTGCGGTAATCATCTGCACAAGGAGACTCCCGATATCGGCATCAGTGAGAAAGCGGCCGTTGAACTCTTGACCAAGGATGACATCCATGAGATCGCCTTGCGGCGCGACGGCGCGTCGCTCTTTCGCGAATGCCATTCCGTACATGGCCATCTGCATTGACGAATCAGCACTACCCGCTTCGGAGAGATCTCCATCTGGGTTGAGATCGGGATCTTGGCCGCTGGTATTCATCTGAGAAAGTCGGTGGAGCCACTCCCAATCCTTCTCGGGTAAACCAAAGAGTTGTCCGATCACTTGCGTCGGCAGTGGTCCAACCATGTCGTGAACAAACTCGACATCGGAATTATCGCCAACCGCACTGAAAATGTCGACGGTGATTTCACGGATTTGTGACTCCATTCCTGCGATGACTCGTCGCGCAAATTCGGGCGCGAGTGGTTTGCGATACGAAATATGCCGAGGCGGATCCATCGAGAGCAGCATGTCTCGCATTCGGGAAAGTCTTTCGGGGTCCATGTCCTCGAGAACGACTCCCCCAGCTTCGCAGCAGAACAAGTTTGGGTTGCGTGAAACATGGACAACGTCTGCGTGCTTTAGTACCGCCCAATAGCCAGCTTGACCGGGAATGTCCTGCCAGTGCACTGGATCTTCTCTGCGTAAACGGGTGAACTCATCATGCGGCGCACCCAGTACATACGTGTCCGGATTGTAAAGATCGATAGCAGCCATTTGGGACCCCCTCGACACCCCCGGCGTCGGTCACTGTCAGCAGTCTTGCCGAAGTACTCTCCGCCTGGCTCTTAAAAGACAGGATTGACCCATGGATATTGCAATGACGATGCCGACGATGATTGCCCACGGCCGCCACGAGACGCTTGCTTGGTGTGAAGCCATCGATCAAGGCCCATGGTCGAGTCTGGCTGTACCCGAGCGGGTGACCTATCCCAGCCATTCGTGGATTGTGGAACTCTCGGCCGCCGCCGCCATCACTCAGAGAGTCCGGCTTTGGACAACGATCATCGTCCTCCCTGCCCATGACGCCGTGGATGTGGCGAAACAACTGGCGTCTGTCGATCAACTCTCATCAGGACGCCTCACTGTCGGTATCGGTGTTGGCGGGCGCGAGCACGACTATCGAGCGATTAACGGCTCTTTCGACCGCCGATGGTCGCGAATGGACGAGCAAGTCGAAACGATGCGTCGCGTGTGGTCCGGTGAACCGCCTTTCGAGGGAGCCGATCCCGTCGGTCCACCTCCGGCTCAGACCGGCGGCCCTCCCTTCATCGCCGGAGCCATGGGCCCGAAGGCGCTCGCCCGTGCAGCGAAATGGGCAATTGGCGTCGATGACGGATCGACCGTCTTCGGGATCGATCCCGCAGCAACCGAGGCCGCATTCTCGCGTATTCGCGAAGCATGGTCGGCTGAGGGTCGTTCGGATGCTCCGCATATTTCAGCAAGTCTCTGGTACGCGCTCGGAGACGGAGCTCAAGAGCGTCTCTACGACTATGGCTATTCATATATGAAAATCTTTGGTGAAGAGGTTGGGACAATGATGGCGGGAATGCTCTCCACATCGAACGCGGATTCACTTCGTAACTCAGTGTCCACCCTTGAATCGCTCGGTTGCGATGAATTGTTTCTCGTACCAACAACAACTGACATAACAGAACTTCATCGCACTCGCGATGCACTCGGAATCTGAGAGGGACAACGACATGACAGAGATGACCTATCGCAATCTTGGCGACAGCGGCCTACGGGTCTCAAAGATTGGTATCGGATGCAATAACTTCGGCATGCGTATCGATGCTGCGGCAACCGAACGAGTCGTGGGCGCTGCTCTCGACCACGGAATCACCCTTTTCGATACATCAGATTCCTACGGCGATTCAGAAATCTTCCTTGGCGCGGCCCTCGGGTCCCGGCGCGAGGAAACCGTCATCGCAACCAAATTCGGAAGCGACCTCCGTGGCGCAAATGGCCCCGATTGGGGTTCTCGCGGATCTCGCCGCTACATCCGCAAAGCTGTCGAGCGTTCACTCACGCGACTGGCCACCGACTACATCGATCTGTACCAAATCCACATGCCTGACCCCTCTACCCCAATCGAAGAGACGCTTGCTGCTCTCACAGAACTGGTGAACGAGGGCAAGGTCCGCTACATCGGCAATTCAAACTTCGCCGGTTGGCAGATTGCTGATGCAGAGTGGATTGCCCGAACGAATGGGACGGCGCGCTTCGTTAGCGCCCAGAACCATTACAACCTCATCGAGCGGGCCGCAGAAGGTGACGTGCTTCCGGCATGCGAGCGTTTTGGGCTTGGGCAATTGCCGTACTTCCCGCTGGCCAGCGGACTCCTCACCGGCAAATACCAGCGCGGAGTTGCTGCTCCGGCCGACGGTCGTATTGCCGCCTGGCACATGGACGCGATGCTTTCCGACGCAAACTTCGACAAGGTCGACGCCATCACTGCATTCGCAAGCGAGCGCGGTCTCAGTCTGCTGCAGGTAGCACTGGGAGGCCTCGCCTCGCGTCCGGCGATCGCATCGGTTATCGCTGGGGCAACGAGTCCTGAGCAGGTAGCGGCCAACGTCGAAGCAGGTCTATGGAGCCCGACCGCTGAAGATCGTGCGGCACTCGCCCTTGCGTTGATCTAGCACTTATGAGAGCGGGCCCACGGTCGTAAGTTCAACCACATTTCCGCTTGGGTCGAGGACAAACGCTGCTCGCACAGGAGTCCCGAAATCAGAACGCTCTGAGGGATCAGAGAGGAACGAAACGGCGTTCCTCTTCAACAGACCAATGGTTTCATCCCACCGGTCATTCTCGATGTGCAATGCAAAATGCGGAAAACCGGGGCCAGGAATTGGCATCGTTTCATTTTCCAAGAAGTGAAGCTGCAGGTTTCCAACGCGCAGCCACATGCCTGGAACTCCGAAATCTGGTCGTGGGAGTTCCTCAAACCCAAACAAGTCGCAATAGAACGCTCGCGCTGCGTCTAGGTCGGTGCACACAACTGCGATGTGCGAATAGCCGCTGATGATTTGCTGGGTGGTTGCCATCAGAAAACAATTCCATTCCTTCGGAGTTCTTCGATTGAATCGGCTCGGCCCAACTCGGTGAGAATTTCATCGGTCTGCTGGCCGAGGGTCGGCGAGACTGTTTGCAACGTTGCAGGTGTCCCCAGGAACTGCGCAGGGTGTCGAGGCTGGCGTACTCGGCCGGCCACGGGATGATCGAATTCTTCGAACAGACCGATCGCAATCGCGTGAGGGTCATTCGGGAGATCTTGCGGCGCTACAACGAGAGCAAATGGAACGTTTGACGCTTCCATGCGCTCGGAAATCTCGGCGCACGTGAATTG
>WLMU01000100.1 GCA_009700115.1 Actinomycetota bacterium
GCAACAATCGAGGTCGATGCCGCAGTTGCCCGTGCCGTCGATGCCGGCCTCCTTGCGGCCCGGCTGCCGTCTTCTTTGGGGAGGGCGCTGCGTGATGTCGCTTGATTCTGTTGTCGAACACATGCATCGGCAGTTACTCGATCACGGCTATCACGACGCGGCTGTGGTGCAGCAACTTCTTGTTGAACACGATCCGCTCCTTGATGATGGAACGGTGACCGATCTCATTCATCGAGTGCACTCTCGCGTAAGTGGTCTTGGTGTGCTCGACCAATTTCTTGCAGACCCAACCATCGATGAGGTCATGGTTAATGGAGCAGGAGACCTGTGGATTGAGCGGGCGGGGCGACTCGAATGCACGGGCATCATTGTGGAAAGCGCTACCACCTATGCGCTTCTTGAACGCATTGTTGCTCCGCTCGGTTTACGCATTGACCGTACGTCGCCGATAGTGGACGCCCGACTTCCCGATGGCTCACGGGTCAATGGCGTTGTCCCTCCGCTTTCTGTTGATGGGCCACTGCTCACCATCCGCAGGTTTGGCGCGCGAACTATCCAGTTACCCGAAGTCTGTTCGCCAGGAGTTGCGAAATTGCTCGAGTGGGCGGTGCAATCACGGTGCAACATCATCGTGAGCGGAGGCGCGGGAGCAGGGAAAACCACGTTGCTCAATGCGGTCGCTGCGTTCATTCCTCCGGATGAACGGGTGGTCACGATCGAAGACGCCGCCGAACTTCGGCTCCCTGGTCGCCATATTTTGCGACTCGAATGTCGACCAGCAAACGCTGAAGGTGCCGGAGAAGCTTCCATTCGGGACCTCGTTCGCAATGCGCTGCGCATGAGACCCGATCGCATTGTTGTAGGTGAAGTCCGTTCGGGTGAAGCGATTGACATGTTGCAGGCCATGAACACCGGTCACGACGGTTCACTTTCAACATGCCATGCAAATTCACCTATCGATGCTTTGCGACGTCTTGAAACGCTTGTGCTTATGGGTGATGTCGCATTGCCCTTAACAGCAGTTCGTGAACAACTGCGTTCCGCGGTTGATCTCATCGTTCACGTTGCTCGCCACCCGGACGGTTCCCGACGAGTTGTCTCGATGGCCGAACCTGTAATCAAAGGTGAAACAGGTGATGCCATTTCCGTGAATGTGCTCACGGATGCTGCTGGTGAACTGTCTGCGATTCCTCGTCGACCGTTTCGTGCAACACATCTCGGTCCTCCGCTCTCGACCTGGGTTGCGTCATGAGCTTGCGATTGATTGTGGTTGCGGTGGTCACTGTCATTGCGGTCGTTTCGACGATCGCTGCGATTGTTGCCACTCCCGAGATGATGGCGGCTCGTCGAGTGCATCAACGATTTGCTGCGGAAACCCTTACTCGTAGCGACTCGCTGTTTGTTCGTGCAGCGCGTGGATCCATCCCTCGTCTCTCAACGCTTGGAATCTTCAAACCATTTCGTCGTGGTGCAGAACAACGAGATCGACGACGAATCGAATCGCGTCTTCCCGATGCCCTTGACCGTGTTGTTCGGCAGTTGCGCGCAGGGTCAACCCTCTCTCTCGCCCTACGGGGAGTGGGTGCTGAGGATCCGGTCTTCGCTCGCGTGGCCGCGGAATTGGACCAAGGGCGATCACTGCAAAAGGCAGTCGCGCAATGGGGAGCCGAGGACGATCTTCCGAACCGCAAACTCACTGCGACGGCTCTTGAGTTGGCCTCAAGGTCCGGCGGAGCAACGGCTCGCGTCCTTGATGGGGTCGCTGCTTCCTTGCGTGATCGCGTCGCTCTTGAACGTGAAGTGGCCGCCCTCTCCTCGCAATCACGGGCCTCCGCAGCAGTTCTTGTGGTCGCCCCTGTTGTTTTCGCCGCAGCGATGGCAATGATCGATCACCGAGTTCTCGACCTGCTCATCGGGCGGCCAATCGGGTGGGCGTGCGTCGGACTGGGGCTGGGGCTGGATGTGCTGGGAGCGTTTTGGATGTCGCGCCTGATTGGTCGCCACCGATGATCGTCGTTGGCCCATGGGTTGGCTGTGCGCTGGTGGTGGGAGCATCACTTGTCCCAGTCGTTCGACATCGATCAGCGTCACTGGCCACCGATGGTGCTCGTCGACAAGGTGCTCCTGAGCTCGTAGACCTCTTCCGCCTGGCTGCAGGAGCCGGACTTTCGGTACATCAGTTGGTCGACGTCGTCGCGCCACGAGCTCCAGATGTCTTTGCGTCAACACTTGTCGAAGTTCGCCGACGAGTGTCGCTCGGACAACGACTAGGCGATGCGCTCGATGTGTTTGATCAACTCGGTGAGTCAGTCCGTCCGCTCGCGGCGGCACTTCGAGCGGCAGCATTCGACGGGGTGGCGCTTGGACCAGCGCTCGAGCGAGTTGCGACCGATGCCCGCTTACAACGTCGACGCTGGGCGGAAACGAAGGCTCGTCGACTGCCGGTTCAATTGCTGTTCCCTCTGGTGCTCTGCATTCTGCCGGCGTTCGGACTCTTGGCCATTGTTCCGCTTGTGGCGTCGTCACTTAGTTCTTTGCACTGGTGAATCGAATCTTCCCCCGTTCCGGTTTTGTCTCATTACAACAAAGGAGTTTCGATGAATCGTATTCGCACCCGTGTTCGCGGCGAGCGCGGGCAGACCACTGCTGAATATGCGCTGGTTCTTCTTGGAGCAGCGGGGATTGCCCTGTTGCTTCTCGGCTGGGCGACGCAATCCGGAGCGATCGGCACGCTGTTCGATGCCGTTCTTGGTGGCGTGATCGGCAAGGTCAAGTGAACAAGACGAGGTGGGGGGATCACGGACAGTCCACAGTTGAATTCGCGTTGGTTCTCCCCCTCGTCGCCCTTGTCGTTTTGTTCATCGTGCAGGCGGGGTTTGTTGTGCGCGATCAAGTTCTTGTTTCTCACGCGGCGCGTGAAGGGGCGAGAGCGGCGGCGGTGAGCGACGCAGATCGCACCGGGGCAGCAATCGTTGCCGCAAAACGTGCCGGTGAACTGCGCGTAGATCAGATCTCGGGAGAGGTGACGATGCTTGAGGGCGGTGAAACGGTTCGAGTTGTGATTTCGTACCGCAGTGTCACCGACATGCCGATCATCGGAATACTTCTTCCCGATATTGACCTTCACGCGACTGTTGTTATGCGGGTGGAATCAGCGGGAAAGCATGGCTTGCAGTAACGAAACGGCTGCAGCCTTATCGAGAGGCTCATTGCCATTGCCGCATTTCGGCGACTGAATACATGACGGACAGCCGCTCACACACGCGCAGGACTCAATGACCTCGAGGGTGGCCGGAAGATGTCGGTCAGCCGCGGCGAATCCAAGTTCTGCCATTCCTGCTCCACCGGGAAACGCATCGTGGATGACGATCGTTGCGGCTCCTGTTTCGGGCAGGTACGGAGTGGAGACGCCGCCGACATCCCACCGATCGCAAATTGCGAACAGCGGGAGGATGCCGATTCCCGCATGTTCTGCAGCATGAAGGGCGCCGGGGAGTTCCGCAGGCCCGAGTCCCGCTGCGCTCGTGACGTGATCACCTATGACGTACCAGAACGCGCGCGTGACCAGTCGAGAGGAAGGCAGTAGAAGATCGTGTGTCCCAAGTTGTTCCCGAGTGAATGTGTCGAATCTTCGATATCCGATCACCGTGGTTTCGACTTCAACCGAGCCGATGCAGAGGTCTGCAGCACCTATGGGTCGTTCGTCATCGGTGGCGAGAATGCGAATATCAGTCACTGCTCGGGGCTGGGTGTACTCGCCGCCATCATGAGGTTCGACGATTGCCACACGATCATCGACGTCGAGTTCGGTGACCTTCCACGCCGTTCCTTGGTGCAAATAGATGGAACCAGGATGGACAAGGCGGAAGGCGCGTGAACCGTCGACGGTTCCGATGACTGAGCCATCGGCGGTGGCAATGCGGAATTCATTGGCGTTCGCACTCCGGAGGCCAACGCCATTGGCCGGCCGACCACGGCCGGCCCAGACGGCGCCGAGACCAGCTCGTTGTGTTGGTTGGCGGATTTTGAGCACGTCATCGTGTACGAGATCGCGAATCGCGTCATCGAGAACATCTGGCCACCATGCTTCGTCGGCATCGGTAAGCGGAAGCTCGAATGCCGCACAGGCCAAGTGAGGATTGAGAACATACGGATTAGCAACGTTGATGACGGCCGGTTCGGGTGACCGTTGGAAAAGTTCGGCGGGATTATGTACGAACCATTGGTCGAGCTGATCATCACCGGCGACGAGAACCGCCAAAGACTGTTGTGATGCGCGACCAGCGCGACCGGCCTGTTGCCACATTGAGGCAATCGTCCCTGGAAAGCCATTGAGGATGCATGCGTCAAGGCCACCGACATCGATTCCAAGTTCAAGTGCTGTTGTCGCTACGACGCCGCGCAACGTTCCATCAAAAAGTTCTTTCTCGATCTCGCGTCGTTCGGATGTGAGGTAGCCCCCACGGTAAGAACGAACGGTTGGAGAGAGTCGCTTCGAAAGTCGGCGTTTCACGTCGGCAGTAACGATTTCAGTTCCTTTACGGCTTCTGCAGAACGCGATGGTTCGATGATTGTCTTTCACCAATGCACTCATAATTTCCGCCGTATCCCGAGACGAAGAAACTGAACGAGGTTCTTCTTCGGTCCCATCGTTAATTCCATCGGGGTCCCATAAAACAAAGAGACGCTCACCTCGCGGTGAGCCATCGTCGATGACCGATTCAACCGTCAGTCCACACAAGGTTGATGCCAGTGTCGCCGGATCGCCGATAGTCGCGGACGTAAACAGAAAGACGGGGTCAGAGCCGTAGTGCGCGCAGATGCGGCGCAGACGGCGCAGCACCTGCGCGACGTTGCTGCCAAACATTCCACGCAACATATGTAACTCATCGATAACTACGTAACGCAGCCGCTTGAAGAACGTTCCCCAGTTCGCGTGAACCGGGAGCATGCTCATATGCAACATTTCCGGATTCGTAAGCAGCACGTTTGCGTGCGTGCGAGTCCACTTTCGTTCTTCGGGAGAGGAATCTCCGTCGTGAGTTGCGGCGATGAGTCCTGGAACATTGAGCGCAGTGAGTGAACGAAGTTGGTCCTGAGCGAGGGCCTTAGTCGGGAACAGAAGAAGGGCCGTGGCCGGAAGCGGTCCCGCTGCTATTGCTTCCGCAATGGGGAGTTGGAAGCACAGTGACTTCCCCGATGCAGTACCGGTAGCAATGGCCACGGATCGTCCGGCGCGAACGTGGTCTATCGCCAGAGCCTGATGGGACCACAGCCCTTGGTCAGGAATGATTCCGGCAACAGTTTCGGACAGTGGTTCGGCAAGGGTGGCGAAACGGGCACGACGCGCAGGCGATCGCTCGACGTGTACGACGCGTTTGTCGGACCGAAGTGCCGTGACAAAGGCATCAAGAGACGGGGAAGGACTGCGAGCCATTGGGGTGATCGTATGACCGCTTCCTGACTCTCTGACTTCTCTGGGCGACTTCTCTGAATCGGATCGATTGAAGCAAGAGCGGTAACCTGCGTATCTCGGCGTACGTCTGCCCTGCTCTCACCGAAACGGATTCTCGAGTGATGTTCGATCTCGTTGCGACAGAACCCGTAGAGGGTGTGGTGGTCATCGCGATCATCGGTGAACTTGATATCTCCACGGCCCCTCGTCTCCGTGAGGAGCTCATTCATCGAACGGCAGAGCTCAAAGTACCGAAGATCGTTCTTGATCTCGCAGGGGTGGATCTACTCGATCCAACTGGCCTCGGGGTCATTTTCGAAGGAATTAAGAGAGCGAGACTCCGCGAGGGGGATCTGGCACTTGCTCGAGCCGATGGGCAGGTCCTTCGCGACCTCGAGATCACTCGAGTTCTCGAGATTCTTCCTAATTTTCAGTCAGTCGATCAGGCCATTGCCTCTCTTCACTTATGAGCGATCGATGTAATACACACGTCACATTCGTGAAACTGAGTGATGATGTAGCCCGGATAGACAACCGTGTGTGGGAATGCCCGTGGCTGATGATGACCTGAACGAACACCATCCGTGGAGCCTCACGTGGCTGGGCACTGACCGATTTCTTGCTCGCCGGCTCGCTCGCCCAGCGGCACGCTTTTTAGCAATCGAAGCCTCGAGTGGCATCTTGCTACTTCTCGCAACAGCGGTAGCGCTTGTGTGGGCGAATTCGCCTTGGAAAAACTCGTATGCGTCGTTCCTCAACGCCGAAATCATTCTCGATGCTGGCCCGATAGGGCTTCATCTAACAGTTCAGGAGTTTGTCAACGATGCACTTATGGCGTTCTTCTTTTTTGTTGCTGGTCTCGAAATCAAACGGGAACTAATCAAGGGAGAATTACGCGATCGAAAGGCAGCGGCGCTGCCAATCATTGCGGCGCTTGGCGGAATGATCGTTCCGGCAGTCATCTACTTCGCCATCAATGCCGGAACGAATTCGGCGCGTGGTTGGGGAATTCCGATGGCAACTGATATTGCCTTCGCAGTGGGAATCGTCTCGCTCCTGGGAAATCGAGTACCCGCCGCGCTCAAACTTTTTCTCCTGACGCTGGCTGTGGCTGATGATCTGGGCGCCATCGGTGTGATCGCAGTTTTCTACAGCACGTCAATCAGGTTCGTTTGGCTGGGTGCAGCGATAGCGCTTCTGGTCATCGTCTGGTTGATGCGTCGGCGTCGAATTTGGTATGGGCCTCTCTATCTCTTCATCGGAATTGTCGTTTGGTATTGCATGCTCAAATCAGGAGTGCATGCCACAGTCGCGGGTGTGGCGATGGGATTCCTTACCCCAACGGATGCCCTGCGGCCTGACCTTGATTCAGAGTCGGTCATTAATCGTCTTGAAGGCCAGAGCGAACTCACCGCTGCCGATGTCGCGGCGGCTTCATTTCTCATAACCGAGTCCATTCCAGTGGGTGAGCGCCTCGTTGACCGGATGCTTCCTTGGACGAGTTACGTGATTATCCCGATCTTTGCCTTGTGTAATGCGGGAATCCTGCTGACGTCTGAGTCACTTCGTGCCGCTGCGACGTCGACTGTTACTTGGGGCGTAGCACTGGGTCTGGTCGTGGGTAAGACAGTGGGTGTCTTCGGTGCCGCGACGATTGCAATCGCAATTGGAATTGCACGGCGGCCCCGGGGTGCAACAAATCTGCATATGGTCGGAATCGCGATGGCAGCCGGAATCGGATTCACCGTTGCGCTCTTTGTGACCGGCCTTGCCTTTACCAACCCGATCTTTACCGAAGAGGCAAAAGTTGGAATTTTGGGCGCTTCTGCTGTCGCAGCGCTTCTTTCTGCAGTCGTTCTGAGTGCTGCCGCTCGAAGGTCAAGCGCAGCCGAACTGGCAATTGAAGCAGCAGAAAACGCCGAATTATTCGATGAAGTTCTTCCCTCTGATTTGATTTCTGAGAAAAGAAGTTTGAACGACTAACGAGCGACGCCGAGATCGCCAGACGTAGGCGTGGAGTCGCCAGAGTCGACGTAACGACCAAGTTCGCGTCGGGCGAGCTGCATGCGATGAACCTCGTCCGGCCCATCGGCAAATCGCAGTGTGCGCAGCCCGGCCCACATCCCTGCAAGGGGGAAGTCTTGCGAAACGCCGCCGCCACCGTGCGCCTGTATGGCCCTATCGACGACAGCGAGTGCCACGTTGGGCGCGATCACTTTGATGGCAGAGATCTCGGTGCGAGCTCCCTTGTTGCCGACGGTGTCCATTAGCCA
>WLMU01000101.1 GCA_009700115.1 Actinomycetota bacterium
AGGCAACGCTCCAAGCGGTGGTTGGCCAGTCATCACATGGGCGCACGGAACCACCGGCATTGCCGATGCATGTGCCCCATCACTCAAGCCCGCTGAATTCGTCACCACGGCCAACGGCTTACTTGCTGCCGGCTATCTCGTTGTCGCAAGCGACTTCGAAGGTCTTGGCACTCCGGGTCTCCACCCCTACATCGTCGGCGAAAGTGAAGCCCGAGGCACGCTCGACATTGTTCGCTTAGCCCAATCATTTCCAAATGCAAATGCTTCGAAGCGTTACGCAGTGTGGGGACATTCCCAAGGTGGCCATGCCGCGATGTTCGCTGGCCACATTGCCAAGTCGTATGCCCCCGAAATTGAACTTGTCGCTGATGTCGCTGGTGCTCCCCCCTCGCAATTGCTTCTTGTGAACGCGGCACTCCAAACCAGTCCGTACAAGCACTACATAGCGATGGTTGCTGCTGCCATTAATGCTGCGTATGGCGATCAAAAAGCCGACCTCACTCAGGTCCTCACTCCCGAAGGTCTTGAATTCCTGAAGAACATGGACACCATGTGTACCTCAGAACTCGGTAAGGCCGCTGCTGGCCTTGATTTCACGAAACTCCAAAAGGCCGACCCTTCGACCGTTCCTGCATGGAACCAGCTTTTGAAAGACAACGACCCAGGAACCTTTACTACTCCAATCCCTGTTCCGCTCTTAATCATTCACGGTGGAAACGACGAACAGATTCCCGTCGTGTCTTCAGCGCTTCTCTTTGATCAGTTGTGCAAGATCGGACAGGTGGAACAGCGTTGGGTCTTTGCTGGTCAATCACATGCAGGTGTCATTGCGCCCTCGTTCAATTCGATGATGACGTGGATTGGCGATCGATTCGCAGGAAAGCCAATGCCCGATGCGATTCGACCTGAAGGTGCTGTTGTGCAGTCCTGCCCCAGCAGTTAGTCGAGGAGCGCGCCGTGGTCGCGACACGCGGCCTCATAACCAGAGGTATGCACCTTCACGCGTAAGCGTCGACCACATTCGGGGCAGAACCGCGGCGGATCGAGTTCGCGCCGACAGACGAGATCGGGATGAACAGCAAGCGCGGTGCCGCACCAACGGCAATACGCGTCGGGCATGTTCAGATGGCCTTGGACAGCGCGCCAATCGGCATCTGAAGATCAGACAACATCTGCAGATCTTCTTCAGGTGAGCGACCCAATGTCGTCAGGTAGTTGCCGACGATGAGCGCATTGATTCCCGATGTGAGTCCAAGAGCTTGGAGTTCACGCAGCGTTACCTCGCGGCCGCCGGCATAACGAAGAATGACCGACGGTAGCCCGAGCCGGAACAGCGAAATCCAACGGATGGCTTCGAGCGGCTCGGTGAGCGGAAGCCCGGCGAATGGAGTGCCCGGACGGGGATTAAGGAAGTTCAGAGGAACCTCGGCCGGCTCGACGGCACGCAACTGACCAATGAGTTCGATGCGCTGATCGACCGATTCGCCCATTCCGAGCAACACGCCACAGCAGAGCTCCATCCCCTGATCGCGCACGAGTTGACACGTATCAAAACGTTCGGCCCATGTGTGCGTGGTCACGACATTTTCGAAAAATGATTCAGCAGTTTCAAGATTGTGGTTGTAACGATGCACGCCAACTTCGGCAAAACGCTTTGCTTGGGCTTCAGTGACAATGCCAGCGCTCACCGCAACGTTGAGACCCACTTCTTGTTGAACAAGAGGAACAAGTTCGCAGATGCGATCCATCGTTCGCTCATCAGGTCCACGAATCGCCAACACGATGCAGAACTCGGTTGCACCAAGCGCCGCGGTTTCGCGCGCTGCCGCGAGAACATCAGCGGTATCAAGAAATGGCATGGCCTGCACCGGTGATTCAAACTTCGCCGACTGACTGCAGAAATGACAGTCCTCGGGGCAGCCGCCCGTCTTGGCCGAAAGAATGCCTTCGACTTCAACCGTGTCGCCGCACCACTCAAGTCGAACCTCGTGCGCAAGTGATGCAAGCGTGGGAACCGCCGAATCGGGAACGTCAGCGAGTTCGGCGAGTTCGGCGAGCGTCAGCTGACGACGTTCGTCAAGTAGGGCGACTCCGGCGGCACGAATCGCGGTTCGGGCCGCTTGCGGGGTCAGCCGCTCACGATGTTCGACGGGGGCTTTCGGCGTCAGTGTGACGGGGACATCAGGCATGGGCGAAAGGGTACGCGGCCGGACCCCTTTAGGCGAAAGCCGGTCAGGCTTCCATCACGACGGGCACGATCATCGGCCGGCGCTTGGTCTTGTCGCTGACGAATCGGCCAGCGGCCCGGCGAACGACCCGCTGCACATTTTCGATATCGGTGCGTCCATTGCGGAAAAGGTCGGCGATGGCCACTCGTACGACTTCGGCGCATTCGTCAAGGAGATCTTCTGCTTCAGGGGCATGGACCCAGCCACGAGTAACGATTTCCGGCCCGATCATCGTGGTGCCGTGTTCGATATCGACGCCAACAATGACGACTACCACGCCCTCTTCGGCCAAGACCCGTCGATCGCGCAAGACGCCGCTTCCGACATCGCCCATGATGCCGTCGACATAGAGGTAGCCCGACGGGACCTGCGCGGTTGGACGCAACCCAGTGTCGTCGAGGGTGACCTGGTCGCCGTCGGTGCAAACGATGATCTTCGAGGCAGCCACGCCCATCTGGCGAGCCAACTTTGCATGGGCAACGAGATGGCGGTACTCGCCATGCACGGGCACGAAGTGCTCAGGGCGGGCGATGGACAAAAACATCTTGAGGTCTTCTGCTTTGGCGTGACCAGAAGCGTGCACATCGGAGATACCGGAGTGAACAACTTCAGCGCCGGCCCGGACCAAACCATCGATCACCTTGGAAACATCGGTTTCGTTTCCGGGAATCGGGTGCGAACTCATGATGACAACGTCGGTGTCGCTCAGGGTAAGCCAACGGTTTTCATTCGCCGCCATGAGCGCCAGCGCCGACATCGGTTCGCCTTGCGAACCTGTGGAGATGACGCACACTTTTTCGGGAGGGAGGTCGCCGACATCGGCGATGTCCATGAGTCGCGATTCTGGAATGTTGAGAAGTCCCATTTCGCGAGCCATACGGACGTTCTTCTTCATCGACATTCCCATGGTGGCGATGACTCGATCAAAGGAAATCGCTGCATCAGCAATTTGTTGCACCCGGTGAATGTGACTGGCGAAGCAGGTCGTAATGATGCGACGACCCTCATAGCGATGGAACAAGTCGTAGAGCACGGCGCCCACCGACGTTTCTGATGCTGCGTGTCCGTGCTCCTCGGCATTGGTGCTGTCGGAGAGAAGGAGACGAATGCCTTCGGTGGAAGCAATGGCGCCAATTCGAGCAAGGTCCGTAAGGCGGCCATCGACCGGGGTCAGGTCGAGCTTGAAATCGCCGGTGTGAAGGATGACGCCTTGAGGCGTATGAAACACCGTTGCGATGCCGTGGGGAACAGAGTGAGTGACTGGGATGAATTCCACGTCGAACGGGCCGATCATGCGACGTTCGCCATCGACGATCGGGATGAACTCGGTGCGGTCGAGAAGGCCCGCTTCTTCGATGCGATTGCGAGCAAGGCCGAGCGTGAGCGCTGATCCGTAAATCGGAAATTCAAGTTCGCGCAAGAGGAACGACAGCCCACCGGTGTGGTCTTCGTGACCATGTGTGGCAATACAACCGATGATCCGGTCGGCGTTTTCGCGCAGATACGTGAAATCAGGCAGGACGAGATCGATGCCCAGCATGTCGAGATCCGGGAACATCAAGCCACAGTCAAGAAGAAGGATTTTCCCATCGACTTCTACACACGCACAGTTACGGCCGATTTCACCGAGCCCGCCGAGGAAGGTGACCGATACAGGCGTTCCCTGGGAATCGCGCACGGCCGGCGCCTTCGACGACGTGTCGCGCTTTTTCGCCTTCGTCTTGGATTTGGGCTTCGTTCCGTCTCGGCTCACGCGTACAACCGACGATGCACTTCAAGTGCGCGTTCTTCAAGATCATCGGGACCAAAGCCCATGGGCGGACGACAAGGACCGGCCGGCTGCCCAATCGCTCGCAACATTGCCTTCGTTGGCACCGGGTTCGGATTGAGATCTCCGGTTTCGAACTCGTAACTCTCAATCATGCGTTCGTTGAGTTGCTGTGCCCGAGCAATGTCTCCTGATTGGAACGCGCTGATCATCTGAGTCATAACCGGAGCAGCCCAATGCGTTGCGACACCAATCACTCCGACGGCGCCAACAGCCAACAATGGCAATGTCAGTGAGTCATCGCCACTAAATACTTCAAACCCCTCGGGGGCCTCGGCGATAACCCGAGAGGTTGCGCCGGGATCGCCGGCAGCATCCTTGAGACCAACAACATTGGGAATCTCTTTGGCCATACGCACAATGAGGTCGGTTCCGATCTTGCGACCAGTCCGCACAGGAATGTCGTACATAATTGCGGGCAATTCGGTGGCGGCACACACGTAATGAAAGTGCGCCTCGATGCCGGCCTGAGAAGGACGGTTGTAATACGGGGTCACGATCAGAACGGCGTCCATACCGGCGCCTGCCGCTGCAGAGGTCAGTTCTGCCGCATGACGGGTGTCGTTCGTGCCTGAACCGGCGATGAGCGGGACATCGACGGCGGCACGAACCGTGCGCCATAGAGCGATCTGTTCCTCGTCGGTCAGACAGGCGGCCTCTCCGGTGGTGCCACTGAGAACAAGGGCTTCGTTCCCCTGCGCGACAAGCCAACGGGCCAGCTCTGCTGCACCTTCATGATCGAGTTCGCCATCGGCGGTGAATGGGGTGACCATGGCGGTGATCACCGAACCGAAACGTGCCATGGCTTTCACCGTACCAGCGCACCCCGCCGGACCCTGACGGATTCGACGGGAAACGGTCGGTCAGTCTCAGCGAACCCCAGCGATTTCGCCGTCGGCGAGGGCAAAGGTCTCGTATTCCTCTTCGGTATCGGGCATGTGCTCGAAGTCGATCACACCGAGTTCGGTGAACTTGGTGCGCAGCCAGCCGTCACCAGCGTCGAGCAATCCGAGTTTCTTGCAGTTCGGAACGATCTTGGCGAAAAGCATCTGCTGGAAGAGAATCTGGCCCGGATCGTGCATCACGACGTTCACGGCTTCCTTCACCGGAACACCCATGCGATCCCAGACTTCCTGCTGAAGGAATCGATCTCGCATACGGACAGCCGCTTCGAAGGCGAACTCCTGGCGTTCACGAATTTCGTCCTGTGAAAGCTCCTGGTAGTACTCCTTCAGCGACAACACGCCGAATGCGACGTGACGGGCTTCGTCACTCATCACATAACGAAGAAGTTGTTTGAGCAGAGGCTCGGTTGTCATCTGGTGCATGAAACCAAAGGCGGCAAGAGCAAGTCCTTCCACCATGATCTGCATGCCGAGATAGGTCATATCCCAGCGGCTGTCGCGAACAATGTCGTCGAGCAGCATCTTGAGATGAGCATTCACGGGGTAGTGACCCGACAGCTTTTCGTTGAGGTACTTGGCGAAAACCTCAACGTGACGAGCTTCGTCCATGACCTGGGTCGAGGCGTAGTACTTGGCGTCGATCCACGGAACCGTCTCGACGATCTTGGCGGTGCAAAGAAGAGCACCCTGCTCGCCATGCATGAACTGGCTAAGTGTCCAGTTCTGCGACTGAATGCCGAGTTCTGTCCATTCCTTGTCGCCCCACTTTTCAAAACAGGTACCCGCGACATCGAGGCCTACGCCACGATTGTTCGCGGCCATATTGGCAACGACAACTGCCTCTTGATCGACGTTGATCGACCAGTCGAGATCAGTTTCGCCGTTCCACTGCGAATTCTTTGCCTTCTCGTAGAGCTTGTTCAGCGCTGGTCGCGAACCTTTTTCGTAATCCCATGTGAAGATCGCGTCGGCGTTGTCTTCTACGGCGTGAATCGCGGCGTCGACATCGGTATTTGAGATCATGAGGATCTGTTCGATGTCATTGACGTCGGCACGACCGATGATGTTTTCGGTACTGGTCATGATGTTCTCCTTCTCAGTGATTTCGAGTCGTAGGTAAATGATCCGCGATGTTGCCGGGGATCAACGTTGGGATAAGGAATGTGTCAACCAGCGTGCGGGCGAGCGACAGATCGGTGATGTCGATGATCGGTGCCGGGGACCGGAGGTGGTCGGTAACGACCCGAACACACCATTCGCCAACATGCGCTGCAACCGCTGGCTCGAGGAATCGAGAAAAATGCTCTGCGCCCCACTCCGATGCACGCTCGAACAGGGGCTCGATGCGCATCGGCGAAATGAGCGTCGCAATCGTGTCGGGTTCGTCGACTAACAATTGCTGCACAACCGCGTCGTTCGAAAGCTCAAGCACCGCAATGTTGATCGTGCCGGCGATTGCCTCGGCAAGAGAACCTGCGTGATCAGTTACTTGAGCGCACACGGCAAAGATGCGGTCGACTCCCTCGCCCAGGGTGACCTCAAGAAGTTCTGCGCGACCGCCCGGGAAGTAGCGATACACAGTCGCCCGACCACAACCTGCGGCAGAAGCAATGTCATCGACGCTTGTGCCCCTAAGCCCTTGCGAGGTGATGAGTTCGGCAGCAGCCGCGACAATTCGCTCAGGAACCGCAGTCGTGAGTTTCGGCGAAGCAACCGCTGCCGTGGACATGGGTGAGACAATAACGAATCATCTGTCTCACCGTCGGGTCGGTGTTTTCCCTAGTCAGAGACCGGTAAATCTGGCTCCGACACAGGAAGATCTCCATCGAGGATCTCGGCATCGTCGCCATCGATCTGTTTGCGCTTGGCATAACGACGCAGCAGCAGTGGGTAGACGATGATCGTCAACAACGAAAAGGCGAACCATTGCATGGCGTAGCCAAGGTGCGGGCCTTGCGAAAGCTCAGGTAGCGGAACCGGCACAGGCAAGTCATTCTGCGCTGGGTCCTGCACACGCAACGAGATGTAGCCAGGGATCATCCGCTCGCTGGTTTGTTGCGCGAGTCTCCCGACATCAAGTCGGGCGAGCACTCGCAAGGTTCCGACATCAGAATCTTTCGGCGAAGAAACCAGCCCATTCGTTTCGCGGACCTGCGACTGACGCAGCAAACCTTGGACGGTCACCATTCCCTTTGGCGGAGCGAAGTCGTCCCATGGGCCTTCTTCTGAATACGAATAGGGCACCCAACCACGATTAATAGCAACCGCTGTGCCATCGGCGAGAACTAAGGGAGTGACAACCCAGTAGCCGGGCGAGCCGTTGTTCGTGCGATTCGTGACCAGCACTTGCTCATCGGCTCGATACATGCCACTGACATACACCGGTTGATAGTCAGCAGCCTTCACTTGTTCCGCTGTGGTTGCGGTTCCATCAGGCAACACCGTGGCCAATGGCTGCGGCTGTTGCTTCATCGCATTCGTGACAACCGCGTTCGCCGCTTTGCGTTCATCAAGGCGATTGACCTGCCAAAAACCAAGGTTGATCATTGTCACCACGACAACGAGAACAAACAGGTGGGACAGGATCCAACGAGGCTTGAGCAAGAACCGGTACACGTCGGTCAGGCTAGGC
>WLMU01000102.1 GCA_009700115.1 Actinomycetota bacterium
GTTGTCCAACGAAGAATTTCCTCAACCGCGCTGGCAACGAGCGAACGATCGGCGACGAGACGAGCCCACTGATCAGGATTCTCGGCCAGTGCGACCAAACCACCGCTAATGGTGTTGCGTGTCGTTTCATTTCCCGCAACAAGAATCTGATTGAGGAACATGGCGATTTCGTCGTCGGTGAGGCGATCGCCGTCGATCTCAACACTCGACAACATTGAGATGACGTCTTCACGAGGTTCGGTGCGTGACGTGGAGACAAGTCTCATGAGCTCGGCCATCATTTCGCCGCTCAGGCGGTTCTTGAGCTCTTCGTTGTTGAAGATCTCAGTGCCCGGGATGGACGCTTCGGACCAGTCCCAGACCTTGTCCCATTCGCTTTCCGGGAGCCCAAGAAGTTGTGCGATCACCTGAACGGGAAGCGGAACGGCAAGGGGCGCAACGATTTCAATCTGCTCGTTGAGCGGCAATGCATCGACAAGTGCTTTCGCGGCAGCGTGTACTGAGTCTTCAAGCGTGCGAACAACCTTGCGGCCAAACGCTGGCTGCACCAGGTTGCGATAGCGAGTGTGATCGGGCGGATCGGTGTGCATCATCGTCGGGGGAGTGGCGTAGTCGGCACCGATCTCGAACGTGAGGATTCCCTTTGCCGAACAGAACGTGTCGGGAGAGGTGGACACCGCCATGCAATCGGCGTGACGACTCGCAACCCAGAAACCCTGAGTCGCATTCCAAGCAACGGGGTTCTGCTCGCGCAACTGGGCGTAGATGGGGAATGGGTCATCGGTATCGAGCGTGAAGCCCATGAACAGGTCTGTCAGTGGCTCGTGGACTTTGCCGTTGTCGGTATCGGTCATTGCGACTCCCTCAAAGGTGATTGAGGGAGTGTGGCCGTTGCGCCTGCCTTCCGCAAGAATGTCGACATGACTGATGCCGCCGCAACTGATCGTCTCTATTTTCGCCAACTGCTCGCTGGCCGTGACATCGCTACGAACGATCCGTTGGCCCGCCAAATGGTGAACTTTGTTTACCTGATTGGCGATCGCGAGACCGGTGAAGCGGTTGCCATCGATCCGGCCTACGACGTACAAGGCATTGTCGATGTGCTCGCCGCTGATGACATGCGACTTACAGGTGTGCTGGCAACCCACTATCACCCCGATCATGTTGGCGGGGAAATGATGGGGTATTCCATCGAAGGTGTGCATGAACTGCTCGACATCGTGTCGGTTCCGATTCATGTGCAAACCGAAGAAGCCGAATACGTGAGCAAAGTCACGAACCTCACTGCGGCCGATCTGGTGACTCACAGCAGCGGCGATGTCGTGATGGTTGGCGATATTCCGATCGAACTCATTCACACTCCCGGTCATACTCCGGGCAGCCAATGCTTCATGCTCGACGGCGCATTGGTCTCGGGCGACACGCTGTTTCTTGAAGGATGCGGCCGCACTGATCTTCCTGGTGGCGATCCGTTGGCGTTGTACGAAAGCCTCACGCAGAAATTGTCGAAGGTTCCCGACGATTCAATTCTGTTTCCGGGCCATCTCTATTCCGCTGCGCCATGCGCGTCGATGGGTGAAACTCGCCATGCAAATTTCGTGTTCCGGCCCAAGACGCCGGAACAGTGGCTGGCGATGTTCAGCGGTTGAGTCGCCGATGCGTAAGCGCCGGAAGTCGCTTACGCATCTCTGATTGAGCGGTTGCATCGAACTCGGCCTCGGCGATGGTGTCGCCTTGGGGCCCTGAATCAGCCAGCACTCGACCCCATGCATCAATGATCAGTGCGTGGCCATGGCGTCCGGTGCCGTCGGGGCTCGTTCCCCATTGCGCTGCCGCGATGATCATCGTTTGGTTCTCAACCGCCCTTGCCCGCAGCAACAGCTCCCAATGGTCACGGCCTGTTGCTTCTGTGAATGCTGCAGGAACAACAATGATGTCGGCGCCCTGGTCGGCTTCGGCCCGAAAGAGTTCGGGAAAGCGAAGGTCGTAACAAATCGTGAGCCCGACGCGCAGTCCGTTGATCTCGACAACAACAGGTTCGGTACCGCTCGAGAACGTGTCGGATTCTTTGGATCGAGCGCCTTCGACATCGACATCGAACAAATGAATTTTGCGGTAACTGCCGAGCAGTGATCCATCGCCGCCAACCGCGATTGAAGTGTTGAACAGCGCATCGCCATCTCGTTCGATAAATGAACCGGCAATGAGTGCGCACTTGTTTGTTTGCGCAGTTGATTGCGCCCACGCCAGCGTCGGGCCATCGAGCGGCTCGGCAGCCTCTCGCATATGCGAGGTTCGGCCAAGCGATGCAAAAAGTTCGGGAAGCACCACCAATTCGGCGCCCTGTTGTGATGCAGAGCCGACAAGTGAGGCTGCACGCGAAAAGTTGTCGGCCTGTTCGGGCGAACATTTCAGTTGAACGGCCGCAACCTTCATGGTCTGACCGTATCGCTCACTTGTCGGTCTGGCCTCGTGTTGCGCGCCACTCTTCACGTCCGGCTCGAACCTCGGTGGCCGAAACGGGATGATGGGCCGGGTCGGTGTCGAGGATCACGACAGCGACGCCTGCAGGTGGTTCGGCGGAAGGATCGTCGGCGGGCATCGGCCATGGTGGTCGGGGAGCGATTGCAACAAGCGGAAGTCGCAACAGCGCTTGTGTTCGTGCGTCGAAGTCGCCGTACCAAACCGGATCGAGCACCTGCTGCCATTTGTCGGCGCCGAGGATGATGACGTCATAGCCCTCGGCAATGTCGGCGAGAAGACTATGAGCGGTGATGACGACGCCGAGGCGATCGTCGCCTTCGGCAATGGCCCGAAGTTCATCGACGCGGTCGTCGATCGGCGTGAGGTGGGAATCGTCTTTGCCGAGCGTTGTCGACGAAATAGCGAAATCAACGCGGTCGAGGCCAAGTTGGCTGATAGCGGTTTGGGCCAAGTGCACGTGAGCGATCGTGGGTGGATCAAAAGAACCGGGATAGACCGCACGGCGAATCGATGCTTGCTCAGTACCCACAGAATGAGGCTAGCGATCGTGGGAGACTGGGAGCTCACCTTTCGTCTGTTGAGGTCGTCGTGTCGAGAAGCCCATTTCTTCATCCGTTCGCTCGCCCCGGTGCTGCCGCCGAAGAATTCATCACCATCACTCGTGGCGATGGCGCGCTGGTGTGGGACAACCAAGACAACGAGTACATCGACGCAATAGCCAGCCTTTGGTACTGCAACGTTGGACACGGTCGCTGGGAAATCGTCGATCAGGTCGCGTCGCAAATGGCGGTGCTCGAGAATTACAACACGTTCGACATTTTTACAAACGAAACCGTTGAAACCTTTGCGGCGTTTGTTGCCGCTGCTGCGCCAATGGATGACAGCAGAATCTTTTTCACATCTTCGGGTTCTGAGGCAGTCGAGACTGCGCTGAAACTTGCACGGCTCACTCATTCGCTGAAGGGCAATCCTGAACGAAACGAGTTTGTCGGAAGAGTGAACTCGTACCACGGCGTTGCCTACGGTGGCGTCTCGGTGCAGGGGTTGCCGTTGAATCAACAGGGCTTTGGTCCGCTTCTCGACACCGTGCATCAGGTGTCGGCCCATGACATTGCTGAGATCGAGAAACTCTTTGCTCGTTCCGGTTCGAAGATCGCCGCGGTTATCACTGAACCCGTGCAAGGGGCCGGCGGTGTGTACCCGCCGGTTGAGGGATATCTCACTCGCTTGCGCGAACTGTGTGACGAGTATGGCGTGCTGTTGATTTTCGACGAAGTCATCACTGGCTTCGGTCGCTTGGGCTCGTGGTTCGCGGCTTCGTACTATGGCGTTGTTCCGGACATGATCACGTTCGCAAAAGGTTGCACGTCTGGTTACTTGCCGCTTGGCGGTGTTGTCGTAGGCGGTGCAGTGCTCGAGGTTCTCGAAGCTGACCCGACCTTCATCCTTCGTCACGGCTACACCTACAGCGGGCACCCCAGTGCGTGCGCGGCAGCATTAGCGAATACGGCAATCCTGCTTGAGGAGAACCTGTTCGATCGCATTCCGACGATTGCGGAACGAATTGGCGGCGGACTCACGGCATTGAGCGCATCGGGAGCAATTGTTGAGGCTCGCGGTGTTGGTGGCATTTGGAGTGCGGAACTTCAACCGGGTCTGTCTGCGCCTGCGGTGCGTAACGAAATGATGAAGCGCGGTGTGATCGCTCGTCCCATTGGGCTTTCAACGATTGCGTTTTGCCCGCCGTTCGTGACGACCGATGTGCAGCTCGACAAGTGTGTTGCTGCTCTGAGCGAATCGATCGCTGCGCTTTCCTGAGTTCGGAAGTGCCAGGAACGAATTCGGGCTCGAGTGCTGGTTCCGCTACGACAGGGCGACTGGCGTGCCAGCAGCGGCGAGAATGTCGATGGCCTCAACGAGAGCGATGCGGATGATTCGTTCAATCTCGTCGAACTCGGCCTGGCCAGCAATGAGCGGAGGCGAAACCTGGATGACGGGTTCGCCGCGGTCATCAGCCCTACACACGAGACCGAGTTCAAGAAGTCGTTTCGAAAGATGTGTGCGAAGGAGAAGTTCTGATTCCTCGGCGCTGAAGGTTTCTCGTGTCTTGGCGTTCTTCACCAGTTCGATGCCGTAGAAGAACCCCATACCGCGCACATCGCCAACGATCGGAAGGTCGAGAAGCTTCTCGAGCGTCGTTCGGAACGCAGCTTCGTTTGCGAGTACGTGATCGATGATGCCTTCTCGTTCGATGACATCAAGATTTGCCATCGCCACCGCACAACTCACCGGATGACCGGCGAACGTGAATCCGTGGAGGAATGAAACACCCTCTTCTGCGAATGGTTCGGCAATGCGGTCGCTCACGATCATCGTTCCAAGCGGTGAATACCCAGAGGTGAGTCCCTTTGCTGAAGTGATGATGTCGGGCACGTAGCCCAGGCGATCGCAGGCAAACATCGAGCCGAGACGACCCCATGCACAGATGGTTTCGTCGCTCACCATGAGAATTCCGTAACGATCACAAATCTCACGAACTCGAGTGAAGTACTCGTCGGGAGCGGTGAAACAACCGCCGGCATTCTGTACTGGTTCAACGAATACACACGCCACGGTGTCGGGGCCTTCGCGCAGGATCATCGTTTCGATGTCATCGGCGCATCCGAGGTTGCATTCGCTTTCACCGGCGCACATGTTGCAGCGATAGCGGTTCGTGTTTGCGGCGCGGCCAACGCCCGGCACAAGCGGTTCAAACATCTGACGGAATGCAGGGACACCAGTGAGTGAGAGCGCTCCCATTGTCGTGCCGTGATAGGCGAGGTAACGAGAGATGGCTTTTGTGCGGAGTGGTTCGCCGCGCAGTTTGAAGTACTGCCGCGCGAGTTTCCATGCTGACTCGACTGCTTCGCCGCCGCCGGTGGTGAAGAACACGCGATTGAGATCCCCCGGGGCGAGACTGGCGAGACGCGCTGCGAGTTCAATCGCGTTGGGATGGGCGTAGGTCCAGATGGGGAAATACTCAAGCGTGGCGGCCTGCTTGGCCGCGGCTTCGCCGAGTTCACTTCGGCCGTGACCGATCTGCACGGTGAACAAGCCGGCGAGTCCGTCGAGGTAACGCTTTCCTTCAACGTCCCACACCCAGCAGCCGTCACCGCGTTCAATGATGGGTGCGCCGCCGTCACCGGGGTCGAGCCGACTGAAGTGTCCCCAGAGATGGGACTGGGCGAGCTGTCGGAGTTCCGCAGGGGTCCGGCTCATGAGTTGCTCCCGAGAGAGACCGCCCGAGTATCGGGCGTGTCATTGATCGCTCTGGTGATTCTTGCCCGGTGCCAGCCTTTCGGCAATCACAGGGAGAAGGAATCGGTCAGGAGTTGAGTGAGGCCCCGGAGACGTCGTTCAATCCGGCCAGTTTCCGTGATCGACGATTCCCGCCGACGACAACCGTAATGGCGAGTATCACGCTGATGATGAGCAACGCGGTCGAGAAGACATTGATCTGCACGGGGATCTTCGAGCGTTTCATGTTCCAAATCTGAATGGGGAAGGTGTTGTCGAGGCCTGAGTTCAGATAGGTGATGATGAAGTCGTCGAGTGAAAGGGCGAAGGTAAGCATCGCTGCAGCGACGACGCCCGGGGCGATGAGCGGAAGGGTGATTTTCCGGAATGTTCGGAGTGACGATGCTCCAAGATCGAGCGATGCTTCTTCAAGGCGCCAGTCGAAACCGCGAATTCGTGCGCGCACGGTGGTGGCGACGTAACTCACCGAGAACATCACCTGGGCGATGATGATCGTTACGAAACCGCGTGACCAGTTGACAGCCACAAACAAGGTGAGAAGCGAAAAGCCGAGCGCAACCTCGGGCATCGTGAGCGGAAGAATGAGGATCGCGCCGATGACGCCCTTGGCGCGGAACTTGTACTTCACCATGGCCATGGCCAAGAGCGTTCCAAGCAGAGTCGCGATGACTGTGACGGCTATGGCGATCTTGAGACTGAAAATCAGCGCGTCTGTTAGCTCGGGGTACTTCAACGGATCGGCCCAACCAGCGAGCGAGAACCTGTTCCAGACGTAGTTGTATTTCCCGGTCGGCTCGTTGAATGAGTAGATGACTGTTATCAGGATCGGCGTGAACAGGAAGAGCAGCCCAAGCGCAGCCCAGATCCATAACGAAACTCGACCGATCGCACGAAGCCAGTTCGGTGTATTCATGCGATTTCTTCAGTGCCAAGAAGGCGGGCATAAATGATGACGCCGATAAGGATGATGGCCATCAGCATGAACGAAAGAGCGGAAAGTTCAGGTCGGAAAAATTCCTTACCGAAGTTCTTTTCGATGATGTTGCCAATCATGACGGTGCGTTCTGAGCCGAGCAGTTCGGAATTGACGAAGTCACCTGCGGCGGGGATGAAGGTCAGGAGCGTGCCAGCAAATAATCCGGGCAACGAAAGCGGCAATGTGACCTTGCGGAAAGCTCGAGCCGGCGAGGAATAGAGGTCGGCTGCTGCGTCAAGAAGTCGCCGATCCAATTTTTCGAGACTCACATAGATGGGCAGGACCATGAACGGCAGGAAGTTGTACGTAAGAGCGGCGATGACGGCGAACGGTGATCCGAGTACGCCCTGGTTCTCGTTGAGAATCCCCAGTGAATGCAAAATGCCGACAACGGGACCACCGTCAAACAACAAGATCTTCCATGACAACGTGCGTACGAGGTAGGTCACAAAGAATGGAAGGACGACAAGCGCAAGAAGGAAGTTCTTGTACTTTCCGCCTTTTGTGGCAATGACATACGCAAGCGGATAGCCGATGACTATCGCCGCGATGGTGGAGATCGTTGCGTAGATGAATGTGCGGATGATCACCGTGGAGTTATCGGAAATCACTGTTGAGTAATTCGACAGCCCGCCGCTTTGAAGCGACAACCTTCCGAGACTGAACAGTGGAACGATGAAGAAAATCAGGAGCCAGAGACCACCGGGCGCGATGAGGAGCCACGGGGTGAACCATCGCCGTGCTGGAACGCCGCTCTCGTCCCCGCCGCGATCACGGCGAGGGCGACGAAAGCGCGACGGCGCGGCA
>WLMU01000103.1 GCA_009700115.1 Actinomycetota bacterium
GTTCCGAGCCCGATCAATTGAGCATCATCATGGAAAAGTTCGGCGACATTCTTGTCACCAGCCTTCACGCACGAAAAATAGGACTCAACAATCGAACGGGCGCCGGCCATCTCAGTCGCGGCGCAACTGAGACAGATCTCGGACTGCACCTCGTGCAGCTGAAGTCGTTAGAGCGGCGTAGGCCAGCAATGCCTGCGAGACGACACGGTCTCGGTTGGTTGCGGTCCACGCGTCGGCTCCGCGTGCTTCCTCGGCCACTCGACGCTTCGCGAGTTCTTCGTCGGAAACATCGAGCGTGATTGAACGAGCAGGAATATTGATCGTGATGGTGTCGCCGGTTTGAACCAACCCGATGAGGCCACCTTCGGCGGCTTCTGGCGACACGTGCCCGATCGAAAGCCCTGCGGTGCCCCCCGAGAATCGACCATCGGTAAGAAGTGCACATTCCTGACCCAATCCTCGACTCTTGATGTAGGTCGTCGGGTAAAGCATCTCTTGCATTCCCGGTCCACCCTTAGGACCTTCGTAGCGAACGACAACTACATCGCCAGCGACAACTTCTTCGCCCAAGATGCCCTCGACGGCAGCGTCCTGACTTTCGTAGACGCGAGCAGTACCGGAGAACTTGAAAATAGATTCGTCGACACCAGCAGTCTTCACGATGCAACCATCGACCGCGAGGTTTCCAAAGAGAACAGCGAGACCGCCTTCAGAGGTGTAGGCATGCTCGACCGAACGGATGCATCCGTTTTCACGGTCATCATCAAGCGATGGCCAACGCGTGTCTTGGCTGAACGCAACCTGCGTTGGAATACCGGCCGGGCCAGCACTCCAGAAATGGCGCGCTTCGGCCGTACACGTATCGCGCATGATGTCCCACTGATCGAGTGACGCCTTCAGCGAAGAACTGTGCACGGTCGGCGCCGTTGCGTCGATAAGACCGGCGCGCTCAAGTTCACCGAGAATTGCGGGTACGCCACCCGCACGGTGAACGTCTTCGACGTGATACTTCTCAGTAGAAGGTGCAACCTTGCAAATGTTCGGCAGCCGACGACTAAGCGCATCGACGTCGGCCATTACAAAGTCGATTTCGCCTTCGTGTGCAGCAGCGAGGATGTGCAAGACCGTATTGGTGCTGCCACCCATGGCGACGTCAAGCGCCATCGCATTCTCGAAGGCCGTCTTGTTGGCGATTGCCCGAGGGAGGACCGACTCGTCGTCCTTCTCGTAGTAACGCTTGGCAAGATCGACGATCGTGCGACCGGCCTGAAGGAAGAGCCCTTCACGGTCGGCATGGGTCGCCAGCATCGTGCCATTACCTGGAAGTGAAAGTCCGAGTGCTTCAGTAAGACAGTTCATCGAATTTGCGGTGAACATGCCCGAACACGACCCACATGTGGGACAAGCGGAACGTTCAACGCGGTCGACGTCTTCGTCGCTCACATTTCGATCGCCGGCCGATTGCATGGCGGAAATGAGATCAACTTTGACCTCAGAGCCAGCAAGGCGAGTCTTTCCCGCCTCCATGGGACCACCGGAAACAAAAATCGCTGGGATATTCAGGCGAAGTGCCGCCATGAGCATGCCTGGCGTGATCTTGTCGCAGTTAGAAATACACACGAGTGCGTCGGCACAATGTGCGTTCACCATGTATTCAACAGAGTCGGCAATGAGGTCACGACTTGGAAGGCTGTAGAGCATGCCGCCATGACCCATTGCGATGCCGTCGTCGACAGCAATGGTATTGAATTCCTTGGCAACGCCACCTGAGGCTTCGATCTCTCGCGCTACAAGTTGACCCATGTCCTTCAGATGAACGTGACCGGGTACGAACTGGGTAAACGAATTCGCAATCGCAATGATTGGCTTCTCGAAATCGTCATCGGTCATACCTGTGGCGCGCCAAAGGGCACGAGCCCCAGCCATGTTGCGGCCTTCGGTTGTCGTTCGTGAGCGGTATCTCGGCATGCCCAAACGCTAATGCCCCATCGCCCAAACGGGCACAGCGAGATTCAAACCCCCGTGCCACAAAGAGAAAGGCCCGGTCACGAGGACCGGGCCAATGCGGTGGAGGTGAGGAGAATCGAACTCCCGACCTCTACGTTGCGAACGTAGCGCTCTAGCCAACTGAGCTACACCCCCGCAGGGGTCGTCAATCTACCGGACAGCCTGAACCACCACGGAATCGACGAACCGAATGGTTCAGTTGCCGCCTACGACGAACATCCGGGGCAGCTGCGCGTCGCCGGCCTCGTCGAATGCAGGCGTAGACGTCAATGCCTGACCCGGGACGACTCCACCCGTTTCGCTCATGTAGCGAACCTTGGCCTGGCGCTCGAGTTTCTGCTTCTGGACATTGGCCAGCAGCATGACATAGCCACCAAATGCACCCAGGCAGAGCACAAAGAGAACGATCATGAGCCCACCAAAAGCAAAGGCACCCAGAAGCGTCACACCAGTGGCACTGGCAAGGCCGATGAGGATGTCACGACGGCGCTTCTTCTGCGGCGAAAGCTTGGGCCTATGCGGAGCGAAGTACTCACTGCCGCGGAGTGGGGTGGTGCCCGATGCCACCGACGCCGTCGACGACACAGCACCAGGCGCGGCGCGTTCAAGAATCGAAAGGTGGTTTGAGAACGAACTTATGGAGTTCACACGGTGATGTTCCGTACGCGAACGAATCCACGAAACGAGATACACCGCCCACACGACTGCGAGTACAAACAACACCAGAATTGTCATGCTGTTGCTTTCCTCGTAAGAGTCGGGACGGGACCATTGGCAGGTTTCGTGTTGCGAAACGGTTGCCAGAAAGCATCCATCGGGTGAATGAGAACGTTACGTTTCTACTACAGCCCCGCCACTCAACTCCAGCGAGCTATCACCCAAAAACCCTGATTTTCCTTACTGTGTATGGCATTACAAAGATTCAAGGAATCGGTCACACTCCGCCGTTTTCGGCGCTTTCGTTGGTTCCGGTGAACGAGCCGTCAAGAACGTCTTCTCCCAAAGACGCGTCGGGGTCGCGTCGGTAGGCACCCGATCGACCTCCGGTTTTTTCCCAAAGTGCAATCTCACTGATCGTCATCGAACGGTCAGAAGATTTACACATGTCATAGATCGTGAGCGCAGCAACTGAACATGCGGTGAGTGCTTCCATCTCGACGCCCGTGCGGTCGACGGTCTCGATCTGCGTTTCGATCTCGATGTAGTCCTCTTCAATGCGAAAGTTCACATAGACCCCTCCGATCATGAGTGGATGACACAGTGGAATGAGATCGGAAGTTCGCTTAGCGGCCTGGATCCCGGCCACCCGAGCCACCGCCAAGACATCTCCCTTACTGATGGCGCCACGGGCAACCAGCGAAGCGGTCTCGGGCGTCATGTGTACCCGCCCCCGAGCGATCGCCCGACGATGTGTCACCTCTTTGGGAGTGACATCGACCATCCGAGCCCGACCCAAGGGATCGAAGTGTGTGAGTCCGCGGTCTGACATGACCCGATTCTAGGACCCCTCCCCCTCTGAGCCCCGAGAGAGGCAAACTAAAGGAATGGAACCGACATTGGTGATGGGCGGATCAACAGATGGCCTCGACGATGAGGATTGGTCCGGGCAATCGGCCTATTTCGAATACACGAGAGCCGCGAACCCGATCGGTTCTGGTCGAATCCCGCCGGTGGCGATGGATCGTTTCCCAGCCTCGCGACATCAAGCAATCGCAACGGGCATTCTCCCCTTCGACCTCTCGGAACAAATGGCGATCAAGGAAGGTCCCGCGACATCGCCCGCAATGCTCGCGTCGTTCATTCGCATTGCGCCTGGCGAATCGGTCGACACCTCACCGGTTGCGACCTCCGAGCTCTATTACGTGATCTCGGGCAGCGGAGTCTCGAGCGTTAACGGACGCGATCTCAACTGGGCGATGGGCGACTTTTTTGTTCTTCCAGCGAACTCAAGCAGCACGCATCAAGCAACGAGCGACACCACGATGTACTGGGTGACCGACGAACCGCTGCTGCGTCATCTCGGTGTCGCTCCGACGCACGCTCGCTTCAAACCAACGCGTTTCCCTGCCGAACGGGTTCAGGCCGAACTCGCCGACGTTGAATCCTCGCCCCACGCCACAGATCGCAATCGACTTTCGATTCTTCTCAACACCACGCCAAATGACATGACACAAACAGTCACGCATGTGCTGTGGGCCATGTACGGATTACTTCCCGTCGACACCGTGCAACGTCCACACCGCCATCAATCGGTCGCTCTTGATCTTGTCGGTGCATGCGCCCCTGGCTGTTACACGCTCGTCGGGCGCTCAGTCGATGAAAACGGAGACATCGTTGATCCCCTCCGAGTGGATTGGGAACCCCATTCCGCCTTCGTGACCCCGCCAGGCATGTGGCATGCGCACTTCAACGAATCAGGCGAGCAGGCTTGGATCATTCCAATTCAAGATGCCGGCTTGCAGACCTATCTGCGATCGCTCGATATCCGCTTTGCTCCGAAAGCGCGTGAGTAGCCCCCGACTCTTCAACTCGTTCATGCCTCAACGAGAGGTCGACGATCAATTCGCCAGTTCAGAAAAGCCTCGGAATTGCGTCTCGTTGTGATCGCCCGGGTACCAACGAAACGGCAGAACATCGAGCAGTTCGACATAGGACAAGGTATTTGCATCCCATGTGATTTTTCCGGTGTGCGTCGCACGAACTTCGAGCACCAAATTGGCGAGATCCGAAAGCGGAACGACAAGTTCGCGCGGGCACATCCACGTCGACGCAACAAAGCGCCAATGTGGTCGAGAATCATCGATCGCGACTTTCGGCCACACTCCCGGAGCGGTCACGGAATCGACTGGGGTTCTTTCAATTGCGTCGAGATAGTCGCGAATCACTTCGGCAGTTACCCCTGGTTGCTTGAACACTGAATAATCAATCCAAACAAAAACGTCGATATCGGGGTGAAGTTCAGCGGCGCGGCGCACCCACTCGAATCGCTCGTGACAGACAATGTTTGAAATCACTGCATCGGCAGGACCGTCGAAGCGGTCAGTGGGTGGATCCGGGTCGGCGGGCATCAAATCGGGATTTGCGACAAGTAACCGGTGCGCCCACAGATCTTCGACCGCTCGATCGCCGTCGAACACAAGGATCCGTCCTTCAGCAGCCAATTTCAATTGATCACCGAGCCCTCGGAACTGCTCGAACGAGAGGTGGCGAGAAGGAAACGCCCGAGGAACGTGCCCCGTTACCACCAAAATCTTTTGCGAATAGTCGGATTTTGGCGACGACGTAGATCCGGATTCAGCCGTCACTCGTCAGCCACCGATTTGGCTCATTGACCGAATCGGGCGAATGAAGTGCACCTGGTTGATCTGGTGGCCCGCCCACTTCTCGCCAACCTCAGCTCTGATCGCTGCAGCGATGTCATCGTCATTCGCTCCGTTACGTAAAAGCGTGCGGAGGTCGAGTTCCCGCGTGGCGAACAGGCAATGTCGAAGCATCCCGTCGGCGGTGAGGCGTACACGATCACAAGATTCGCAAAATGCTTCTGTCACACTCGGAATAACACCGAACTCCCCACCACCGTCGACATAACGCCAACGCGCCGCGGGATCGCTGTCTCGTTCAGCGATAGCTTCAAGTTCGAAGACCTCACCAATCGCAGCAACGATTTCTGCTTTGGTGACGACCTGCTCGTTGGTCCACTCCCCTTGCGCATCGAGGGGCATGAACTCGATAAATCGCACTGTCACACCGCGCTCACGACCAAAACGCGCGAAATCTACGATTTCATCGTCGTTGACGCCTCGCATCACCACGCAGTTAATTTTGACTGGAGACAAACCAGCTTGAGCGGCTGCATCGATTCCTTCGAGGACACGATCAAGTTCATCGCGACGTGTGATCTGTTCGAATCGATCACGTTTCAATGAGTCGAGCGAAATATTGATTCGCTGAAGCCCTGCAGCAACAAGCGCCGGAGCAAGGTGCGGCAGACTCGTGCCATTCGTGGTGAGCGACAGATTGACGCCAAGGCCCGAAAGCTGCTCGATCAGAACCGGCAGATTCGCTCGAACCGTTGGCTCGCCGCCGGTGAGACGAATGCCGTCGAACCCGAATCGTTCGACACAGACGCGCGCCACGCGAGCGAGTTCTTCATAGGTAAGGAGATCGTCGCGGGCCATCCAGTCGAGGCCTTCGGCAGGCATGCAATAGGTGCAGCGAAAATTGCAACGATCCGTGACAGAGATCCGAAGGTCGCGATGAACGCGACCAAAGCCGTCAACAAGGGGCGTGTGCTCGGCGACCATGGGTGCAGGTTACGGGCGAAGGAGCCGGACCCGCACGGTGGCGCCCGCTTCAAGGGTCGGTCCGTCTGGGAGTTCGGCCAAACCATTCGCTGCTGCCATCGCTGCCATCTGATGGGATCCCTGTGCACCGGCCGATCGGACCCGATAGGTCGACGTCGCCATGTCCCATCCACACACCACTCGAGCGAAGTGAATCTTCCCGTCGGGCCGCCGGTTCATTGACGCATCAAGAACTCCTGAGACGACTCCGACGTCAAGGTTGTCTTCGGCAAAACCCGACATCTTCCGAAGGCCTGGCCGACAGAAGAGCTCGTAACTCACCATCGAAGACACAGGATTTCCGGGCAGTCCGAAAACCGGAACAGTGGTTCCGTCGCTCCGAGCAATCGTTCCAAATGCCAACGGTTTCGCCGGCTTGATTGCGATCTGCATCCAGCGCATCTCGCCGATTCGATCAAGCACGACCTTCACGAAATCAAAGTCGCCCATACTCACTCCACCAGTTGTGACGATGGCATCGCAGGTTTCGGCTCCAGAGCGCATGGCTGCTTCGATGACTCCTTCATCATCTTGGGCAAGACCGAGGTCAATCGTTTCAAAGCCGTGCGATTCAAGAAGTTTCCGCAATGTCAGACGGTTGGAATCGCGAATCTGCCCAGGAGCGAGGTCTGATCCATCGTCAACAAGTTCATCGCCAGTTGAGATCACGCCGACTCGCGGCCGACGCACAACCTCGATTTCGGTAACCCCGATCGTGGCAAGCACGCCAAGGTGCGCCGCAGTGAGTTCCGTTCCGAATCCAATCACTGGATCTCCGGGATTGACGTCATCGCCAGCAGGTCGGATGTGTTGACCCGCAGCTGCTGTTGCTGTCACAACCACATCGTCGCCAGTGGGTGAACCCTCGGTGTCCTCCACCATCACGATTGCATCGGCACCTGGAGGAACCGGAGCACCGGTCATGATTCGCACCGCACAACCAGGTTCAACTGGCGAATCCGTTCCCGACATTCCCGCACGCACGGTGCCCGTTACTCGCAACGTCGTGGGTACCGACA
>WLMU01000104.1 GCA_009700115.1 Actinomycetota bacterium
ACAACTCGCGACGCATACGGAGCGGTTCCCGCACTGCGAGTCGTCCACATTCCATCGGCGGTTAATGCCGCGTCGCTTGTGTAAGCCGTTGCGTTTCCTGACAAGAAGTACTCGTCTTCTTGATAGCCCACTGTCTTGAGATCAAACACGGTTGACGGTTGACCTTCCTGCGGGGGCGTTGGGGCAAGAACAACGAATCCTTTGCCACCACTGATTGGTCCCTTAATTGTTGCCTCAGCAACAGGACTTGAAAACACCGTCGTGGTCGTCGGAGACGAGTCCTTTGACGATGAGCAGGCTGAAGCAGCAGCGCCGAGCACCACAACTCCAATAACCGCTGCCAAGAAACGTAAAGAAGACTTGTGCCGCATTGTTCCCCCCAGATCACTCTTGATAAACGTTGAGATCTTTTCACAGCCTCGGCGTTCCATGCGGCCTCGGACCTACGATCACGCGATGAGTCAAACCTTTGTGCGTCGTGTGGTCACAGGCATCGATACCGCTGGGCGTCATGTCATTAGTGGAGACGGTGCCGCACCCAACACGATCGAGACCGACACGGTTGCAGTCAGTGAAGTCCTTTGGATTGACGGTCCACTGCTTTCGATCGGCGATTCACCCGACAAAGACAATTCTGGGTTCGCTCTCGAGCCTCCACCAGGTGGTGCCAGCGCCCGTGTCATTCGCATGCCCGGAATTCCTGTCGGCGCTGATCCCGACACCACGTGGCTGCGGGTCGCTGGCGATGACGCCGCTACTCCCGGCATGCACGCCACCGACACCCTTGATCTCATGGTTGTGCTCGAGGGTTCCGTTGTGATGGGTCTTGAAGATGGAGAACGAACAATCGGTCCGGGCGAGTTTGTTGTTCAGCGCGGAACGCTGCACCGGTGGCGACCCGCCGATGAAAGCGGTTGGACCTACTTCGTCGCGATGCTTCGCCCTGACCTCAACACGAAGGCTGACATCGGCGGAGTGAAGCCCGCCACCTCAGGGGACAAACCAGTTCGTCGGGTTGTTACAGGTTCGTCCGTTGTTGATGGTGGTGCCGCTGATCATCGTGTTGTTACTGATTCGGCTGTAGTCGATGGTGGAGCTGCCCATGGAGTGTCCTCGCCCACGACGACGATCACCGACCTGTGGCATACCGGGGGTCCGCTGCAATCTGTCGAACAAGGTGGCGATCCTGATGGCCCGTGGTCGCTTGTCCCTCCAGCTGGTGGCTTGTGGTTCCGGCTCGTTGAACTAACTCCCGCGCCACCTAGCGAAGATGGTTGGCATTTCACACCGACCATTGACGTCGATGTTGTGTTGCGCGGACGCGTGTTACTCGAACTACCCGATGGGGTGCAGACCGAACTCGGCCCCGGTGATGTTGTGATCCAACGCGGAACGAACCATCGCTGGACAGCACTGGGCGACGAACAATTCGCCATGGCAACGGTAATGATCGATGCAACCGCCGACAATGCGTGAATGTGACGAAGGGCCTCAACCCCCTATTGGCATCTCTCCGTAGGCTTTGGCCATGAGCGCAATGCCAGCAGTGTTCATCGGGCACGGAAGTCCTATGAACACGATCGAATCCAACCGGTACACCACCGCGTGGCGCGAATTTGGTGCGTCGATTCCGCGCCCCCACGCCATTCTCTGCGTATCTGCTCATTGGTATGTGAATACAACTGTTGTCACAGCAATGGAATCACCGCGCACGATTCACGATTTCTCCGGATTCCCCCAGGAACTCTTCGATTTCAAGTACCCCGCTCCCGGCTCCCCTGCCGTTGCACACGAAATTGTCGACGCGTTGGCGCCGACGTGGTGCGGACTCGATGCCGACAGTTGGGGGCTCGATCATGGAACCTGGTCAGTGCTTACTCACCTTTGGCCTGACGCCGATGTTCCTGTACTTCAACTTTCAATCGACGCGCAGAAATCAATGAACGAACACATCGATATCGGGCGCTCACTCGAACCCCTTCGACATAACGGTGTCCTCGTCGTGGGCAGCGGCAATGTCGTACACAACCTCAGCCTTATTGACTGGGCCAACACCGACGGCGGTGCCGACTGGGCCCATGTGTTCGATGACGCGGCCCGTTCAATCATGAACAACGACCCAGCACAACTTGGATCGGTGCTCGAACTCCCCGAAGCTCGTCAGGCTGTTCCTACTCCCGACCACTTTCTCCCACTGGCCTACATCGCTGGCATTGCCGACGCCGCAGGTGTTCCGGCCCGCACGCTGCTCGACGGTTACGCCTACGGGTCACTTTCGATGACTTCGTACATCGTCGACTAGGTGACGTTGGACTACTGCGAATCAGGGCAGGACGATCGCAAAGGCCGGATCAGGTGGGTCGAGCATGCCGCGCAACGTGTCGAGTGCGGTCAGATCGCCACTCGCTGTTGCGATGCCTTGTTCAACGAGTGACTCCAACGTCACCAAACCAACGACAAGCAGCAAAAGATGGGAACGAGGAACACTCACCGATAAGACCGCGCCGTCAGCATGACGACCAGCGACATTCGAGAGAACACCATTCTCAAGTCGAAGGAGGTGGCGTTCGCCAGTATCAGTCAAAGTCCAATTGATCGTGAACTGATGCTCAGACGCTTTTATGCCATCGATACGAATTGCCGTCGCGTCGAACACTTGGGTCACCGAAATGTGGGCCATGAGAGCGAGGGCATTGCGCCCCGCTGGCAGAGCAACTGCAATGCCGCGCAGTTCTTGGGCGCCAGTGAGAAAGAAATTTCGCCAGGTCGCGTTTTCTTGCGCGTAACCCATCTGCGTGTACGTGCGAGCCAGCAGTTCGCGAGCCTTCATATTTGAAGGGTCAGCGAACACAACGTGATTCACAACTTCGGCAACCCAGCGATAATCGCCTTCTTCATAGGACTGTTCCGCTTTCGCGAGCGCGGCATCGGCACCACCCATGAACTCGACATACTTCACGGCAGCGGCCTCAGGCGGATGGGCCCACAGATGTGCAGGGTTCCCGTCGAACCAACCCATGTAGCGCTGATAGACGGCTTTCACGTTGTGGCTGACCGAGCCGTAGTAGCCGCGACAATGCCAAGACGACGCGAGCGTCGGCGGAAGTTCAATCATTTCCGCGATCTCGGCGCCGGTGAATCCTTGATTCAAATATCTCAGTGTTTGATCGTTCAAATAGGCGTAGAGGTCGCGCTGTTTGGAGAGGTAGTCGACAATATTCTCGGTTCCCCAAGTTGGCCAATGATGGGACGCGAATGAAACATCGCTGTCGGCAGCAAACATTGAAATGCTTTCATCAATGAATCCCGCCCACGCATGTGCATCTCGAACGAGTGCGCCTCGTAGCGTCACGATGTTGTGCAAATTATGCGTTGCGTTCTCGGCCATACACAGTGCACGAAATTCGGGGAAGTAGAAATTCATTTCTGCCGGGGCCTCGGTGCCAGGCGTCATTTGAAACACGATGCGAACTCCATCAAGAACAAGTTCTTGACCGGTATGGGTGATGTCAACCGTTGGCGGAAGCAAAGAAAGCGTTCCCGAGGACGGTGAGGGGCCAAGACCACACGTCATCTGGCCTTCTGGACCGCGAGGGAGAAGAGTCCCGTACATATAGGTCGAGCGACGGCTCATCGCCGCCCCTGCCTGCAAGTTTTCACTTACGGCATGTTCAAGAAAATATTCAGGCGCAACAATCGGGATATCACCGGGATCACCATCTGGCACCACTCCCCCGGCACCGCCGAAATGATCTACGTGGCTATGTGTATAGAGAAGCGCGGTGACCGGACGATCGCCCCGCACCGACCGATACAACGCAAGTGCCGTCGCCGCCGTTTCGCATGAAACGAGCGGATCAATAACGATCACTCCCTTCTCACCTTCCACCATGGTCATACTGGAAAGATCAAGGCCGCGAACTTGATAGATGCCGGGAACGACTTCGAATAATCCGTGGATGAGATTGAGTTGGGCTTGGCGCCACAAACTTGGGTTCACTGTTGCAGGGGCGTCGCCAGATGTATCGCCGTAGGGACCAAGGTCCCATACGACTCGTCCGTCGGTTGCTTCAATCAGCGTGTCGTCTAGCGCTGCGAGGAACCCCCGCTGCGCATCGACGAAGTCCTGTTCATCATCAAACGGCAAATCCATGGTGACTGCATGCTGATGTCCCGCAGTGTGTTCAGTGACCGACATGGTGCGACCTCAATCATCAGGAAGAAAGCGAAAGCAGATGATTGGACCGTAGCCCGAGACGACTCGATTCCTCAGGAGTTTGGTGCCGTCGGCAGCTCAAACCAAAACGTGGAACCGAGCCCAACGACTGAGTTCACGCCGTAGGTTCCGTGGTTACTGGAGATGATCGACGCAACGATGGCAAGGCCGAGTCCGTTGCCACCCGCCGCCCGCGATCTTCCTGAGTCGGCTCGGTAGAACCGATCAAAAAGTCGAGGCAAATCTGCTTCGACAATGCCAGGCCCTCGGTCGGACACTTCGACCCGAGCTCTGCCCTTACTCACTGACGCCCGAAGAATGATTTCGGCAGTGGCGTCGGTGTAACGAAGCGCGTTGGTAGTGAACGCGGTGATCGT
This sequence comes from Actinomycetota bacterium, assembly GCA_009700115.1. Taxonomy (GTDB): domain Bacteria; phylum Actinomycetota; class Acidimicrobiia; order Acidimicrobiales; family Acidimicrobilacustridaceae; genus Acidimicrobilacustris. The sequence goes on from WLMU01000104.1 coordinate 4,594, forward strand.
CTGTGTGAGGTGATCGCGATCGATGAGTGCGATCACCGGTTCGGGACACTCGACAGAAACTGGGCGACCTGGCTGCACGACAGTGATATCTGATGCGAGATCGCGTAAGACGCCGCCTAACTCCACTGGCTCAGGAGCAGGCGCACCGTGTTCATCGAGTTTGGCCAGAAGTAAAAGGTCATCGACGATTCGACCCATACGAGCGGCTTCATTGCCCATGCGCCGCATTGCATCATCAAGATCTTCTTTACGTTCGAACCCACCCGCTTCGTAAAGAGCGGTGTACCCGCGCAAGGTGGTCAACGGTGTTCGCAATTCGTGTGACGCATCGGAAACGAACTGGCGTAATCGAGTTTCTGTGGCCCGCGTCGTATCAATCATCGTGTTGAGTGCATGACCTAAACGAGCGGCTTCTGTTCCATCCGACGGCACGTCGACACGTGTGTCAATAGAACCGGCGGAGATGGCATCGGCCGCCTCGGTCATACGACGGATAGGTCGAATGCCAAGACGAACAACCCAGAACACCACGAGACCCATAACGCTCAGGACAATGAGCGATGCGATTCCTTCGGTGATAATCAGCCGACGAATTGCGGCTTCGGTGGCACTCATCGAAACACCGAAAATGCTGATGGAACCATCATTCAGTCGCGTCTCAATAATCCGAACTCGGTTCACCGAACCGCCAGACGTTCGAACCGTTAATGGAGTTCCATAAACGGGCACCGTTGGAAGTTCAGGCACCAATTCGGGATCGCTTACGGGCGCAACGAATGTCTGCATGCGCCCATCAGGGGCAACGCGACCAATGTAGAACTCGGAAAACTCGCTCTGAAGCGCACTCTGGGCATTCGGGCGCGTGGCGTTGTTCGCCAAACGCGAGATCACCGCACCCGCCGCAGGGGTCAAGTTCGTCAGTTGCTGATCCACTTGACCCATGAGATACGAACGTTGAACGAGAGTCACTACGACACTGCTCACACCAAGCAAAACAAACACCGCTACAAACGCTGCAATCAATCGAGACCGAAGGCTCATTACGGTTCCCGGATGCTGTAGCCGATGCCGCGGACCGTATGAATAAGTTTCGGGTCAACATTGTCGACCTTCTTGCGCAAGTTCGACATAAACGATTCGATAATTGATGACTCTCCGTCGAAGTCGTACTGCCAAACATGATCAAGGATTTGCGCGCGTGTAACCGCTCGACCTGCATTCGACGCTAGGCAAAAGAGCAAGCGGTATTCGGTAGCCGAAAGAAAGACCTCTGTTTCGGCGCGCCATACGCGATGTGCTTCGTTATCAATCACTAAGTCATGAATTTGGATGCGAGACGAGAGCGGTGAACTCCCGCGCCGACGTAATTGAACCTGAACACGAGCTACCAACTCTTCAAGAACGAATGGTTTTACGATGTAGTCATCGCCGCCGGCCATAAGGCCGTGAACTTTGTCATTGGTGTCATCACGAGCAGTGAGAAAAAGAACCGGAGCTTCACACCCGGCATTGCGGATGCGGCGTAAAACTTCGAACCCGTCGAAGTCGGGCAACATGACATCGAGCACAATCGCATCGGGTGCGAACTTCTCCACCGCATCCACTGCATCTCGACCAGTTGCGGCAACCCGGACTTCGCAGCCGTCCAGCTTCAGGGCTGACGAAACCAAAAAAGAAATGTTCTCTTCGTCATCGACCACGAGAACCTTGGGAGTCGTTGTCATGAAGGGAGCCTGCCTGTCGGGCCTGTTCCGAACCTCAAGAGAACCTTGAGATCGGCTTGAGAGCGAATGTTCCAGCCGATCTAAAGGGTACGTTGGCCATCACTACAGGTGGGTTCGCCAAGGTATGAGGGTCTCGATGGGTTGTCCATCGAGACTCCCCCAGAAGAACACAAAGAGGTCAACTATGAAATCCAACAAGATCCGCACCCTTCTGGCAGTCAGCGCACTCGGCGCAGTTGCTGTCACCGGTTTGTTTGCCGTCAGTTCCGCCAGTGCGCAAACCGGCGATCAGACCACCCAGGCCGCACAAGGAAAGGGCGCATTCATCAAGTCGCTCACTCCTGACCAACGCGCATGTCTCAAAAGCAACGGCGTGGCCAAGCCCGATCACAAACTGAACGCCGAAGAACGTGCAACCGCCAAGGCGAATTTGGAAGCAGCAGCAGCCACGTGCGGCGTGACACTTCCCACTCGTCCCGCAGTAGCAAAACTGAAGGACCTGCGTGCTGACATCAAGGCTCTCAGCGCTGACCAGAAGAACTGCCTCAAGAGCAACGGCATCACGAAGCCTGGTCACAGGCTCACCAAGCCGGAACGTCAGGCAGCGTATGCAGCCCTTGAAGCAGCGGCTCAAACCTGCGGCATTGCCCTGAGTTAAACGAGATCATCACAACATCTCCAGAACGGCACCCTTTCGAGGGTGCCGTTTCACTTCTGAAGGCAGAAAAATGACGCTATGTGGGAGAATCTGGGGATGAAACAACGGACCGCGTCGATGAGGCTTCCGCGTTTCGTTCTTCCTGTTGGGCTTCTGGCAGTAACCGCACTCATTGCATTCTTGATGACACAGCCGCTGACGTCGACATCCCAATCAGCCGCCGTCACAGTCGAGTTGAACCCTTCGCCGACAACACAAGACATCGAATCGATCCCACACGATCACGAGGCCCTCGCCCAAGTCGACGGTCATGACCACACTCAAGTCGCTGACTCCACGTCTACAGATCCGACTCATCAACACTCCAACGGGTCAACCAA
>WLMU01000105.1 GCA_009700115.1 Actinomycetota bacterium
AACTCTGAACCACAACCTCCTCGGTTCGAACGTGGCGTATGCATCAGCATGCGCCACGTTCGCGTTCAGGCTTCGGTCAACAACCCGCGCAATACCGCATGCACACGCTCAAGCGGTGCTCGGTCGAGGTACTCCCCCGCCGTGTGGGCAATCGTGCTGTCGCCAGGCCCAAAGTTCACTGCGGGCACTCCGTGGGCGGCGAATCGCGCGACATCGGTCCAGCCCAACTTGGCCAGAACCTCCGAACCACTTCGTTCTACGAGCGAGGCGAGCAGCGGATGATTGAGTCCCGGTGCCGCTGCATTCGCAACATCGAGTACTTCAACAACGTCGCCTTCTTCAAGGAACGGTGCGAAAAGTTCACGAATATGGGTTTCTGCATCGACTACTGAACGATCGGGAGCAAAGCGGAAGTTCACCGTGATGCTCGCCAGATCGGGCACGACATTTCCCGAAACGCCACCTTCGATGGCGACGGCCTGTAGTGCCTCGCGAAACTGACAGCCATCGATCATCGGCGACCGAGCCTCGTAGGAATCAAGCGAAGCGAGGATGCCCGATAAACGATGGACCGCATTGCGCCCCATCCACGGGCGAGCAGTGTGGGCACGAACACCTTGCAATTGCACCCGTATACGAAGCGTTCCCTGACAACCGGCTTCAATTCGGGCGTCAGTGGGCTCACCAAGAACCGCGATATCCCCGATCAGAAGGTCGGGACGCGATTCAAACAACTCGCCTAAACCACTCTCGGAACTGGCGATCTCTTCGCGCGCGTAGAACACGTAGGTGAGATCGACCGCTGGTTCAGTGAGCGTGGCCGCAAGTTCGAGCATGACAGCGAGCCCGCCCTTCATGTCGGCCGAGCCAACTCCGAAAAGTCGGCCGTCTTCGATTCGTGCCGTTGCATTGTCGGCAGCGGGCACAGTGTCGGTGTGGCCGGCGAGAATGACCCGCTGGCCTCGACCGAGCGAGGTGCGCGCCACCAGGTTGTCGCCCACACGAGTCACCTCGAGGTGTGCCTGCGCGCGCAGTTCGGCCTCGATCAGATCGACGATCGGACCCTCGGCGCGACTAGGCGACGCAATGTCGACAAGCGCGGCCGTGCGGGCCAGAAGATCGGGGAGACCGTTCGTGGCCATGGTCAGGTAGCTGCGCCGTGATCGCGAAGAACATCGTTCAGTGCCGCTTTGTCGTGACGTTCGCCTTCATTGAGTCGCTTCAGTACCAGCACACAAGGAAGACCAAACTCGCCACCGGCGAATGTGCGGGGACGAGTTGCCGAAACGGCGACGCTCCATGACGGCACGACACCGCGACTGAGTTCTTCACCCGTCTCGGCATCGATGACCGGAATAGAAGCAGTGAGGATGGCACCGGCACCAAGCACAGCTCCATTACCGACGCGAGCACCTTCGGCCACGATGCAACGACTTCCGATCAACGCGTCGTCACCAATGATGACGGGCGCAGCCTGCGGCGGTTCGAGGACTCCGCCGATACCGACGCCGCCGGATAAATGCACATTGGCGCCGATCTGTGCGCAACTTCCGACCGTGGCCCAGGTGTCGACCATCGTGTTAGCTCCAACACGCGCGCCGATGTTCACATAACTCGGCATCATGACCACACCGCGATCGAGAAACGATCCGTAACGAGCCGACGCCCCCGGAACAACACGCACGCCCGAGGCCGCAAAGTCACGCTTCAGCGGAATCTTGTCGGCGTATTCGAACGGAGCGAGTTCGATCGTGGCCATTTGTGAAAGACGGAAGTACAGAAGAATGGCGTGCTTCAGCCACTGATGAACGATGGGCTCTCCGTCGGCCCCCAATTCTGCAACACGGGCCTCGCCCGAATCGAGCAGCGCAATTGCCTGCCCGACAGCAGCGACCGCATCGCCATCGGACGCGCTCAGAGCGTCTCGGTTGTTCCAGAGTTCGTCAATTGTCGCAGCAAGATCAGCCATAGCGGGAGAGGCTACCGCCCGACCCGCTGTGACTTGACCTGCGTTCTTTCAGCAGCGTTGTTGGCCGAATCAATGAGGCCGAACCCGCAACCACATTGGCTCAAAGAACTCCGAGACGTCGACCAACCAGTTCAAGACGCTCGGTTGATTGCACAACGGCAACGCGAATAAACGGGCTTCCTTCGGGACCGTAAAACTCGCCCGCTGACACCAACGCACCGCCATCGGCAGCGAGACGCTCAACCAGTCCCCACGAGTCGCTGCTTGGCGCGGGTGCCCAGAGATAGAACGCTCCACCCGGCATCGGTGCCTCAACGCCAATCCCCGCAAGAATCCTGCGGAAGAGTTCGAGACGTTCGAGGTATCGCGCTCGCTGCACATCGACATGTGCCTGATCATTCCACGCTGCAGCAGCCGCAGCCTGAACGGGGCCCGGCACCATGAACCCGGCATGTTTGCGCAACTCCGACAAATAATGAACGAGGTCGCCGTCGCCGGCGTAGAAACCAGCGCGCACTCCAGCAAGGTTTGAACGCTTCGAAAGTGAATGCACGGCAAGGACACCATCGAGGCCATGTTCAAGAATCGAACGACGTGGTCCCTCCCACGTGAACTCGACGTAACACTCATCGGAAATCACTGGGACACCGTGCGCTCGACCCCAATTTGCTGCCGCTTCAAGATCGTCGAGGTACCCGGTGGGATTCCCTGGCGAGTTCACCCACAGACACAACGCACGAGCAGCGTCTGAAGGATCTATCGCGTCTAGGTCACTGCGACCGTCGGCAGTGATCGGAACGGGAACAGCGCGAGCTCCAGCGAGTTCAGCGCCCATGGCATAGGACGGATAACTAATCGCGGGATAAAGCACCGTGTCGCGTTCTGGGGAGCGAAGGCGTAACCAATGTGGCAGACCAGCGACGAACTCTTTTGTTCCGATGCAGGCTGCAAGTTCCTTCGGACCTACCGAAAGTCCGAGTTCGCGTTCCATCCAACCAGCTGCTGCATCGCGATATGCCGGAAAACCAATCGACGCCGGATAACTCCGCTCGCTCGCCGATGATGCGAGTGCTTCGATAACGACCGCCGGAGGCGGATCACATGGGTCGCCGATCGAAAGGTCAACCATCCCGCCGTCGTGAGCAGACACGATTGATTTGAACGCATCGAGACGGTCATAGGGATAGGGAGGAGGTACGAATCCTGCGGTCATGAGCGCAGAGTCTGACCGGTCACGACGTATTCGTGAAGACGGCTCACCGAAACCTCGTCGAGGCGGGCCCGAACCAGCATCCCGTCTTCGGTCGCGGTCTCAACCAGCACCTCCCCTTCGCGGTGCAGGGCAGCCAGGAGATCCCCCCGATCAAACGGAACAAGAAGTTCGGTAATCGTTGAGAGACCCCGCAACCGATCAGCCAGTGTCCGCAGCATGTCGGTCGCCCCTTCGCCGGTGCGGGCAGAGATCGCCACCGACCCTGGGTAATCAACCAGAAGTTCCTTGGCGCCGTCTGGATCGATATCGATCTTGTTCACAACGAGCATCTGCGGAACATCAGCTGCCCCGATTTCATTGAGTACCCGATCGACCGCTTCGATATTCGATTCGGGGTCAGCAGCAGAACCGTCGATGACGTGCACCAAGAGATCGGCATCGACCACGACTTCAAGGGTCGACTTAAACGCCTCAACTAGTTGCGTCGGAAGCTTTGTGATGAACCCAACGGTGTCGGTAAGTAAAACCGCTTCACCTCCGGGCAGCTGCAACCGCCGCGTGGTGGCGTCGAGCGTTGCGAACAATCGATCTTCCACAAGCACGCCAGCATCGGTGAGGTGATTCAGCAGCGTGGATTTACCCGCGTTGGTGTAGCCAACGATGGCGACACGATGCAGCCGAGAACGTTGTCGGGATTTCGCCTGCGTGTCACGCACACGTGAGATCTCGCGAAGATCTCCTTCGAGTTTGTGCATGCGCCGCTGAAGTCGACGACGGTCTACTTCGAGTTGCGTTTCGCCGCCGCCTTGACGGGCGCCAATACCGCCACCCTGACGTGAAAGTTGATTTCCCTTACCTCGCAGACGTGGCAGCCGGTAACGGATCTGTGCGAGTTCGACCTGCGCCTTGCCTTCAAGGCTGTGAGCGTTCTGCCCGAAGATGTCGAGGATGACTGCGGTCCGATCAATTGCCGAACGTCCGAGAAGTTTTTCGAGGTTGCGTTGCTGCGCTGGAGATAGTTCGTTATCGAACACCACCGTGTCGGCATCAACTGCTTCACAGAGTTCGCGCAGTTCCTCGACCTTGCCGCTGCCGAGGTAGGTCGCCGGATCAGGAGAATGTCGACGCTGAACAACACGGGCAATGCTGTCGGCGCCAGCCGTGTCGACCAAAAGAGCGAGTTCGTCGAGATGACGTTCCGTGTCGAATTCATCTTCGGTTGGAAACGTCACCCCAACGATGACGATTCGTTCACGGAAGGTTCGGTCGATAAGACCGGAACTCTCACCAGCAAAGGCGCCGAAACCACCGCGGTGGTCACCGACGATTGGTGAGGTGGGTTCAGGCATCCGGGATCTCGATGGTGGCGATGTGTTGAGAGGGACCAATAAGCACCGGTTCCTCGTCAGGACCCGAAGCAACGATGACCTCGGCCGAACCACCCGGCATCACGACACGAACTTCACGTCCGACAAGCCCCCATTGATGGGCCAGCATCGCTGCCGCGGTCGCGCCTGTGCCACATGCTTCGGTGACACCAGCCCCGCGTTCCCACACCAAGAGGTCAAGCGAATCGGCTTCGCTTCCTACGGCGATGAACTCCACATTGATGCCAGCATCAAATTGCGATTCGATCCACGAACCGGTGCCGACAAGGTCGACCGAGGAAAGGTCGGCGACGAGAATCACTATGTGTGGATTCCCGAGGTCGGCAGTGGCGTGGCGGTCGCCAGCCAGTCGCTCTGATACCGCTTTCGGTATCGCCGGGCCATCGCCAACGAGTCCCATGGTCACACTGACAGTTGCGAGGCGATGAGCAGCGTCGTCATGAACCACGAGTTCACGAAAGCCTCCGTCGGTGTGCACGGCATAGGTCGCCTCGTGATCGTCGCGGGCCATCGCCAGCGCCTGGCCAAGACAGCGGATGCCGTTACCGCTCATCTCGGCGCGACTGCCATCGGCGTTCCAAAGTCGCATCACGACATCGATCGGTCGTCCATTCGGAGCGGTCGTGCCAGCCTCGGGCCGAGACCCAATGATGAAACCATCGGCACCGAGGCCACGGCGGCGATCACAGAGCGAGCGCGCCAATGTTGCGTCGCCGTGCAGGGGGCCATTGACCTCCTCGAGGGCGATCACGAAATCGTTTCCTAGTCCGTGGTGCTTTGTGAGTCTCATGAGATGTTCAGTCAACCAGCCCACGAGCAAGTTCGGCGACCAGATTTTCCGAAACGTTGCCATCGGTGGCCAACCATGTGATGCGAGGGTCTCGACCAAACCACCGTTGCTGGCGACGAGCGAAGCGCCGAGTGCGCTGAACCGCAGCCTCTAGGGCGGCGTCGAGAGGCAAACCATGTTCGATGTGGTCAAGGAGTTCGGTGTACCCGAGGGCCTGGCGAGCGGTCCGACCCAATCCCGCCGGCCGAGCCAAAAGCGCCTCGACCTCGCCAAGAAACCCTTCGATCATCTGCTGCTCGTAGCGCTGCGAGATTCGCTCATCAAGAAGGTCACGCTCCATGGCCAAACCAATGATCGGAAACGGGGATTCGGGATACTCCTCTAAACCCGGCCCAAAGGAGGAAAACGGCCGACCGCTCCCGAGTGTCACTTCAAGGGCTCGCACCACTCTGCGACGATTAGTTGCTTCCATTCGCGATGCCGCAATCGGATCGAGTTGCTCAAGTTGTGTAAAGAGCACTGCCGTTTCAGATTCGGTTTCTAATTGCTCGCGAACCTCGGGAAACCGTGCAGGGATCTCGAGATCGTCGGTGACGGCCTGAAGATAGAGGCCCGTTCCGCCAACAAGCAGCGCCCGTTTACCGCGGGCTTCGATATCGGCAAGAACAGCCAAACACTCACGCTGAAATCGAGCGACGGTGTAGTCGTCATCGGGATCGCAGACATCAAGTAGATGATGGACCACTTCAGCTTGTTGTACAACGCTTGGTTTTGCCGTACCGATGTCCATCCCGCGGTACACCTGCATGGAATCCACGGTGACGATTTCGATGTCGTCGCGGCTGCAAGCGAATGCGAGAGCAAGCGATGACTTTCCTGATGCCGTAGGCCCGACGAGCGCGAGATGCCGTCCGTTCGGGCGAAACCGGACCGACGCCTTCACCCTGCGGTAACCGCGAATCGGGTGCGGTGCCGCGAAACGGAAAGGACCTCGACCAATTCACCGCGAAGAAAGTGAGTCGACGCATCGGTGATGAGCGCAGTGGCAAGTGTTCCTGCGCGCAACGGGCGATCGGTATTGAAGTGCACCAGTTTGTTTTGCTCGGTTCGCCCGGTGAGCACTTCGGGATCTCGCTTCGATGGGCCCTCGACCATGATTGTTTCCGTGCGTCCAATACGGGCCATGTGCTTGGCCAGCGCAGACCGTTCGACCACGACGCGAAGCCGTTCGAACCGATCGCCGACTTCGGCCGGGTCGCAGAACTGATCGACCATCAACGCGGCTTCGGTCCCTTCGCGGGGAGAGAAGATGAAGGTATAGGCCGAGTCATATTCGGCTGCCGCCGCGACTTCGAGCGTACGCACAAAGTCTTCTTCGGTCTCTCCGGGGTAACCCACGATGATGTCGGTGGTAATCGCAAGATCTTCAATGCCTGCGCGCGCGGCCACGACCTTTTCGAGATAACGCTCGGCGGTGTACCCACGATGCATGAGGGCCAAGACTCGATCGCTGCCCGATTGCAGCGGGAAATGGAGGTGAGAACAAACGGCGGCGTTCGTGCCCATCGCCAAAATTGTGTCTTCACGCAGATCTTTTGGATGAGGGCTGGTGAATCGAACTCGATCGATGCCATCGACCTCACTGACAGCAGTCAGAAGGTCAGCGAAGAGAGGTCGAGCACGCCGGTCGGCCAACCACTGCTCACCAGCGATGTCGAGGTCATCGTGCGCGGGGTCGAGCGCCCGACGCGCGCTTGTGAGATCGCGACCATAGGAATTCACGTTCTGACCGAGCAAGGTGATTTCTCGCACGCCATCGGCGGCGAGACGTTC
>WLMU01000106.1 GCA_009700115.1 Actinomycetota bacterium
AAACCCTTTGGCGGAAGTTCAACGCCAACCGGAACCGGAATCATGACCTGTTCGCCAGAAGCGTTGGTGAGTGAATCGGTGGTCGGGTCGAAATCGACGCGTCCGGCCAATGCCATTGCTACGACCGTTTCCGGAGAGGTGACAAAGGCAAGTGTTGATGCGAGCCCGTCGTTACGCTTCGGGAAGTTGCGGTTGTACGAGGTGACGATGATGTTTTCGGTGCCCTCTTCAACATCGCTACGCGACCACTGGCCGATGCACGGACCACAAGCATTTGCCAACACCGTGGCGCCGATCTGTTCGAGGTCGGCGAGCAATCCGTCGCGTTCGATGGTGGCGCGCACCTGTTCTGAACCGGGAGTGACGAGCAACGGCGTCTTGGTGCTGAGTCCGTTCTGATGTGCGAATCGGGCGATGGCCGCAGCGCGACTGATGTCTTCGTACGAAGAGTTCGTGCATGAACCGATAAGGGCAGACGAGATTTCCATCGGCCAACCTTCGGCTTTTGCTTCGGCACCGAGTTCGCTGACTTTGCGGGCGCGATCGGGCGTGTGCGGACCATTGATAAGTGGCTGCAGCGAAGAAAGATCGATCTCGATGACCTCGTCGAAGTACGAAGCAGGATCGGCGAGCACTTCATCGTCGGCGCGAAGGTCGGCAGCAACCGCATCGGCAGCTTGGGCAACATCGGATCGACCGGTTGATCCGAGGTAACGCGACATTGCCGGGTCGTAGGGGAACAGCGAGGTGGTCGCACCTATTTCCGCACCCATGTTGCAGATGGTGGCCTTACCAGTGCAGGAAATGGAGTCCGCACCAGGACCGAAGTATTCGACGATGGCACCGGTTCCGCCCTTGACGGTGAGGATGCGAGCGACCTCGAGGATGATGTCTTTCGGGGCGGACCAACCAGCGAGTGTGCCGGTGAGTTTCACGCCGATGAGTTTTGGCCAACGAACATTGAATGGATAGCCCGTCATGACATCGACGGCGTCGGCGCCACCAACACCAATTGCGATCATGCCAAGACCGCCAGCATTAGGCGTATGGCTATCGGTTCCGATCATCATTCCGCCCGGGAATGCGTACTGCTCGAGCACGACCTGATGAATGATGCCCGATCCTGGCTTCCAGAAACCGATGCCGTATTTGGCAGAAACCGATTCAAGGAAGTCATACACCTCGGCGTTGACATCGTTTGCCGTAGCGAGATCGATGCGCGCGTTGCTCTTTGCTTGAATGAGATGGTCACAGTGAACCGTTGATGGCACGGCTGCTTCGGGAAGACCAGCGGTCATGAACTGCAGCAACGCCATCTGTGCAGTTGCGTCTTGCATGGCAACACGATCGGGGTCGAGATCGGCGTAGCTGCGACCGCGTTCAAGTTCTTGTGTGCGCGGGTCGCGCAAGTGATTGATGAGGACCTTTTCGGCGAAGGTGAGGGGCCGCCCGAGGCGCTCGCGTCCGATGGCAACGTTCGTTGCAAGACGCCCGTAGACGCCGTTGATCAGTTCGATGGGGGTACTGGCGAAAACTGCCATTGGGGGAGCCTTTCCGATGCTCTGCGAAACACAAAGAGTCTACGGCTCAGGCGCCCTGCAGTTTTCCGGCCGTGGTTGTGGTGGTTGTGAGGTTGTTCACGAAGTCGGTGATGAAGTTCGGGTTCTTGAGCAAGAAGATCAGGTAGACGATCGACAACACGATGCCGATAACGCCGAGCACGATGCCCGTGGTGGCCATGCCATCGCCCTTTTTCCAACCATTTGAGCGATCGATTGCTCGGCGGCCATTGATGCCAAGGCCCAATGCCACAGGGCCGAGGATGATGCCCACAAACCCGGTGCAGGTAATGGAGAGGATCCCGCACACCATCGCAGCGATGGCGAGACCGGAGAATTTTGGGCCCTGCCAGACCGGAGCAGCTATCGCTCGGGAAACTGGGGGAGGTGGCGCCGGCAGTGTCGGAGGTGCGGGCGGTGGCGGTGGTTGCGCGCCGGGCCAAGCTGGATTCGGTGCGACATCATTCGGTGCGACCTCAGGAAAGTGCGGCTCAGGGCGCGGAGCCTTAGGTGTTTGGTCCTCGGCGGGAAGCGGGTTGCCCCATGGATCAGTCATCGTGATCGGACCCTACCGGCCAGATGGAGCGCTCCACTGACAACCGCTATGGCCACAATCACGACGAGAGCGTCAAGTGCGGAAATTCTCGTCGGGCGATCAGTGGCGAGAACGGCAGCGGCGAGTGCCATCAATCCAAAATTGCGAATGACATCGAGCAATGAGATTGGTCTCGCGCGTGACGCGCCGAAACACGCGCACGGAGCACGCACGCCGGCGCGCAGTCGACCGAGAAGGAATGTGGTGAAGAACGCGAGCGAAACAAGCGCGCCGATGGCCCCAGCAGGGGGAACGATGAGCAGGAGCGCAACGATCGAAAGTTCAACAAGCGGAACGAAGCGCGCAAAGAACGATGCACGCGGAAGACCCAGCCCAGCGAATTCACGCTCGGTGGCGGTGAGATCACGAAGCTTCGCAACGGCCGCGATCGCAAAGATCGCTGCAAGCGCAACTGCTGCTGCGTAGCCGATTCCTGAACTGTTCACTTCACCATTGTGGTCGCGTGGGAGCCGACCATGAACTGTTCAGAAACTCAGACTTTGGGCCAACTGCGGCGTTGGCCCTTGGCCTTTGAGGTGCGGGCCCATGAACGGCGCCAAGAAACGGCGTCGGGGCCATCAAGGCTTGGCGTGGTGTCAGATGCAGCATTGCGGCGCGCTTGCCACCAGTCCGTTGCTGATTCATCGCCAAGGGCAGCAACGGCTTCTTGAATTCGGGCGGCGAATGCGCGCGAATCCTCACCTTCATTGGCATACATCGGTGAACCGAAAACGACGGTGGTTGCCGCTGGTCGGGGGATGTTCCGACCTTTCGGTAACACCTTGTTTGTTCCTTGAAGAAAGACCGGAACGACGGGTACCCCGCTGTGTGAAGAAAGAAACGCTGCACCAGAAGTGAATGGTCGAGCCCAACCGTCGGGCGAGCGAGCGCCTTCAGGGAAGATCAACATGCTCCACTCGTCTGCGAGTAACTCAAGCGACTGATCGATGGCCTTGCGCGACACCTTGGTGCGCTCGACGGGAATTGCTCCGATGACAAGCGCGGAGATTGGCGATGTGACGCGATTGGTAAACCAATAGTCAGCAGCAGCTCCAATAAAGAGGCGATTGCGCCAAGGCTCAGGGATGGCTGTCATCATCAGTGGCGTGTCGGCGTGACTGTGATGATTCGCCGCGAAGATGGCGGGACCTTCGAGATCGGCGAGTCGGTCGGTGCCGTGAATGGTTGGTGTTGCGAGTAGGTCAATGATGGGCTTCAAGACGCCATTGAGAATGAGCACGCGGGCAACCCGCGCTGGATACGAACGAGCCCAGTCGGTGTCGTAACTGGAACCAACGTTCTTCTCCTTCTTCAGGAGATCAACGCCGGCAGGAACCGAAGGTGCTTTCACGATTGCCTTCGCCATGCGAGTGACGCGAGAACCAGTGCGAGATGCGGTGGACACCGAACGATTCACTGGGAGGCGTTTAATGAGGCGAGTCGCCTGTTTGCGGGTAATGGGCATCGGTCGCATGGCTGTCCTCAGGAAACGTCGGCCATGAGGATGGGCGGATTGTGCAAGTGCGTGATGGTTGCATCGCGGCCAACGACATCGCTGGCCATTTCGAGTGCATCCTGCAGCGTTGACGCTGGCTTGAAACCAAGGCGACGGACCGCGCGCACATCGCCACCAACGATGATCACCTGGCCGACATGTTCGAGTGCATGCGAGCACCAGTACCACATGTAGAACGGGTGAACGCCGTGATACGCGTAGCTGGTGCGATAGAGATGTCGATACCACTCATCTTCGGCGAACGACTTTTCAAACTGTTCCGACATCACGACCGGATCATGCGTTTGCGTAAGCACCTGATCGAAGAAGTCGATGTACGAAGGATGATGCACCGGATGGAATTCCCACGGCGTCGGGTGGCTCATGATGACCACGCCACCTTCACGAACAGGCGGACGGCCGCGATACAGATTGAAGAAGTAGCCAAGGCCGAGACAAGCAACGAGAATCGGATTGAGAATTGAGTTCACGTTGTAGGGGCTGATGTAGGGCAGACCCATCGTGAGGATGTCGGTCTGGCCTTCCACCTGCACGAGGTGCTGGGCATAGACATTCTCGGTCGTGAGTTTGTGCACGGCTTCAACCTCGCCGGCCTGCACTGATGTCATCGCGTGTGGTGCTTGCCAAGAGTTGAAGATCGAGCGACGCGTGCGTTGTGGCATGTGATCGAGTGCAGTCTTCATGCCAGCGACCGTGACGCGGTCCTTGAGCGACCATTCCCATTCGCGCTTTTGCAGCACGCTCATAGGGCCCTCGGTGCCGAACACGTTGTTGTTCATGGTGGTTTCGATCTGGAATACCTTCACGCCAGAATCGCGCAGCACTTTGCCCATGCGCCAGTTCGCCGAATGCAGTTCTGACTTGTGCTGATCCATGAACGACTTGGAATGACGCATCGTCTGCGGATTGTGGTGATGACGAAGTGAGCGATACGAAGCAAGACCGGTAGCAGTCGACTTCCATCCACCGTCCATCGAGACGAGATTGATGTTGACGTAGATAATCAGATCGCTCTCGGCGGCGCGCTTATTGATTTCGACTTCCTCGCCCTTTTCGGTCTCGCCGATAAAGAGAAGGTTGTCGGGATCTTCTGCATCGTGATTGACGAGAAGTCCTTGCGGTGCGAATGCGTCGTAGACGCGGTCGCCAACTGCGTGACGAAGTTCGTCTTCGGTCATGCGACGGTGCAGTGCGAGTGCAGCAATGAGCATCACGTCATCGACGCCAGCAGCGGCTGCGAGTTCAAGGACGGCCTCGATAACGCGCTGACGAATGTCGGGGCGCTTCATTGGGGGGAGTGGCAGCGAGATGTCGTCGAACGCGATGGTGAGCTTCATGCCCGGCTTAAGTAGGGCCGTGAGCGGTTCACTGTCACCGATCGGATTGACGAGCGCGTCACGAATGGCGCCGTCGGGGTTCTTGAGCGCTTCGATCGGTTCAGCCGGATAGATCACGCGGCTGCGTCCCGGCGGAAGCTTCTCGAGACGGAATCCTTCTCCATGGTGGAAGAGGATTGGTGGCGTCGAACGATCGACGTCGAGGACGAATCCTGGTCTAGGCACGATTTCGTTCCTTTTCATTGCGAAGGTCAAAGGCGATACGAACAGCACCGCGGCCGCCAGCGTTGGCGGCGTGGGTTATTGCATCTTCAAAGCGATCAAGGGGATAAGTGGCGCTGACGAGTCGCCCAAGGTCGGCGGCAGCGACAAGTTCAAAGGCAAGATCAAACGTGCGACGACGTTCGCCGTTCGGAAGCGTTTCGGTTCCGTAGGCATAGGCCCCGCTCATGGTGATCTCTCGTTGCCACAAACCGGTGAGATCAAGGTGCACATGACCGGGCATTCCCACCATGGTGATGCGACCCTTGGGGCGAACAACGGTGAGTGCTTCGGCGATGCTGCTTTCGCTGCCGACACAGTCGATGACGTGATCAGCGCCGCCAGTGAGGCGAACAATGTCGCCATCGCCAATAGCGAGTGAGCCGGTGATGCGACGAATCGGTCGGGCAATGTGACCAGAAGAGATGACCTGATCGGCTCCGAATTCACGAGCGAGTTCTTGCTGATGAGGATGTTTGGCCACTGCGATGATCGTGCACTTGCGACCGTAACGGCGCAGGGCCGCAATCGTAAGAAGCCCAAGGGCGCCAGAACCAAGCACAACGACGGTGTCGCCTTCGGCGACGTCGGCGGCGAGCGCTCCGTGCACGGCGCACGCGGTGGGTTCGACCATCACGGCGGCTTCGTCAGTCCAGTCGGCGGGCACGGCATGTAACTGGCTGACGTGGGCGATCATGCTGGTCGACCAACCGCCGCCGGTATCGCAACAAAAGCCACTTTGAAGACCGGCGCTGATGTTGCCAAACGTGATGCGCTCGCAATTGCCAAGGTCGCCGCGCGCGCACGCAACGCATACTGGGTCGATGGCGCGCGTGACACAACCAAGAACGGGTTCAACGACCACGCGTCCGGCGGGCACGCCTTCAAACGTTTCAGAAAGATCGGCAACAATTTCGTGACCGGGAATGAAGGGGAACGAAACAATCGGTTCGAAATAGCGCGAGCTATTTCCATCGATGGTTGCGAGGTCAGAGCCGCAAATACCGGTGAGGCGCGGAAGGATCTCGACCCAACCGGGGCCGGGCAGTCTTGGAGTGTCGACATTTCGGAGTCGAAGCGGCCCAACTTTGGCGCCGCCGCCGGAACTCAGACGGCCAGCGATGTTGGCTGCGGCAAAGCGGGGAATGTTTCGCTCGAAGCGCAGGGCTTTCATGCCGTGCCTCCTGGAACGAGCGGATTGGCGAGGCCGCCATGCGCGCCACGACGAGGACCGATGGGGATAAGGCGACGCGGCGAACCAGGAGCCTTCGAGAAGTTCTCGACCAACCAACCGCGCTTGCGGGCAAGGGTGGCGAGGCGGGTTTCCGGATTCACGGCGACAGGAAAGCCAACCGCTTCGAGCATCGGAAGGTCAGAACTTGAATCGGCATAGGCAACGGTTTCGCTCAGACTGAGGCCATGGGACTCCGCGTAGTCGCGCAATACCTGTGCGCGAGTTTCGCCAGTGGGCGGAACATTGCGAAGTTCGCCGTCGTACCGACCATTCGTCACGTTCATCTCTGCAGCAATGATGTCGTCGAAGAGTGGAGCAAGTGGTTTCACGACAAAATCAAGAGCGCCGGTAATAAGCACGGTGCGATGGCCAGCCGCTTTGTGTTCGCGAACGCGGCGAATGGCTTCGGGGAATGACTTCGACAGAATGAGTCGACTGAACATTTCTGCTGAGTCTTCGTCGATCTGTTGCAACGGTGCTCCGTCGTAGCGCCGATAAAAGAAACGGAGAAAGTCAGTGCGGTCTTTGCGATCCAACGAAAGCAGCGTGGGCCCTTCAGCGATCATCTTCGCAATGAAGCGCAGACGCTGATCTTTCGGCATGCGTCGTGTTGCGAGATATGCATAACTCGCAACGACATTCGACGCGATGAGCGTGTTCTCAAG
>WLMU01000107.1 GCA_009700115.1 Actinomycetota bacterium
CCACTCTTAATGCGGTCGTTGCGAAGCGATATGAAGAGGCACGCGCAGAAGCCAGTCGTGTCACATCAACATCACCCATCGCTGGCGTTCCGTTCCTCGTGAAGGACCTCAACTGCGATGTGGCTGGACTTCCATCAACAAAGGGAAGCCGGTTATTCGCTGATGTCATCGCAACCGAAGACAGTGAGTTGACGAAACGATTCAAAGCCGCTGGGCTCCTGATCCTCGGAAATACCAATACGCCAGAAATGGGGAAAGCACCCGTTACCGAATCGGTGTTATTCGGACCAGCTCACAATCCGTGGCGAATCACCCATTCGACGGGCGGCTCATCCGGCGGCTCTTCCGCAGCCGTCATCGGAGGCATGGTCACTGCCGGACACGCGAATGACGGTGGTGGATCCATCCGTATTCCTGCGTCCGAGTGCGGCTTGTTCGGACTGAAACCAAGCCGCGGTCGCACACCCACCTGGCCCGCCGCAGCAGCGTTCTCCTATCCAATGGGCATTGGCCATGCCGTCACACGGACAGTCCGAGATAGTGCGGCCATTCTCGATGCGATCTCAGGACCGCTCGCCGGCGACCCCTACCCGTCCCCACCTGCGCCAGAGGCCGGATCATTCCTCGCTGCCCTCGAGCAGGAAACCCCGATCCTCCGCATCGGCTTCAGCACTGTCTCGCCAAACGGAAACACGATTCATCCCGCAGCGGTCGAAGCAATCCTGCGAACCGCTCGGACCCTCGAAGCACTAGGACACGAGGTCACCGAAGGTTCGCCATCTTGGGACTATGCGATGCCAGCGAATTCGCTCGCAATGGTCATGGGTGCAGCAGGAGCCAAAACTGTCGAAGACCGCCTTGCCGCTCTTGGCCGCGAGATCCGCGACGACGACATCGAACCCTTCACGCGTTTCCTCCACGACCGAATGCTCTCCATAAGTCCACTCCGTCTTGTTGAAGCACTCCAGCAAATCGAAATTGTCAGTCGCGATATTGCTCGTTTTTATGAGACACAAGACGTTTGGCTTACCTCGACGCTTCCTGTTCCTGTTCCTGAACTCGGCGTGATCGACACGACCAATGTTGATTCCGTATTCGCCCACGCCGGTCGATTCGCCGAACTCACAGCAGTGTTCAACGTCACTGGACAGCCCGCAGCTTCGATACCCGCTGGATTCGATGCTGATGGACTTCCCGTTGGCGTACAGATCGTGGGTCGTCATTGCTCGGAAGCGATACTGCTGCAACTCGCCGCTCAGATCGAGCGCGAGTCGCCATGGCCGACAATCGCTCCGTGGCCACCTCCAAGCAAACGCTGACAAAGGAGCGGGAGCCAAATTCATCATTCCCGTGATAGAACCGGAGGCATGTCCGGGGGGAATGCTGATCTAAAAAATGTCGACGTTGTCGTTCCAAAAATTCCTGCAACGGCGTGGGCTGTGCTTGGAATCCTCAGTTTTGGTCGTGAACTCACTGGCTATGACATCAAAAATTGGTCCGACGCGATCCTCCATTTCTTCTATTGGAGTCCCGCAACAAGCCAGATCTACACCGAGCTTCGGCGTCTTGAAGAATTCGGGCTCGTGACCAGCCGGACGATTGCTCGCGATGACGTCAGAGAAAAAACCGTCTACACGATCACCGAAAAGGGCGTGACTGCGATTCAAAATTGGCAGGCAAACGCTGACGCAGAGGCCACCGTCCTCAAACACGGAGTCCTTCTGCGGGTTTGGCTCGGCCACCTAGCGGAACCCGACCGACTCCGCGAACAGATCCTCGATCACCGCTTTCGCCTCCTCGAAGATTTAGTCGCGGCGAAGGACTCGAGCACCCAAGCCGATGCCCAGCCTGACTGGGCGTATCCGGCACTTGTCGCATCGTGGGCAGTTCGTCGTATCGAAAGTGAAATCGAACTCACCGATGCAATGCTCATCGACCTTGATCGACTTGCCCAGAAGCGCTAACTCTCAACCTCAAAGGACAACCATGAGCCCCACCTCTGCAGTCATCGTTACCGGCGGCGCGTCAGGTATCGGCCGCGCATCAGCCGAAGCGGTTGCCGCACAAGGCCGAGCTGTCGCAGTGTGGGATCTCAACGCAGACGGCGCGATCGCAGCGGCGCAAGAGATCGCAAACGTTCACGGCGTCGCGACGTTCGGGCTTGGCATCGACGTCACGAAAACCGACGAGCTCACCGCCGCTGTCGATGCGAGTCGCAAGGTTGTCGGACCAATCGGCGCACTTGTCCACGCTGCCGGCACTGTTCGAAGTCAGAGCATCGGCGACCTCGACGACGAGGGCTGGGATTTCGTCCTCAATGTCAATCTGCGAGCGTTCCCCATGCTCGTCCAGGCAATGCATGCAGACCTTGTCGCTGCCGAAGGCGCAGCTGTCGTCGGCATTGCCTCCATCGAGGGTTGGGTCGGCAACGCCTCAATCCCCGCCTATTGCGCGTCAAAAGCAGGAATGCTCGGCGCCGTCCGATCGATGGCTGATCGGCTCGGTCCCGACGGCATCCGTGTCAATGCGATCTGCCCCGGCTTCATTGAAACGGCGATGCTGGGAATCACGTTGAATATGCCTGGAGTTCGCCAGCGTTTCGAAGAAAGTTCTGTCCTCAAGCGAATCGGCCAACCGTCCGAAATTGGCGAACCAGCAGCCTTCCTTCTCAGCGATAAAGCTTCATTCATCACTGGACAATCGATCATTGTCGACGGCGGCGTACTGGCTACTGCGTAGTTCGCACAAAATCACATCGGACATGCTGCGACATCGCGGCGCCACACACTCAACCCGTCGACGACTCGATCGATGTTGTAGCAGCGGTCAAGCCATTCCCCAATCGGAAACGACTGAGGTCCGTACATGGCCCAGTCCGTATCGGGACGAGCGGCATCGATGACGACCACAGGCGGATGTGCTGCGACGTCTTCGAAGAACATGTTCCAACGAGAACGGAACGGTTCCGCAGCTATTACGCGCTCACTGAGAGGGTGATCGCGACTGGCCCAATTCCCGGTGAGGTACCCGTCATGCAGAAAAATTCCCGTTGGAAGTCGACCAGAGGCGACATACACATCAGGAAGCGCTCCCCAAACCAGAATTCGTTGATTGACATCGGTCGTGCTCTGCACATACCGACCAAGCGCAGTGAAGTTCGTGAGGTCGGGACGATGAATCATGGCCAACGCCACCATCACCACAAGCAGTCCAACCGTCATCGCAATCACTGTTTGCCAAACTCGACGTCCAGCAAAGACGAGCGCGCAGCCAGTGAGAACAGCCAGCGGTGGAACCACCTGTTGGAAGTAATGGCCAAAGAATCGCAAACCAATCGGGATCACCAGAACCGAGGCGACGAGCCACACGAGAACCGTCGGATCAGCACGAAAGCGTCGCGTAGCTGCAGCCCACGCCCCATAGAACAGCGGAAGGTGCAAGACGACAAAGGAAAGAGTGAGAGCGGCCCCAATTGCAGTCGCTCTGCCAATTGAAACTCCGCCACTGAGATAGTCGCTGTTATCGGTCCAGACCCAACGGACCATTGTTAAACCGCCGAAGAATGCAAATAGTGGAAGCGCAACTGCAGTGGCTCCACCTGCTGTCGCAATAACTGCCAGCCTCTTGTCAGTCGTCCGTCGCACGGCTTCAAAAAGCACCACGAGTCCGACAATGATGTACGGCTGTTTGCAATTGGCGGCGAAAACAACGCATGCGCCTGCGAGCGCGAACCAAAGTGCAGGAGTTCGTTGCGACTCTCGAGCCACAACCACACAAAGAACTGCTGCTGAAGCGGGCAAGAGTCCCCACAATTCGAAGTTTGCAGCCTGTGCATCAGGGGGTAGGAAGAGAGCGGTTCCGACAATGGCCAAGACCCCGGCAAAGAGCGCGGCACGACGAGACGTCGAGAGTCGTCGCACAAGCTCAGCGACAACAACACCATTAAGAAAGATCAGCAACGCCAGAACAATCCGAACGGCGCGCATATCGACGCTCCATTCGCGAATCAGCGAATACATCACCGGGACAATCGGAGGCTTGCGGTCAATAACGTCGACATAGAGTCGACCGCCATTACGGAGTACGTCGCCGGTAACAGCCAGATACGACTCGTCGCGGTCGAACATTCCGTTATAAAGAACTCCAGGTACACGTGACACGACGGTCGCCAGGCCAAGGACACTTGCCATCCACGCGCCCCATGACATACGCGAACGAACAGACTCAAAGGCCTCGCTCCACAGACGAACGATCTTGGCCCATCTCTGCTTCGTCAGATCGACTGAGGTGGTCACTGAGCTCTCCTGCATCGACCCGAGGGTCGGGCCAAGGACCGCCTGGGACACCAAGAGGTCGCACAAGATGATGGCAGACACGTAGCCTCGGCGGGAATGAGCCTCGTATCCGTCGACCCAGGAACTCCAGACCCTGCTTCACTTGCCGATCGCCAGGCAATCAGCGATCTCCTTCTCAGCTATTGCCGTGGCATCGATCGCTTAGACCGTGAACTCGTCGCCAGTTGCTTCCACAGCGACGCCACTGACACTCATGGATCGTTTGAGGGAACAATCGACGAATTCATTGACTGGGCCTTCGGTCTTTTATCGAAATACGACGCCACCATGCACGTGGTCGCAAATCATCTGACCACCATCCGCGGCGGCGCCGCCGTCGCTGAGACTTACGGAATCGCATACCACCGCTCTTCTGATGGCGAACCGCGCCGCAATCTCACGGTTGGCTTTCGCTATCTCGACCGCCTTGAACGACGGAACGACGGTCCTTGGCGTATCAGTCGACGAATCGCGACCACTGAATGGGTCAATGCTCCCGGTGCCGGCTCTGACTGGCCAATTCCGGCAGACTCCGCTGTAGGAAAACGTGATCGCACCGATCCGCTCTATCAGTTGCTCGAAGAACTGACTCACGACTACTAACCACGCGGCGGCGCCAGCCGATCGCACACACCAAGGGGAACCATGCGCGCAGTCCGTTGTCCAGAAGGACTACCAACCGTTGTCGATATTCCTGAACCGACAGGCGACGGAGTTCTCGTCACAGTCGCGTCAGCCGGAATTTGCGGTTCCGACCTTCATCTCCTGAGCTTTGGCCTTCCCGCCACGTTTGGACACGAGTTCGCCGGCACTCTTGCTGACGGCACTCCTGTCGCGGTTGAACCAATCGATCCCTGCCACGTATGCGATGCCTGCATCAACGGCAACACACAACTCTGCGTCCGCGGACCATCAATGGCGTTCGGCGTTGGACGCGACGGAGGCATGGCCGAGAAGGTTCTCGTTCCTATTTCGTCGATTGCCCGACTTCCTGTCGGAGTCGCAGCATCCAACGGGTGCTTGGTTGAACCACTTGCCGTCGCCGTCCATGGCGTTCGACGCGGGAACATTCGTGGCAGTGACCGAGTCGCCGTCATCGGTGGCGGAACAATCGGACAAACCGCTCTCGTCGTTGCTCAACAAACCGGCGCAAAGGTCGACCTCTCAGCGCGTCATGAGCGTCAGATCGAAGCGGCCACTCGCCTTGGGGCAGGTTCGCTTGACGGAAACGGATACGACGTCGTTATCGAAGCGGCAGGAACCGCATCGGCACTCGCTGAGGCCGCCGACCGCTGCCGGCCCGGTGGCACCATTGTTTTGTTGGGTAGCTACTGGGACGGAACCGTAGAGATGCCGGGCATGGCCATCGGCATGAAAGAACTCACACTGGTTCCTGCTGTCATGTACGGCCGCAGCGGGCCTTCACGAGATGTTGACGTGGCCGCCACGATCCTTGCGCAACGACCCGAACTCTCCGACATCATCGTCACGCATCGGTTCCCGCTCGACGCCGCAGCAGAAGCATTCGCCGTTGCTGCCGATCGCTCCGCTGGAGCCATCAAGGTCGTACTCGAACCCTGACGACATGGGTCGTCGTTACTTGTTCGCCTCGCGCACAACCGCCATCAGTTCAGTGATGGATGGATTCACGAGAATCTCGTCGCCAACCAACACGCTCGGAACAGTTTCACTTCCGATGCGTTGATTCAAAAGAGTGCGCGCTTCATCGTCTTCCCAGATATTGCGCAATTCAACCTTGAGCCCGTGTTGTTCGATGCCCGAAAACAACATGCGACAGAACGGGCAATGAGGCCGCCAGAGCACAACCGGAATGATCGGGTCGGCCACGGAGAACTCAGTCGAATGAAAGCGGATCGCGCAGCGAACGCTTGAGTTCGGCGAAACCTGGCGTGCGCGCAAGGGTCTGCACCGCGTCCCAGAGTTCGAGCGCAGCAGCGCCGCGAGGAATCGAGGAAATCACCGGACCGAACAACGAGGCCTCGAGATCGGTACCCGGAGCAAACGTGAGGATCGGCGTACCCACGTCACGACCTGTGCGACTAAGTGAGAGTTCGGTTTCTTCACGAAGGAGTGCATCCCACGACTCGTCATCGGCAGCAGCAGCCAACGACGCATCAAGCCCAGCGGCAGCGACAACCTCGGCAACGAGATTCTCGGGGATTGGTTCGCCGCCGAAGACCGCGACGGACACGCCGTCGTGATGCATACGTTCACCAGCAGCCGTGTAAAGCGCAGCTACAGCGTCATTGCCACCTTCAGCACGTGCCGCAGCGGCAACGCGCAACAGGCGGCGCCCGAGCCCATGCAGCGATGGATAGGCCGGCGGAAACTTTGAGTAATCAGTGTCTTCGTTCACGATCGCTAAAGCGATGAACTTCCATTCGATCGAAACATCACGTTGTTGAGCAACTTCGACCACCCAGCGACTGGTTACCCAAGCGAATGGACAGATTGGATCGAAAAAGAATTCAAGGTCAGGTGAAGTAGCCATTCCGACACGATAGGTCGGCATTCGCCATTCCGTCAGACCAATATTTTTAGAACGCCGACTCGATGACGGACACTTCTCTACCAACCACACACGCCACGTCAAAGCGCA
>WLMU01000108.1 GCA_009700115.1 Actinomycetota bacterium
AAGTGCCGATCGATCGTGAAGCGGTGATACGCGTTGCGCTGCGGACGACACCGAATGACTGACCACTCTGGGAAAATCGGTTCCCACAGTCCACGCTGGTCGAGAGTTTCCACTACTTGTACTGCTGGCCGACCCGCGAGAAAAAGTTCGACGAACAATCGACGAGCCTCTTCTGACCATGGTGTGGTTAACGGCTTCGACTCTGCGAGTTGGTCGAGCGTTGTGCGCTCGATGCGAGCGTCATTTCGAGCAGCGGTCACCGCAACTCGGAGAATGAGATAAGGATCATTCGCTGGTTCAGCCCCAGCAGCAAGTGCTACAGAACCGTCTCGAACAACAACACCGACGAGCGCTTCTTCGTCGCGTCGCATCTTTCGTCGTGTCGGCCCATCGAGAGATGACCGCACACGGAACCAAAGTTCATCGCTTACCCACGCGATTGTTCGAGCTGCGGTGGAAAGAGCACGCATGAACACATCGGCATCGTCGAAACCAAGAGCGGCAGCTACCGCGTCTTGTTCCTCGAGCAAAAGAATGTCTGAGTGCCGGCCAGTTCGCCGTTGCAGTTCGACGCGCGCCGACAACACGACTTCATACGCTTCGGCGATTGCATCGTGATCTCCGGCGAGGAGCGGCATACCGGCCCGCTCCGCCCAGCCGATGGCATGCACATCGCGTAATCCGCCGCGACCGTTCTTAAGATCGGGCTCTAGAAGGAATGCAACTTCTCCCGATTCACTGTGGCGAGAGCGGACACGGAGATCCATTTCATCGAGCCAACGCTTTGCACGCTTCTCCCAGAGCTCCGTTCCTTTTGTTCCGAGTTCGTCAGCTAATCGTTGATCGCCAGCCAAATAACGAACCGACAGAATCGCTGTTGCGGTGTCGAGATCATCAGACGCCAGTGTCAGCGTCTCTTTCACCGTTCGAACGGCATGACCCAACTTGATGCCCTGATCCCAAATCGGATACCAAACGCGTTCGGCTAGATCTGCGACGTCGGTCTTCGGTTCGTAGAGCAGATACACATCGATGTCGCTACCTGGCGACAGTTCCGCTCGCCCGTATCCGCCGACAGCAACAAGTGCTGCGCCTTGATCAGGACCGCCAGCTGCATTCCACAACTGCACTAACCACGCATCAACGTGTTGAGAGAGCAACCCGCAGAATGCGACACCTCGATTACTGGTGTCTTCGAGCAACACCTTGCGATTGAGTTGAGGGGTCATAGTTGGAGCGGGGGAAAGTCACGGTTTTAGACCGCTTCGTCGCCCAACTCCCCGGTACGAATACGGATGATCTTGTCGATTGATGAAATCCACACTTTGCCGTCGCCGATCTTGCCGGTTCGTGCTGCCGCGACGATGACCTCTGCTACCTGATCGGCAATTTCGTCAGGAACCACAGTTTCAATTTTGACTTTCGGCAGAAGGTCGACCACGTATTCCGCACCGCGATAGATCTCTGTTTTCCCACCTTGACGACCGAAACCTTTGACCTCGTCAACGGTCATGCCTTGAAGACCAGCAGCCTTCAAGGCATCTTTCACGTCATCAACTTTGTGGGGCTTGATGATTGCTGTCACAAGCTTCATAGGAGGAACCGTAGCCCTTTCAATCAGATTCGCCACTGATCAGTGGCGAACGCGTTCACGTCTGATTCAGATTGAGGATCAGAGTCGATCCATGCTGCCTGTGCTGCCGAAGCTGTACGCCGTCTCTGCGTGCTGGCTGTAGTCGAGGCCTTCGTTTTCTTCCTCTTCGGTCACTCGCATACCAATTGCCTTATCAATTGCCTTCGCAATGATGAACGACACGACGAATGAGAACACGAGCGTTACTGCCGATGCCACGAACTGGTACCAGAGCAACTTCGCATCGCCGCCGACAAAGAGTCCTTCATTCTTCACCAGAGGGTTGATCGTGGCGTCAGCGAAGAACCCGAGCAGAAGCGCTCCGACAAGTCC
Source organism: Actinomycetota bacterium (assembly GCA_009700115.1). GTDB lineage: Bacteria > Actinomycetota > Acidimicrobiia > Acidimicrobiales > Acidimicrobilacustridaceae > Acidimicrobilacustris. Next base: position 1,967 of record WLMU01000108.1, read on the forward strand.
ACCGACAAGATGCACACCAACGACATCGAGACTGTCGTCGTAGCCAAACTTGAACTTGAGTTGGATAGCAAAGACGCACAACACGCCTGCAGCAAGACCAATGAGGATCGGGGCCATGCCGCCGACGAATCCCGCACATGGCGTGATGGCGACGAGGCCTGCAACTGCACCGGATGCGGCACCAAGCGTTGTTGGCTTCCCGTCCTTGATGCGTTCGAACAACAACCAACCGATCATTCCGGCCGATGCTGCAAGGAACGTGTTCATAAGCGCTGTTGCGGCGATGCCATTTGCGCCAAGCGCAGAACCAGCGTTGAAACCGAACCATCCAAACCACAAAATGCCCGTGCCAAGAAGGGTGAACGGAAGGTTGTGCGGATGCATACCTTCACGCGGCCAACCCTTGCGCTTACCCAGGACAAGGATCACGGCAAGTGCAGCAGCACCAGCATTGATGTGCACAACGGCGCCGCCAGCAAAGTCGAGTGCACCGAGCTTCGCGAGCCACCCGCCGCCAAACACCCAGTGAGCAACAGGCGCGTACACAAGCACAAGCCAAAGAGCGATGAAAATCGCGTAGGCCTTGAACTTGAACCGGTCAGCGGTTGCACCCGTGATGAGTGCCGGGGTGATCACAGCGAACGTCATCTGATATGCGCAGAACAACACGAATGGAATTGTGAGAGCGAATGCTTCGCTTCCCGTTGTCGCGTTGATGTTGTGCATCCAGGCAAAGTCGAAGTTGCCGATGAACCCGCCGTCACCAAAGTTGCCAAACGCCAACGAGAAAGCGATGGTCACCCAAAGGATTGCCATCAGTCCCATGGCGAAGAAGTTCTGCATCAGCATGCCGAGCATGTTTTTGGCCCAAACCATGCCCCCGTAGAAGAACGCGAGTCCCGGTGTCATGAAGAGCACCAAGCCTGTTGAGATCAGCATCCACGCGGTATCGCCACTGTCAATCACGAAGAACCCCTTCATCACAGAGACGCCATTAAGGCGCCATATATGCGAAAGGATCGCGTCAGGTTGTTTCTTGACCGTTCCTCAATTGTTTCGATTCTGTAAACAGAACCTTCCCTTCGCCTGACGCTTACGAAAGCTGCCCGGCCGCCCGGCGTCTCGCCAAGAAAACATGGGCCTTCGCCGCTCCCCAGACCAGGCCAGGTTCATGAAGGGCTGGGTCGAGATCACCGAACGAGGCCGGAGTGAGGTCGTAGTCGTCGTCAGGGAACATGGCTTTCGCTGACTCGTCACGAGAAGCCGCCGCAACGCCCAAATCCCGCAAGACCTTTGTGGGCCAGCGAACCGCGCTGCGGAGCAGCTCGAGGGGACCTAGACGCTGCTCATCGATGTCTAAGGCAAGAAGCGCATGCACACGAGGAGCGATCTCGGCGGTGGCCTCAGCCCCCGCGGTTCGAGCCTGCTGACGCAGATTGCCGGTGACCATGACGCCGGACTTCTCACAAACGATCTCGACTGAACGCTCCACCCAGGGCCCAATCGCCCGTTCTATGCCATCGGCGAGCACAGCAGCGTAACCAGCGAGGGCTTCAAGGTCAGCAGTTGATGGCCCCGATGGAGCGTCACTCATGGCTCAAGCGCAGCGTTCAGATTGCCCGAACGCAAGCCTTCAAGATCGAGCGTGACGTAGCGATACCCGCAGGCTGTCACGGCGTCGACGACTTCACCACGTCGTTGGATAAGAGCATCGATTGCCGAAAGCGGAACTTCGATCCGCGCGGTGTCGTCGTAGTGGCGCACACGAAGTTCCCGGAAACCCAACGCGTGAAGTGCAGCCTCGGCGCGTTCAACACGAGATAACACCGACAAGGTGACAGCCGTCCCGTAAGGAACGCGCGATGACAAACATGCAGCCGCCGGCTTATCCCACGTGCGCAAGCTAAGGCGGAGCGAGGCATCTCGAACCATTTGTTTCGTGAATCCAGAATCAACAAGTGGAAACTGCGCGCCACGTTCCGAAGCTGCTCGTTGTCCAGGGCGATGATCGTCAAGATCATCAAGATTCACACCAAGAATTGCAACAGCACCATGATCGGCAGCTATCGGTTCAACAACATCCATCAGTGCGGTCTTGCAGTGGAAACAGCGATCAGCATCGTTGCGCTGATAGTCGAGACTCTCGAGTTCAGTGGTCTCGACCTCGACCCAACTGAGATTCCATTCCGAGGCAAGTTCGGCGCAATCTGCATGCTCGCTCGATGCCAGCGACGGTGAAACTGCAGTCACCACCGTGCATCGATCTGCACCAAGTGTTTCGTTCGCGACAAAGGCGAGAAAGGCTGAATCGGCTCCGCCGCTAAATGCAACAACGACTGATTTGAGATCGCGCAGTTCTTCTCGCAATCGATCAAGCGCAACAGCAAGTTCGTCGCGTTCTTCGATTGCAGTCACGAAGATCTCAGTCGATACCGAGTTGCGAAAGGACTTCATCGACGGGCGCAACCATTCCGGTATAGAACGGTCCGAACTCTGCGTACAACGCCGAAGCGGTGTCGAATCGCATTGTGTAGACAACTTCCTTGAGATCGTCAGGGGCTGTGGCAAACAGTGTGACGCCCCATTCAAAATCATCAAGTCCGGTCGAACCGGTCACTACCTGCACGACACGCCCAGCAAAGGTTCGGCCCGATGCGCCATGTTCGTACATCATTTCTTTGCGATCGTCGTAGGGAAGCGTGAACCAGTTGTTCACATCGCCGCGTTGTTTCGACATTGGATAGAAACACCAAGCCGGCATGTTCTCGGGAGGAAGCACCGGTGTGAGTCGCGCTGAACGCTGCGGTTCCGGAACGCCTTGGGCATATTCAGAAAGTTCGGTCAGCGACACGTACGAGTCGACAATTTCGAGGCCGGCGTTCTGCAACGCCGCCTGCAGACGACGGATTCGCCACATGTCATAACCAAGCGCCATAAACGCCAGATCGGCTTTGTGGCCAAGAATGGCGACGGTCACAACCTGATCGCCTTCGGCTTGCGCCTTCTGAACGGCCGACGAAATGGCCTCGGCATCGGCCAACGGCGTCACCTTGCAGAACAGGTGAACAACGGCCATGCCGATCTTGGGGGAAACGATCTCAGTCACGGTTGAGAGTCTACGGCCCACCCGCAGGGCCCGGACCGGGGCTCAGGAGACCGTCAGAGTTGAGCGATCAGCGGGCGCAAGCGTGACAACCGCGTTGTAGTCAGGCACACGGGAGGCGCCTTCACGGTGCTCAGGGCCCGAGGGGATCAGAACATTTCCTTCCGGCCAGTACACCTGCAACGAACGCCGAGCCAAACGAGTGACGTGAAGATGGCCAGTGAACTCGCCGGTCTCAGAACGGAGTGTCACGAGATCACCGTCGAGGAACCCAAGAGCTGCGGCTTCGGCGGAATCAATAAAGATTGCATCGCGGCCGGTCCCGGTAAATGGGTCATGTTCACTCTGCACCATGGTGTTGAACTGCTTGCCACGACGCGTGGACACGGTGAACATGCCATCGGGAAGATCGATTGTCGGACGCGCCAACACGCTAAAGCGACCACGACCATCGGCCGTTGGGAATTCTCCGCCTTGGCAAAGATGCGGACCACCCCACTGCACCTGATCGCCAGTCGCGGCGAGGGTTTCGATTCCGGCATAGGCCGGTACGACTCGCGCGATTTCTTGCCGGAGGTGTTGGTTATCGGCCCACTTGAACGCATCAGCCAATTCGGGCTTCACGCGAGACACGATCTCGGCGAACAGTCGCCATTCACTTTTTGCTTCGCCAACAATTCGAGGAATCTCTGGCGAAAACACGACTCGTCGTTCGGTCGTGGTTTCTGTTCCGCCACCTTCTTGTTCGTAACGAGTATTCACAGGTAAGACGATGACGTCGTCACCGGGAATGAGCATCTGCGAAGACAAAACAATGTCTTGATGCACGCGCAACGGCACCTTCTCAAGTGAGAGTTCGACAGCGCGCGGATCGGGAAGCGACTCGAGGAAATTTCCGCCAGACATCCAGAGCACATCGAGTTCACCAGCCATCGCTGCTTCAGGCATTTCCGCTGCGGTGAGACCAGTATGAGCAGGAACGTCGAATCCCCACTTTGTTGCAAGCAGTGCCGCATTCGCTGCGTTCGGTTCGAGGCCGCCAGGCAACGCTGTGGCATAGGCACCCATCTCGGCACCGCCTTGCACACCGCTATGACCCCGAAGCGGCATGAGCCCTGCACCATCGCGGCCAACATTGCCGCGAGAAAGAGCAAGATTCACAATGCCGCGCACGCCTTCGCCCGCATGTTTGTGCTGCGTAATGCCCATTGACCAAAGAAGGATCGCCGAACTTGCAGCTGCGTATTCATCGACGAACGCATCAAGTTGAGCCATGGTGAGACCGGCATCGGCAAGCAGTTCGTCGTAAGTGACCGATCCAAGATGCTCGACGATGTTTTCCCAATGGTTGGTGTGCTCGTTGATGAACTCATGATCGACTGCGTCACGCTCGATCAATCGCTTGAGAGCAGCATCGGCAAACGCGACATCGCCACCCGGACGCACGGGCACGTGCAGGTCACACATCTTCGTGCCGAAGAGTGTCGATTCGACAGTTGATGGAACCCAGTAATGCTCGAGCCCAGGTTCGAGGAACGGGTTGATCACCACAACACGAGTCCCCGACATACGGGCCTTGTAGAGGTATTTCATAAAGACCGGTTGATTGTTGGCCGGGTTGGCACCCCAGATGATCAAAAGGTCGGTAGAGATCACATCGGACAGCGAACACGTTGTTGCCGCGATGCCAACGGTGGACTTGAGCGCAGTAGTCGATGGCGCATGGCAGATGCGCGCTGCAGAGTCGACATTCGCGATGCCCATTGCACGCGCTGCTTTACCGGCGACGTAATAGGTCTCGTTGGTGATGCCGCGACTCGTAAGGAACACGCCAACTCGATCGGGGTCGGTCTCGCGCAACCGATCGGAAACAGC
>WLMU01000109.1 GCA_009700115.1 Actinomycetota bacterium
ACACCCTCACGGAGAAATACATGTCTTCATCACTCGCAGGTCGCACCGCAATCGTCACCGGCGGCGGCACTGGTATCGGCGCAGCGTGCGCAACACGTCTCGCTGGAGATGGAATGAACGTCACGATTTGTGGCCGCACTGAAAGCAAACTCACCGACGTTGTGGCCCGCATCAAAGCCAGCGGTGCATCTGGTCAGATCCGTCATCAGGTCACCGACGTCACGGTTGAGAGCGATGTTGCAGCACTTGTCGCCGGCCACGTCGATGCATTCGGTCGTCTCGATGGTTTCGTTGCGAATGCCGGTGGTGGCGGCGGAATGGGCCCGTACCACTTGCTCGACACCGAAGAATTCATTCGTGTCCTTCACCTCAATGTTCTCGGAACAATGCTGTCGGTAAAGCACTCAGTTCCTCACCTTGTCGCTGCTGGCGGCGGATCATTCGTCGGCATGTCGTCACTTGCCGGACACAAGACTCACGTCATGTTTGGCGCCTATTGCGTCGCTAAAGCAGGCATCGAAGAAATGATGAAGAACGCCGCCGACGAGTTCGGCGAAGTGAAAGTTCGCTTCAACGCCATTCGCCCCGGTTTCATCTCCACCGAAATCATGGAAGGGATCCCGCGCGAATCGGCGGTGTACGACTCCTACATCGTCAACACACCTCTCGACGATGTCGGCGAACCCGAAGACGTCGCCAATCTCGCCCGTTTCCTTCTCAGCGATGAAGCGCGCTGGATTACCGGTACCGCAATCAACTGCGATGGCGGACATCACTTGCGCCGAGGCCCCGATTTCCGTTCGTTCATCGAACCCGCCATTGGCCACGACGCACTCGTTGCCAAAAAGCCCGTCGGCGCCTGAGTCCGAGTTGAAACTCGGTCTCTACTTCGACCTGCGCAATCCAGAGCCATGGGCCCGCCCATGGCCTGAGGTGTACGGACGTGCACTTGATCTTGTTGTCGAGGCCGAACAACTGGGCGCAGCATCAGTGTGGTTCTCCGAGCACCACCTCTTCGCGGATGGCTATTTGCCGCAGCCATTGACCTTTGCTGCAGCCGCAGCGGCAAGAACCTCACGAGTCCGAATCGGTACGGCTGTCCTTTTGGCCGCCCTTCGACCAGCATCCCTGGTGGCCGAAGAGGTTGCGGTCATTGATCAGTTAGCGAACGGTCGACTCGAACTCGGAATCGGAGCGGGTTACAGCGTTCCGGAATATGAGCTCTACAACACCGACATCTCCAAGCGTTACGGGCTCACCGACGCGGCAGTTACAGAAATCCGCCGACTCCTTGACGACGGCATCGTTACTCCCCCCGCTGCACAGAACCCGTTTCCGATCTGGCTTGGCTACCAGGGGCCACAGGGCGCCAAGCGCGCTGGTCGACTCGGTGTTGGCCTGTTGAGTCTCGATCGGGCACTGCTTGAGCCCTACCGAGAAGGTCTCGTCGAGGGCGGACACAGTCCTGCAGTTGCCCGCACTGGTGGCATGCTCGACATCATCGTCGCCGATGACCCCGAAGCAGCATTCGAACGCATCCTCCCCCACTACGCACACCAATTGAACTCCTACCGTGCCGCCGCCGCTGCTGGCTCGGGTCGCGATGCGCCGAAGGAGATCACCATCGAGAAATTGCGAGGTGGCGCGGCGAAGACGGGTCAGATTCCCGGACTTCGTGTGCTCACCCCAGCCGATTCCATCGCAGCAATCAAGGAAGCAACGAACGGTTCACCGGTGGAACACGTGTATCTGTGGGCCAGCGTCGCCGGCATGCCCGACGAACTCGTCGAACGTCACGTGGAACTCACCTGCACGCGGGTTGCCCCCTACCTCTAATTCGCAACGAGCGAATCAATCGGTCTCAGGGAGTGGCGGCAAGAGACCAAGGTTGCGAGCGATCGCTTGAGCCTCGTGATAGCTACCGTTCTTCTCTGTTGTCGCACCCTTCGTGGCTAACCAAACAATCGCTTCACCGACGATCGAAGGCTCAACGCCACGTGCAGCTATCTCGCCGAGTTCGGTGACCATCTTCGTGCGTTCTGTCGCCACGAATCCTGGATCAACGGTGAACGCAATAATTCCTTGATCGCCATATTCAAAGGCCAACCGATCAGCAGCACGATGAAAGCCCGCCTTCGATGCGCAGTAGGCCAATTGCGGACCGCCCTGGCCGATTGGGAACTTCAACTTCCACTTTCCCGAACCGGAACCAATATTGATAACGGTTCCACCACCTCGCGTGATCATGTGCGCAACCTGCGGTTGCAGCAGCAATAACTGAGCGGTGAGGTCGCCCCACATCTGATTGATGAGATCTTCTGGATCGGTATCGAGGAAATACTTGGGCCCGCCGCCACTCACAAAGATCGCATTGTTCACAACAACATCAAGATGTCCGAGCCCAGAAATTGCTGACTCGACTGCAGGTACGAGTGCATCACGATCGAGAAGATCAAGCGGAATCTGGACCGCACGTCGACCAAGCGATTCGATCTCGGCTGCGGTCGACGCCAAACTTCCCGGCAGTACCATGCCGTCATCAGTCAACGAAGTGGGATCGCCATCGATAACTGTTCGAGCGGTAATCGCAACATCGAAACCTGCCTGCGCCAGGGCAATCGCAGTTGCGCGACCAATGCCCCTACTAGCACCGGTAACGAGTGCAGTTTGATTTTCAGCCCTCATGACGGAACGGTCCAGAGCGTTTGGCCTCGCGCTTCGCGGAACAGGCGACGAGCATCAGGGAATGAGTGATTGTCGTGGTCCTCGCCCCAGGTGGAGATGCCATCGAACGACCAGCGGGTCAAGCAATTGATGGTGTACAAGTTCGGATTAATCAAAAATCCAAGAGAGTTTGTGGTCTCACCGCGAGCACTAAACGAACGACCACGTTCATCGACACCATCGAGTTCCACCACAAGCGGGAAGCCTTCCCGATCGCGTTCAATGACCCGGCGTTCGCCGCTTTTCAACTTCGCCCACTCCCCATCGACCATGTACGAACCGTGGATAGCGATAGCACCGTTGCCGAAATCCATCGTGATCGCGTGAAACGCGTGTCTGTCTGATGCAGTCGCGTAGCTATAACCACCCCGCATCGTCGCGCCGCCATGAATTCCCTGACCAAACTGCGGTCGCGGCCCCCACGAACGATCGCGGAACCCGTAGGCGTCAACAGCAATCGTTTCACCGTGCAGAACAACCGTGCCCTGATAGCGACACGGCTGGTCTACGTGGGATTCACCCAACATGTTGGGCGCCACGATGCCCGTGACCGTGAGGTCGACATGGATTTCATCGCCGCCGTCGGGATCGTCGTAGCGAACACGCCATTTCTTCTGCGGCTCGAGGCATTCGTAACGAATGCCATTAGCGAGCGTGAGATCGGTCAGTTGCTGATCCCCTAGTGGGAGGTGCCAGAACTGCTTTGCATACACACAGGTTTCGGGCCGTTCATTCCGACCATCCCAAAAAAATGCACCGCCAGCAGCGACACCCTGATTCGTCTTGAAATACGGGTAAAGCTGGCCCGACAAATTGCGCTCCGGAACAGCAAACGTGAACCAGCAAGTTTCTGTCCACTCAGGGTCGCCAGTTGTCGGCGGGTGAAATTCATCTTCGGGATGCATGGCGATCAACTAAACGCCAGACCCGTAACCATGGCCGAGCTCAAACCACTATCGACATGCAGATTCTCGCCGTTAATGAACGCAGCCGCATCGCTACCCATAAACGCAAGTGAAGGAGCAATATCGGTAGCAACGGCCATTCGACCATTGCCCTGAACGCCCACCGCCCAGTTGATGGCGTCTTCGCCCATCGACACTTTGAAATCCGCCATCAGTGGCGTGTCAACGGGAGCGGGACAAATGCTGTTAATGCGAATGCCATTTCGAATTGCCGAATACGAACGACGCATTGTGTACACCTGCATGCACATCTTTGAAAAGGCATACACGTCGTTGACGACCTCGGGGTGCCCTTCGCACCAATCAAGGAACGCGTCCCAGTCAGCGATTTCTAGAAGCTCGGTGATTTCAGCGACCTGAGCGGGCCAACCGTTTCCTGCCATCGAAGCGGTGTACACAATTGTTCCGCCCTTGGTGATGCGATCAATAAGTCCGTCGGTGAGCCGGCGCGATGCGGCGACATTGACTGCCATGCAGGTGCGAACCCCAGCGTTCGCAGCTACACCTGCATTCGAGAACACCACGTCGATTGGTCCTTCAATCTGTGCGATTGCAGCATCGACGGATGCGGGGTCAGCGAGGTTGACTTCGATGAATGTGTCACATCGGCCGGTAGGGGCTTTTATGTCGAGAATGGTGAGATGTTCGACGCCGAGTTCGCCCAGCAGTTCAGCGAGTGCGGCACCAATACCGGTAGCGCCTCCCGTAAGAACGACGCGCTTACCGGCATAACTGAACAGATTTGTCATGGAACCAATCCCCCAAGATCACGGGCCGCCACCCAGCGGCCGTGGGATCGAACCTACGAGTGGGCCGGAAAAGTGTCAACATCGCTGCATGCAAATCCGCCGACTGACCCCTGCGCTCGGTGCCGAAATCACCGGCCTCGATCTCACCTCCGATTTCGACGACGCGACCCTCGATGCAGTGCATGACGCACTGGTTCAGAACCAGGTGCTCGTCATCCACGCCCCGGGGCTGACACCTGAGCAACACATGGCCCTCGGTCGCCGCATCGGCGAGATCGAAATCCATGCGTTCTTTCCCAACCTTGGGCCCGGACTCGAACACGTCAGCGTCCTCGATTCCGACGAGGGAAACACCGCCTCGATGTGGCATACCGACGAAACCTTTCTTCCTCATCCGCCGATGGGAACGCTCACTCAGGCCAAGACATTGCCCGAGGTTGGTGGCGACACGATGTTTGCTTCAACATCCGCTGCATACGACGCGCTGTCACCCAACATGAAGCTCTATCTTGACGGCCTCACTGCTCTTCACGATCTGAGCCGGACGACTGAGCTTCGCTACCGCTTTGGCGGAGCTTCACCGCAGCAATACGCCGATGCAATCGCCCAGGACCGCCGCACCGCTCACCCCGTAGTGCGGGTGCATCCGGAAACTGGCGCCAAGGGTCTGTTTGTCAACCCGACCTATACCCGTCACATCGTTGGCCTTCCGCCCGATGAGAGCGACGCGATCTTGGCGTTCCTCTTTCAGCATTCAGTCAAGGAACACTTCACCTATCGCCACCACTGGCGAGAAGGCGACCTGCTCATGTGGGACAACCGCTCAACGATGCACCGCGTACTCAATGATTTCCCCGGCCGCCGCCTCATGTACAGGGTGTCAGTGGTCGGTGCCGCCGCACGCTGACCACGCGTCATACGCCATTTCAAACGGCTAGTTTCAATCCCACTAGGGGGCGTTTCGCCCGCGTTCGAAAGCGAAGGAAAACATGGCATACCCACTCGATCCCGGCGGCCTCCACGACTATCCGATGAAGGTCGGATCCATGTTGCTCACGATGGTTGACCCCAACCCTGGTTTCGAATCTGCGTACAACCGCTGGTACGAGCGAGATCACTTTTACGCAGGATGCATGGTGGCCCCGCATCAGATGTCAGGTTCACGCTGGGTTGCCACGCGAAGCCTTAAGGATCTTCGCTGGCCCGAAGGCGACACCGCCGTCGCCAACCCCACTGATTCAGGTTCGTATGTGGCGATCTACTGGATCGAAGGTGGACACCACGACGATTGGAACAACTGGAGCACCGAGCGCGTCACATGGCTCTACACCAATAACCGAGGTTTCCCCGAGCGCAAGCACACCCATACGAACCTTTTCGACTTCATTGGTTCGGCAAATCGCGATGCCGATGGCGTTCCGGTCGATGTTGCTCTCGACAGCGCGTACGACGGGATTTTCAACGTGTTCTTCGATGCACGCGACGGCCACACGGCGAAGAGCGTTCACGCCGACATCGAGAAGTCGGGCATTTACGCCGATCTCATGAATGGTTCCGACATTGAACTGGTGTCTTCTTGGCAGCCAGTGGCAACGCCAGCCGCCGATCAGCCCATGGACCTAGGTTCACCAGCGGGCGGCACCGAACGGCTTGTTCAGGTCATTTTCGTACGCGGCGATGTCACCAAAGCTACGAAACGCATGAAGGCCTACACCGATGCCGTCGAAGCCGCTGGCCTCGCCGATGTGCATCTCGTGGCACCTTTCTTCCGCACCGTGGTTGGCACCGATACCTACGCCAACGAACTGTGGTGAGAGGCGAAGCCCGTCGACTGATGACCCCGATTCCCATCGCATGAAACCCGAGCAGGTTGCCGAGGCTGTTCCCACCATTGCATTACAAACGTGGATAACCGCCAACGTTGCGAGTGCGCAGGGTCCGGTCACGGTTTCGCATCTCTCAGGAGGTTCTTCGAACCTCACGTTCCGAGTACGAGACGACGCCAACGATTGGGTGCTACGACGCCCACCCGCTGGCGCGTTTCTCGCAACCGCGAACGACATGGGACGTGAATACAGGGTCCAAACGGGTTTACGCGACACCGGTGTCCCCGTGCCGCAGACCATTGCGATGTGCGAGGACGATTCGGTAATCGGCGTTCCGTTCTATTTGATGGACTTCGTTGACGGCATTGTCTATTCCGATACCGACCAAGTTGCCCAACTCAATCACGCTCAAGCACTTGGCGCGACCGACCAACTCATTGATGTTCTCGCTCGATTACACGCGGTTGATTTCGAAGCCGCAGGTCTCGGGCAACTCGGCAAACCGGCAGGATTCCTTGAGCGCCAGGTCAACCGCTGGTGCACGCAGTGGGAGAAATCGAAACAGCGGGAATTGCCCGACATCGACGAGGTTGCAAAGCGACTCAAGCGATCGATCCCCGCTAACACCGATGTATCAATCGTCCACGGCGACTA
>WLMU01000011.1 GCA_009700115.1 Actinomycetota bacterium
ATGAAACCAGTGATCCCATTTGCCGTCGGCTTGGTTCTGTTCGCTCTTGGGCTGGTCGTGGGCGGCACGGCGTCATCAATGTTTGTTCTGGTGCTCGGACGACTTCTCCAAGGGCTTGGCGCTGGAGCAATGCCAGCGACTTCCTATGTCTGCATCGGAAGAACGTATCCATTGGAACAGCGGCCAAAGATGTTCGCGTTGATCTCGAGTGCATGGATGGTCCCATCACTTCTTGGACCAGTGCTTGCAGCGTGGATCGCGCAGACCGTTGGTTGGCGATGGGTGTTCCTCGGTCTGCTGCCGCTTACTGCAGTGATTGGCGTCATCGCGATCTTTGGGGTCAGATCGGTTCCAGCCCCCAGTGAACGATCGAACGATCGCAATCTGCTCAACGCGCTCCTCGTAGCGATCGGAGCCGGGCTACTTCTCGTTGGTCTTGGCTCTCATCAAGTCGTTGTAGTGGTTCCAGTAGCTGTTCTTGGTGTCGCCATCATGGTGCCGCCATTTCGTCGACTGACACCGCTTGGCACTCTGCGAGCGCTTGCGGGAATGCCGGCAACGGTCGCGGTCCGTGGGCTTCTGAATTTCGGCTTCTATTCCGCGGATGCATTCGTTCCGTTCGCAATCACTGCAGTGCGCGGAATGTCGCCGGTCTTCGGAGGTCTGGCAATGACAACAGCGTCAGTTCTGTGGACCGTCTCATCGTGGCTTCAAGCCCGGTGGATTCGCACTCGAGGAGCAACAATTCTCGTGGTACTCGGAATGGCGGTCATCGCCCTAGGCGCCGCAGGGATGTTGTTGGTGTTGGTGCCCTCTGTTCCAGCATGGATTGGCCTCGTTGCTTGGGCAGTCGCTGGCTTTGGCATGGGATTGGCGTTCTCACCCCTCTCGCATGTGGCGCTTGAACTCTCTCCGAAGGACAAAGAGGGAAAGACCACGACGGCACTCCAGTTGAGCGACACCCTGGGTGCCGCGCTCGGCATTGGAATCGCCGGGGTTCTGGTCTCGACTATTGGATCGATCACCGACTCTGAGACCCCCGGATTGGTCGTGACGTTTGCGATGGCCGCTGCGGTTGCGGGATTGGGAGCCGTGCTTGGCATCCGTGTGCCCCGTGGACGCGAACTAGGTTGACCATTGGAGTGTTCAGGGGGAACGTCGATGAATTCACACCTTCGTAGTTGTGGCAGTCACGTCCAGACCGTTGTCGGAGGTAGTGGTAAATGAAACTTGCTCTCGGGCTCGACCTCTATCGCGGGGCTGCTCTCAACATTCCGGTTGAGCAAGTGCTTCTTGCCGAAGAACTTGGGTTTCATTCCGTCTGGACTGCCGAGGCGTACGGCTCCGACGCATTGTCGCCACTCGCGTACCTCGCCGCGGTGACGAAACGCATCAAGCTCGGCACAGGCGTCGTTCAGATTGCGGCTCGTACCCCAGCGGCGACTGCCATGCATGCGTTGACTATCGACGCTCTTGCTGGTGGCAACCGAGTAATTATCGGACTTGGCGTGTCGGGTCCTCAGATCGTTGAAGGTTGGTACGGGCAACCATGGGGGAGTCCGAACCGACGGTTGCGGGAATACGTCGACATCATGAAGAAGGTTTTCGCTCGAGAGCCGCTCACCAACGATGGTGTGGAGTTCCCGCTTCCCTACAACGGTCCCGGTGCAATTGGTCAAGGTAAGCCCTTGCGTTCGATTCTGCATCCTGCCGGCGAGATCGAGCTCTGGCTCGCTGCCGGAGGTCCGAAGAACACCGAACTCTGTGCCGAGATCTGCGATGGCATGCTCCCGATGGGATGGGGTCAAGAGGGTCCTGCTGTCTATGGGCCCCATCTCGATAAGGGTTTCGCAAAGCGCGGTGAGCGTCCCGACAACTTTGAGATCTTTGGCGGAGTCAGCGTTGTGCTCACTGACGATGTGAAAGGAGCGATCGACGCAATGAAACCGCTGACCGCGATGTATGTAGGCGGTATGGGTTCAGCCACTCACAACTACCACCGCGAATCGATGGCTCGCAGAGGTTTCCCTGAAGCCGCTCAGCGCATTCACGAGTGTTGGATGGCCGGAAAGCGCGACGAGGCGATCGCTGCAGTTCCCGACGAATACCACGACGACGGATCGCTGATTGGTTCGCCTGCTCGCATCAGCGAACGCTGGGAGTCATGGACGAAGATGGGTCTCACCGGTTTGATTATTCGTTCAGAAACAGACGAGGGCTTACAACTCGTCGCTGATCTCGCGGGAACTCGCGATACACAGGGGCAATGACATGACAACGTTCGAATCAATTGCTCTCGATACGCCCGGCGACGGGATCTGTCGAATCACGTTGAACCGACCAGAGAAGCGAAATGCGATCTCCACAGCGATGCGCACCGAGCTGTTAATTGCCCTCGAGACCAATGATCGAAATCCCGATGTACGCGTGACGATTATTCGTGGCGGGGGAGCCTGTTTTTCTTCGGGATACGACCTCGCTGGCGACCTCATGGTGTCGCCTCCATTTCATACCGCCCCAGGTGATGGCGAGTGGGCTCGACAGGTGACCGACAATTGGTTTCGCTTCTGGGACCTGGCTAAACCCGTCATTGCTCAGGTCCATGGGTACGCGATCGCCGGGGCCACTGAACTCGTGCAGGCGTGTGACCTTGTGTACGTGGCTGATGACGCTCGCATTTCCTATCCGATCGTGCGTGTCGCTTCGCCGCCCGATTGTCAGTATCACGAACCTCTTCTCGGAATGCGTCGAGCGATGGAAATCATGCTCACCGGTGGAGAAATGCTGGGTCCGGAAGCAGCGCAAATCGGTTGGGCGAATCGTTCATTTCCAGCTGACGACCTCGATGAAGAAGTACTCGATGTAGCTGCACAGATTGCCGCGGTTGCGACTGATCTCGCTCAGATCAACAAACGCATGGTGCATCGTCAGGCCGAGATTATGGGAGTTCGTGCTGCGATTCGAGCCGGCTCTGAGTTTCAGGCCCTCGCTGGTCATCAGGCATCAGTCGAGGCGTTCAAGCAGGATCCCCTCGGCTCGATGAAGCGACACAATGCGGCTGATGCGGAACGCCGAGAGGCGCGAGAAAAGCGTCGTTCTTCAAAGTGACCACGAGCGGTTCGGCGACAGCGAGCGGGGTTACCATTCATCTGTCGCGCAATCGTTTGCTGGTCATCTTCTTCGGAATCCTCCTTGGCGCAACACTCTCGGGACTTGATGGCGCCATCGTTGCCACCGCCGCTCCCACGATTTTGAGCGAACTAGGCAGTGTTTCGCTGCTTCCGTGGCTGACGACCAGTTACTTGCTCGCGCAGGTCACCACAATGGCTGTGTACGGAAAACTCGGCGACATCTTCGGTCGTCGTCGTGTATTCATCATCGCCGTCGTGACGTTCATGATCGGATCGATGCTGTGCGGTCTCGCTCAGTCGATGCCAATGTTGATCGCCACTCGCGTGCTTCAAGGAATCGGTGCGGGCGGAATTACAGCCCTGGCTATGGCGCTCATTGCCGATGTCATGCCCGCCGACAAACTGGGTAGGTACCTCGGTTACACGGGTGTGGTTTTTGCCGTTACCGCGATCTTGGGCCCATGGGCTGGTGGGTTCTTCACCGACAACTTCTCCTGGCGCTGGGCGTTCTTCGTGAACATTCCGAGCGGAATCCTCTGCCTCATCACACTGATGTTCGTTCCCAAATCCACCAATCGAGTGGCGCATCGAATCGATGTGCGCGGTGCGTTACTTATTGCGGGTGCAGCTGCCTCATTGCTTTTGGCAATCGGTGGAACTGGTGGTCACGTCCGATTCCTGAGTGTGCGTACGATCGGTCTCGCGTGTCTCTCGGTTGTACTCGTTCTCCTGTTCGTTCTTCACGAACGCAGAACACCAGAGCCAATTCTCGCTTTGCGCGTGATCTCTGGCCGGGTAAAGGCGCTGGCCCTATCCGCCAATCTGATCACAGGTATGGCGTTCGGAACGGCGATCGTTTACCCGCCATTGTTTTTTGAAGCCGTGCGAGGCATCAACGCGACTCAAGCGGGATTGCTTCTTGCGCCATTTGCCGTCACTTCTGGTCTCTGCACGATCATCGCTGGCCAAATCACCGATCGACGTGGCGGCCACGTTGTGGTTCCATTCGTGGGGCTGGTGATTTCATGTGTAGGGATGATTCTGCTTTCCTCGATCCATGCTTCGACGTCTGCCGCGTTTGTCGTGGGCTCGGCAATGTTGGTCGGAATGGGTATCGGCTTCGTGATGCAGACGCTTCTGTACGTAATTCAGCGATTCACTGAAGCTCCCGATATCGGGATGGCGACATCAACGATCATGCTGTCCCGTTTGCTCGGAAATGCACTGGGCGTAGCCATCGTCGGGACAATCTTCACCAATACGCTTGTAAGCGGCGTGCAGAAGCGGCTTCCCGATTTTCCGTTGGATTCGATTCAGGGGGCACCGCACAAGATCGCGGCGTTGTCCGATGGTGTACGCGAACAGATACAAGAAGCATTTGCGCACGCGCTCTCAAACGGATTTACGGCGATGGTTCCAGTGATGGTTATTGGCGCCATCGTTGTGGGGTGTATCCCAGCGAAGCGAGTTCGAGATCGCCTTCGGTCTACAACAGCCGAAATCCCGTTGGCTGAGGGAACAGCGCACGCGCTTTAAAGAAATGACTGCCCCTAGGAAGTTGGTCGACTTCCGATGACACTTGCCCGTTCCATGATGCGGCGTTGCGGCCAGTAGTCGCTCGACGCGTAGTGCTGTACTGCTCGGTTGTCCCAGAACGCAATGGAATCTGATTCCCATTGGAATCGCACCTGGTATTCACACGTGGCGGCTTGGTCGCAAAGGTGGTCAAGAAGCTCACGGCTCTCGGCTTCGGGAAGTCCGTTGATCTTGTTGACAAAGTTCCGATTCACGTAGAGCAGCTTGCGGCCCGTCCGTTCGTGTCGAACAACGACGGGGTGGTCAACGATCGGAAACATCTCGCGAGTTTCAGCCTTGCGATCTGCGGGAACGGTGTGCCCGAAACTCTTCATGAAGTCGTGTTCAGCAGAGAGTCCATCGATGGTGCTTTTGATCTCATCGGAGAGACCGTCATAGGCCGCGCCCATATCGGAAAAGAGCGTGTCGCCGCCGACCGGCGGCACTTCAATGGCGTGAAGAATCGCACCCATTGAAGGAGCAGCGCGCCAGGTCACATCGTGGTGCCAAGAATTCTCGTATCCGGCAACCTCTGCAGTCTTTTCGAACCGCACCAACTCAGGCACGCCGGTATTCGATGGAATGAACGGATGGATTTCGAGTTCGCCGAATTGCTTCGCAAAGGCAACGTGTTGATCGGAGGTCAGCGGTTGATTGCGGAAAAAGATGACCTTGTAATCATCGAGTGCTTTCTGGATCTCAGCGATCGTCTCGGTTGAGAGTTCGGTGCATAGGTCGACTCCAGAAATCTCTGCTCCGAGCGTGGAGCCAAGTTGCTTTACATCAAAATTCGTCCATGTGAGCTTTGCGAGTCGCTCACGTTCTTGAGCCAAGTGTGTTGCGGGCCCAACGGGCAGTCCACCAGCCATGGTCCTGCGTGTTGCGCCCAGAGAAGCACTCGGATCACGTTCGGGTACAAGCTGCTCTGTGGTCATCACGTTCCCCATCCGCTGTTGAACTGGCTGCAGGGTACCGCACCAAAGTATGGCGATGAAGAGTACCTTCCGGCGAGAACCGGTTCGTTACGATGGCGGGGTGAAGAGAACGTGGTTGCGCCGAATTGTCACGATCTCTGCCGTTTGGCTTTTGGCGCTGGTTCTTTTATTGCTGTTGGCGCTTTGGGTGGTTGTCTGCATTCTCGTTGACCTTGCGACGGGGAAGTGGCGATTGCCGACGCTGAGGCTTGTGGCGTTCGCTCTTTGCTGGTCATGGCTCGAAGCGATCGGTGTGAGCGTGGCTGGCATCCTTTGGCTCGTGGGCCGGGGCAAGAGCCAGCCTGCGAACTACGCGTTGCAGCGGTGGTGGGCGAAGCAACTCATTGGTTCGTTGCGCATCACTTGTGGATTCGGCATCGACGTCGAAGGGGTCGAGCCCCTTTCCGAGAAGCCGCTGGTCTGCCTAGGTCGACACGCGAGCCTTGGCGACGCACTCGTTAGCGCTTGGGTCTTCGGATCTCTCGCCCATCGATACCCGCGGTATGTCATGAAGAAGGAATTACTTCTCGACCCGTGCCTTGACGTCGTCGGTCAGCGGATTCCGAATTACTTCGTTGATCGAGGTTCGGCTGCCATTCGCCAAGAGATCGATGGCATTCGGGCAATGGCAGCAAACATGATACCGAAAGACGTTGCTGTCATCTTTCCTGAAGGAACGCGAACGAATGATGAGAAGCGCGTTGCTCTCGTGCAACGCTTGGAAAAGCGAGCACCTGAACGGCACGCCAAGTTGGTTGGCCTAGAGCGCCTCTTGCCACCGCGCTCGGCCGGAGCAGCGGCCCTCCTTGAGGCAATCCCCGAGGGCGATGTCGTGCTCCTGTGGCATGTCGGATTCGACGGCCTCGACACTTTTGCCGGGGTTCGTCGTCGCCTCACTCACGCCGGGCCACATGCACGTGTTGTTCTTGAATCGCATGACCGAGCGTCCGTTCCAAGTGGAGCAGCTTTTGAATCTTGGCTTGATGATCGGTGGTTGGAGATCGACCGGAAGGTCGTCGATGCATCAGAACGACAGATTGGGTAGTTTCGTCCCGGTTGTCGTTGTCGTTATTTAGGGGAGTGCACGATGTCTCTAAGCCTGTTGAAAGAAATCGATTTCAATGAATTTCATCGAGTGGAGATCCAGAAGTATCTAATTGCTGGGCGCGGAGCGAATGCAGCGGCGGCGATGCCATCCGGTCGATCTCTGACCATCGTTGTTGGCGATGATGCTTGGACCTACCGATCAACCGGCGTCGATATGGATCTGATCGAGGGTCGCAGTGCCGGTCTGACGATCTCGCTTGAGCGCGACGCCTTTAGCGATTTTGTTAATGAGATGTGGTCGGTGTTCGGACTTCTTTACGGAGAACGTCTGACCCTTGAAGCCGGTTCATTCGAACACCTCGTTGCTTGGGAGCCGGTGCTCCAAGCGCTTTGGTTCGATCGGCCGATTTATGCGGCAACCGCGAGTTCCGAGTTTGTGGGTCGCGATGGAACTCCGCTTTCGCTCACTCAATCATTCACTCTCGATGATGACGCCGACGAGATGTCCCACTTCCTGCAGACCTGCGGCTATCTGGTTCTTCGAAACGTGTTCAGCGAGGAAGAGATTGCCGCGATGAACGAGGTCGTTGACCGTGAGCGGGAACTTTCCACCCCTGACGACAAGCGTTCGTGGTGGGCGACGGATTCGGACGGCAACGAAGTTTGTTGTCGCGTGACCTATCTCGCCGAACGTGATCAGGTGTTTGCCAACCTTGCAGTGGACGATCGCTTGAAAGCAATAGCGGCGCTTTCAGGTGCGCAGTTGCTGCCCTGCCCGGATCGCCTCGATGGCCTAGGTGTGGTCATTAAGAATCCGTCGGTGGTTGAAGGTCTGTCTGATCTTCCGTGGCATCGCGACTGCGGAATGGGTGGCCACTTCGTGTTGTGCCCTGGGCTAAACGTTGGTGTTCAGCTCGATGAGGCAAGTGCGGAAAACGGACAACTCTGGTTTCTTGCCGGTTCGCACCACCATGCGGCACAGTCTCTCGACATGTCCCAGATCAATGGCCTGCCTGCCATCGCAGTCGATGCCCAACCTGGCGATGTCACGGTTCATTTCGGTCACGTGATGCATGCAGCGCCGCCGCCCAGTTCAACGACGGCAAATCGCAAAGCGGTGTACGTGGGATTCCACGTCCCCGAACTTTTCGATGTCATCGGTCCGGGTCAGGCCTATAACGACGTGCTGTTCACCCATGGTGACGGTCGCGTGCGATCAGTGGAAGAAGCGTCGACAGGCAATTGAGCCGCTTCTAAGAAACTGGACGAATGCGCAGTGTGCGTTCTTCAGCGTTGAGACATTTCCCTGTCGTGCTGTCGAATCTCCAACCGTGCAGCGTGCAGACCAGTTCGTCGCCGTCAATCACGCCGAAGACGGAAAGATCAGCGTCGCGATGTGGGCATGTGCGTTGGACGATCCAGTCGCCAATCTGAATTTCTTCCTCGGCGATGCCGCCTCGATTGGGATCGGCTTTTCGAAGGGCCTCAGCTTCGGTACGGCTCATTCGTTCTTCTGAGAGCGATTTGAAGAAGTTGTAGACGTATTCGTTGAAGGGCCCCGACCGCCACGCTGAAAAGCGGCAGGACAGGAACAATGAGTTGCTCCAGTCGACGGCTTGTTCGGCGGCGACGGTTTCTACAAGGCGGCGATCAATGGTGAAGCGAAAGCTGCATTCGGCACCATTCCATTCCGACACAGTGCCGGCAGGGAAGTCGATTGCAATCTTGAGGTCGCCCATATCGATGACACATACATCGCCTACGCCGTTGCGAAGGTTCGGTGCAATGGCGAGCAGTGGTTCCCACCACTCCTGAAGTCGTTGGACGAGGTCGTCGGTTGGCTGAACCCATTGCGACTTACGGTCTTCGATCCACGGGAGCCAGGCGCGTTGGTACTCGCGAAGGTAGGACTCCTTCTGCTCAAAGATCGATGAAACCTCATTCGCCGAACACGGATGCGTGACATCGATTCGCTCCGGTGTGAACGCAATGGTGGTTCCAGGAATGGCGAGAATCCCGGTGTGCCCAGCATCGGACAATCGGTTCATGAACTCAACCTGATCGGGAAAGATGCTCAACTCTTCTCCGGTGATCACGTTCAAACCGAACAACTCGGGATCAAGGAATGCTGGCGGACCAGCGCTGGGAACGACAGCGCGTGCATTGATGACTTCGACGTACCGGAGCGCTCTTGCGAACTGGCTTTCAACCTTCGCATTAATGAGTTCGCGCATGACGTCAGCCGGTTCGTCGTAGACCATTGGGTACCAAATTGCTCCGCTGTACTGGACCCAATGAAGATCGACTGGACCATGAGCGGTAAGGGCAGCAAGATCGTGGGTCCGGCAATCGTTTTGATTCACGAGGCGTCCGGTGTCATCGGAAACGACGAGTGCGGAATCGCCACCAGGGCCGTCAGTGATTGATGTCTCGCAATGAATTGCGATTCGGGTACTGCCTAGTAGGTCGATCTCTTTCCCGTCGACCGTTCTCACAAAATTTACGAAACCGAGTTCGCGCAGTCGGTTCTCGAGTTCGCGCGTGGGGTAGCCGGGGAGGAGGACCGTTGCTGTGCGTGCGATGTGATCGGAAAGCCACAACTCATCGAGATGGTCGCCGTGTATGTGCGAGATGTACAGGTAGTCGGCAGATTCGATGCGTGACATCAGGTCAGGGGAGAGGTGGTCGTTGCGGGGGAATACACACCACGAACCATGGAACGCCGGAAGAAACCATGGGTCGCAAACAATGGACACATCGGTGGTCTCGATGAGGATGCCCGCGTGACCGATCGATGTCGCCTTCATGGCGTTGAGACTACTGAGCGTTAGGGAGTAGTTGAGATCTCGTCGATTTACTGCTTCTGGTGTGGTTCATGAGTTCCCCTTGCTGGATACCTCCTCGGTTCATTGGGAATCCCTCTGGGGACGTGACTGCGGGCGTAGGTTCGATCGAAAACCAAATAGGAGAACTGAGGAATCCATGGGCATACTCATGTTGCCGTTAGTGGTCGTACTCGCTTGGGTGTTTGCGTGGCTTGGCTGGACTCCGCCTTTCGTTTCGGGTGGGACTGGTACCGAAGCATTCGCGGAGGACGCGATGCGTTGGATGTTGATTCTTCCGGCAGGAATCCAAGTTTTAGTTTCGGGAGTCATGCATACGTTCTTCGCGAAATCCACTGCAAAGAACATTGGATGGGAAACCAATGGTTTCCAATATGAGATCGGATTCTCTGCTTACGCCATGGGCGTGGGTTCAATCCTTGCTGCGAGTCGCGGTTGGGATACATGGTTAGTGATGACTGCGGTTATGTCGATCTTCCTTCTTCTTTGCACCGTGCAGCACATCATGAAGATGGTTCAGGACAAAAACTTCAAACCGGGCAACTCGCTGGTCCTGCTTTACGACATCGGTCTTCCGGTCTCAATGATCGGGCTCCTCGTCGCAACCCATTCCTCGATGACCTGAGAGTTGTCGAAGGCGACAATTTCAGAGGCACTGATGTGCTCGAACGCGACGAGAGGCCCCATCGGGGCCTCTCGTTCTGAGAGCGGGTGAAGGTAATCGAAACCTCGTAGCCGACTTGGAAGGACGGTGCTCTACCATTGAGCTACACCCGCAGGTATACGTATCTTATCGCAACAGTCTGGAACTCAGTTCGGAGTGGCGAGTTGCGACCCAACCGAACCCGGAGCGGGTGCGTCCCATGCGGTGCCGCCGGTGCGACCGCCAAGTTCGGGACACTCTCCGGCGAAGACGCCCCACGAGCATTCCCAGCCTGGCACGATCCAGTCGTGCATCATCCACACGTCTTTGTTGGCCGATTTGCGACCACCGAGCGCAGTGCAGTCTTCGACGCTCATGGCCTCGCCACCGACGACAAGGCCGCCCTTTGAGCAGAGGCCACCATTGCTGTTGTGCTGATGCCAGACGTCGTTCGCTCCGGCGAATCCTTCTGGAGCGCCGCCAGGATGAAAGACGAGATAACTCAGTCCGACGAGCTTTGAATCAGGGTCCGTGCCGTCGAAGAGCAGTTCTGATGGTTTTGCGGGATCGAACGAAATCGCAAGTCGAGCATTGGTGTAGTGCGCTCCGATGCACGGAATATACGCAGTCGATTTCTGGTAGCCGCCAGCTAACGCGTCTGCAACCGTTGGAAATCGCGTCACGACTGATCTCGCTAGATTTTGTTGAGTTGTGAGTGTCACGCGTTCATCGCGAGTGAGTTCAACCTGAGGGGTCGATCCTCGATGGCTATGACCTTCGGCGTCGGTTGCGACCTGGCCGGGTGATGCTGGGGGACCAGCGAGCTCGCAGGGCGAAGACGTACCGGAGGTTTCGGCTGCGCCGTGAGTATGGCCTGCTGCTTCGTGAGCCGAGGTGTAGGTCGGAGTGAGCATGATCGCCCCGAGAACCACTGCAACGGTGCCGATAGCAAGTGCAGCAAAGCGCAGCGAAATCCGTTCACGACTTTGACGCTGCAAGAGTGCCGGAAAGGCAAGCGCAACAATCGAAAGAAGAATGATGATGCCTTCGATAACCGAAGAGACGATGTCCGGAGCAGAGAAGACTTCAGAACGCAATGCTTGCGGACCGAACGGAAGACCAACGGTTCGAGAGACAACCCAAGTAGCGATGATGCCGACGTTGACGATGATTGCCGACGCCCAAACCCACCTTCGTGGTCTGGCAACGATCAGAACGGCAAACGCGCATTGGTACGCGGCGATCAACAGAAAGAACCATCCGTGCGCCCAATCTTCGGAAAGGTGATGTGGCGCGTAACCGAAATGCACTGCTCCGGCGGTCAGTGACAGTACGGCGGCAAGCCAACGGACGGTGAGGTCTCGATCGAACTGATCGGAACCGCTTCGTGATCCCGAGGACTGATCAACTGTCTGATCGTTTGGCTGTTGTGCAGCGGTGGTTTCCGAATCCATCGAAGCTCCAAGTCGTTCTCTGTGGAAATGTGCTGAGTAGGGGAAGGGAGTTGGATCTCCGCAGACGCCCGCTCGTGGTCTGACTCTAGGTGGCATCGCCGCAAAAGACGCTGCAAGGGCAAGCGAGCCTGTCTTACTCTCGTGCGTTTCTGCCGAGTTGCCGAGGTGCCACGTGCATGGTGGAAATGCAGCTACATCGACTCCTATGCTCTCCCCGTCGATCGGCGCTGGGTCTCTCGGCAGTATCTATTGGAGAGTCTCGAATGATTCGCAGGTCAGTTCTCGTAGTACTCGCGGTTGTGGCCGTAGTTCTTGGCTCCGTCGTCGCCTCGACCCCAGCTGGTTCATCCCAGTTCCCGGGTTCGAATGGAAAGTTTGCGTTTTATTCCGATCGGGACGATTCAAATGGTGAGATCTATTCCGCAAATGCCGATGGGTCAGGGATCACTCGACTTACCAACAACGCCGCAGCTGACGACTACCCAGCATGGTCACCAGACGGAACAAAGATCGCCTTCATGTCAAAGCGCGATGGCAATTACGAGATTTATGTGATGAACGCCGATGGTTCAAATCAGTCCAGACTCACGAACAATACGGCCAGAGATCTCGTTCCGGCATGGTCGCCAGACGGAACAAAGATCGCCTTCCTGACAGAGCGCAATAGCAATAACAGTAACGGTCAGATTTATGTGATGAATGCTGATGGCACGAACCAAACCAACATTTCGAGCAATGCGTTCGCCGACGGGGTGCCGTCATGGTCACCAGACGGAACAAAGATTCTGTTCCAGACAGATCGTGATGGTAATTACGAGATTTATGTGATGAACGCCGATGGTTCAAATCAGTCCAGACTCACGAACAATGCTTCGTTGGATCTCGATCCCTCGTGGTCACCAGACGGGACAAAGATTGTCTTCCAGACAATTCGTGATGGCAATCGCGAGATTTATGTGATGAACGCCGATGGTTCAAATCAGACCAGACTCACAAATAATGCTTCAAACGACATGACTCCGTCATGGTCACCAGACGGCACGAAAATCGAATTCACGAGATTTGGAAGTGCAGGGGGCTCGATCTGGGTCATGAACGCTGACGGATCGAATCCGACTGCAATAATCTCGGACCTCTTCGATAACGAAGACGCGTCGTGGCAATCACTACCAATTCCAACATCAACATCGACAACATCGACAACATCGACAACATCGACATCGACAACATCGGCAGCTCCAGTCGCACCTGCGTTCACCGGCTAGAGACACAACACGGCTGGCGCTGCTGAGACTCATCGTCGAAGACTGTTGCCATTGAGGCGGGGTAGTCATTCCATCGTGATGCTGCGAGCCAGGTCCGATCGAGTGGTCCGATCTAGGGAGCTTCCTGGTTGCCCGTTATGGCGTGATGCTCTATGTTGCGCCGGTCGATCGGCGCTGGGTCTCTCGACAGTGCCTTTTGGAGAGTCTCGAATGATTCGCAGGTCAGTTCTCGTAGTACTCGCGGTTGTGGCCGTAGTTCTTGGCTGCGTCGTCGCCTCGACTCCAGCTGGTTCTTCTCAGTTCCGGGGTTCGAACGGCAAGTTGGCGTTCGTTTCTCAACGAGGCTCGACGGACTGGCAGATCTGGACGTCGAACGCCGATGGGTCTGAGATGACTCGCCTCACGAACGACAACAACTACTCCGATTACCCGTCGTGGTCGCCCGACGGAATGAAGTTGGCATATAACTCAAGTGGCGTCGGTCCTAACCAAATTTATGTGATGAACGCAGATGGGACGAACCAAACCAACATCTCGGGCAATGCATCAGAGAACATTTTTCCCTCGTGGTCGCCCGACGGAACAAAAATCACGTTTGTAAGCGATCGCGACGGCAATTATGAGATTTATGTGATGAATGTTGATGGTTCGAATCCAACCAGGCTTACAAATTGCAATAACGCTGATTCGGATTATTCTCCGTCGTGGTCACCGGATGGAACAAAGATTGTCTTCGCACACATTGGCGCTGGAGTTGGTCAGATTTATGTGATGAATGCCGATGGTTCGAACCAAACCAACATCTCGAACAATTCTTCAAGCGACTCTTCCCCATCGTGGTCGCCGGACGGAACGAAAATTGTCTTCGTAAGCAGTAGTCAGATTTATGTGATGAATGCCGATGGTTCGAACCAAACCAACATCTCGAACAATTCTTCAAACGACGACACGCCGGCTTGGTCACCAGACGGATCGAAGATTGCTTTCATGACAGACCGCGATGGCAATTATTCGATCTACAGCATGAACCCTGACGGCTCAAACCCGACAGCGATGATTTCCGGCGCCGACAACTATGAAGACGTGTCGTGGCAATCACTACCGATTCCCACGACGACGAACTCAACGCCGGCTACGCCGGTAGTGCCTGCATTCACCGGGTAGAGCCTGGGCGTCGGCGACGCCTTTTGGGCACTGCTGAAAACCTGTACACGTGCTGTCAAAATGGTCGGGGAAGGGAGATTCGAACTCCCGGCCTCCTGCTCCCAAAGCAGGCGCGCTACCAAGCTGCGCCATTCCCCGGCATGATCAGCGTACAGGTAGAACTCGAGGCCTCCGAACGAGGGCGATTCGCTGCGGGATCTCTCGGATGGACGGGGTCGCGAACTGCACCGGTAGACTCGCCAACCTGTGAAAACCTCCGTCGAAGCCCTCGAGGGCAACAAAGTCAAGCTGTCCGTTGAAGTTGACGAACAGGAATTCGAATCAGCCGTTGATGCGGCGTTCAAAAAGATCGCTCGCGATGTGCGCATTCCTGGGTTCCGTCCCGGTAAGGCGCCACGTCGGGTCCTTGAGTCACATATCGGCGCTGGTGCCGGTCGTGCTCAGGCGTTGAACGATGCATTGCCGGACTATTACTCCGAGGCGGTGCTCGCCAACGAGGTTGATGTCATCGCGCCACCCGACATCGAACTCGTCGAAGGTTCTGAATCTGGGAATGTGAAATTCGATGCAATCGTCGAAGTTCGACCAGTTATTTCGATCTCCGGCTACAAGACGCTCACCGTCGAAATCCCGTCTCCTTCGCCTTCTGACGAAGAGATCGATGCGCAACTCGAGCGCTTCCGTAATCAGTATGGCGATCTCGAATTTGTTGAGCGTGCCGCCGACACTGGTGACTACGTCACGATCGATATCGAAGGCTCACAGAACGACGAGGTCCTCGAAGGCCTTGTTGCCAGTGCGTACCTCTACGAGGTCGGTTCTGCCGGCATCGTCCCCGAACTCGACGAGCAACTCGTCGGCGTTTCTGCAGGCGATACACGTTCATTCGATGCAGCGCATCCGAATGGTGAAGAAGAAGATCCGCTTCATTTCGAGGTCACCGTTACAGAAGTAAAAGCCAAGGTTCTTCCTGAACTCAATGACGAATTTGCCGCACAGGCTTCAGAGTTCGAGACCATGGCAGCGTGGCGTGACGACATCGTCACCCGCATGACCGAAGTCCGTAAGGCTCAGTCGCAAATGATCGTTCGGGAGAAAATCGGCGAAGCACTCGCCGAACTCGTCCCCGACGAACTTCCCGAACCATTGATCGCTGCGGAGATGAACGAACGTCTCCAGGACATGGCGATGCGCTTGCAGGCACAGGGCCTTTCTCTTGATCAGTGGCTTCAGTTCTCGGGCACCGACACCGAACAGTTCCTCGATGAGCTCAAGACCACAGCCGATCGTTCGGCTCGCGTCGACCTCGCGTTGCGAGCAATCGCCCTCGCCGAGGCCATCGAAGTGCTTGAAGAGGACCTCGACCTTGAATTCGAAGCTGTGGCTGCTCGTGTCGAACAAGACAGCGATGTTGTCCGCATACAGCTCACCGAAGCCGGGCACATTCCCGCCCTCAAGGTCGACATTGCGAAGCGGAAGTCGCTCGATTGGTTGACCGAATCTGTCACCATCACTGACGACGCTGGAAACAGCATCACGTTCTCCGATCTTGCCGCGTCAGATGAAGACGATGGCGATACCGTCCTAGACACCCCAGCGTCCGAGGAGGACGAATCCGAGTGATCGAATCCAGCGGCATCAGCGACCTGAAGATCAGCAATTACATTCCGAACCCGACTGTCATTTACGAGACAAGCCGTGGCCAGACCATCACTGCCGATCTCTATTCGCGTCTGTTGAAGGAAAACATCATCTTCATCGGCACTCCGATTGACGACACCGTTGCCAATCTGATCTGTGCACAGTTGCTGCATCTCGAGTCGGAAAATCCCGACAAGGACATCAACATCTACATCAATAGCCCCGGTGGCGATGTTCTTGCGCTTATGGCCATTTACGACACCATGCAGTTCGTGAAGCCCGACATCATGACCATCTGCTTCGGTCAAGCAGCTTCGGCTGCAGCGGTTCTCCTTGCCGCTGGCACCCCCGGCAAGCGTCTTGCTCTGCCTCATGCCCGAGTCCTCATCCACCAGCCATATGCGGGCGCTCAGGGCCAGGCCACCGACATCGAACTCGCCGCAAGAGAGATTCTCCGGATCCGTTCTTTGCTCGAAGAGGTCCTTTCTTTCCATACAGGGCAGACCCAAGAGAAGATCCACCGGGACACTGACCGGGACTTTGTAATGTCTGCAGAGGAAGCGAAGGACTACGGAATCATCGACGAGGTGATTTCCGTCCGGGAGCTCGCCGACACGAGCGGTCCAATTACGGCCATTCGCTGAGACTCAAGAGACCAAGGGGTACCCAAACGTGGCCAAGTTCGGAGATGGTGGCGAACTTCTGAAGTGCTCGTTTTGCGGGAAGTCCCAGAAGCAGGTCAAAAAGCTGATCGCTGGTCCAGGTGTTTACATCTGCGACGAGTGCATCGATCTGTGCAACGAGATCATCGAAGAAGAGCTTTCCGAAACAGGCGAGCTTTCACTTGAAGAGCTTCCCAAGCCTGTCGAGATTTTTGAATTCCTGAACGACTACATCGTCGGGCAAGAGCAGGCCAAGCGCATTCTCTCGGTAGCGGTGTACAACCACTACCGCCGCGTTCAGTACGGCGTTGCCCAGCGCGACGACGTTGAACTGGCGAAATCCAACATCTTGCTTATTGGTCCCACCGGTTGCGGCAAGACGCTTCTTGCCCAGACATTGGCTCGCATGTTGAACGTTCCGTTCGCTATTGCCGATGCCACGGCTCTCACCGAGGCCGGTTATGTGGGTGAGGACGTCGAGAACATCCTGCTCAAGTTGATCCAAGCCGCCGATTACGACGTGAAGAAAGCCGAAACCGGCATCATCTACATCGATGAAATCGACAAGGTCGCTCGTAAAGCCGAGAACCCCTCGATCACTCGCGACGTTTCCGGTGAAGGTGTGCAGCAGGCACTTCTGAAGATTCTTGAAGGCACAACCGCTTCGGTTCCTCCTCAAGGCGGACGCAAGCACCCACATCAAGAATTCATCCAGATCGACACCACCAACATCCTCTTCATCTGTGGTGGCGCATTCGCCGGGGTCGACAAGATCATCGAAAGCCGCATCGGCAAAAAAGGAATCGGCTTCTCGGCCGAACTTCGCTCCGACAAGTCAGATGTCGGAGCGCTCTACAAGAGCATCCTCCCCGAAGATCTCCTCAAGTTCGGTCTTATCCCCGAATTCATCGGTCGACTCCCCGTGATCGGCGCTGTTGCCAATCTCGATCGTGAAGCTCTCGTCGAAATTCTGACCGAGCCTCGTAACGCTCTGGTGAAGCAGTACCAGAAGTTCTTCGAATTCGAAGAGGTCGAACTCGAGTTCACACCTGAAGCCCTCAACGCCATTGCCGACCAGGCGCTTGTGCGTGGCACAGGTGCTCGTGGCCTGCGCGCCATTCTCGAAGAGGTGCTTCTCGAGATCATGTACGAACTTCCGAGCCGCGAGGACATTGCCAAGGTCATCATCGGAGCGGAGTCGGTTATCGAACGAACCGAACCAGTGTTCATTACCCGTGCGGCAACACCTCGCACGAACCGCCCACGACGCGCCGCGTCGTAGCCGGCACTTACCTCCACAATGCGCGTCACCCTGTGAATTTCGACGAATCAATCGCGTACCTCGATAGTCATATCAATCTCGAGGCCACCGCTGGGCTCATCCACGGTCTTTCGCTCGACCACATGCGGAGTTTGGTAGGCGTGCTTGGAGATCCACAAGATTCCTTCCAAGTCATTCATGTGACAGGAACGAACGGCAAGGGATCAACGGCGCGCATGATCACCGCGCTCCTCGTCGAGCACGGATTGTCTGTCGGCACCTACAGCAGTCCTCATTTGCAGCGAATCAATGAACGTATTTGTTGGAATGGCGAATTGATCTCCGATGAGCAGTTCGCTTCAGTCGTCACCGATGTGGCGCGCGTAGCTCCGCTGTCCGGCATAACTCCGTCATTCTTTGAACTCCTTACCGCTGCAGCGTTTCTTTGGTTCGCGGAGTCAGCTGTGGATGTTGCCATTGTCGAAGTCGGCTTGTTGGGCCGTTACGACGCAACCAACGTGTGCGAGGCCGATGTTGCGGTAATTACGAATATTGGGCGTGATCACACCGACGGTGAAGGGGAGTGGCGACAGGCAATCGCCACCGAGAAGGCCGGCATCATCACCGAGAAGGCCACGCTTGTAACTGGAGTAACCGATCCAGAGCTCCGAGCGATCTTCGATGCTGAAGGGCCCGATCGGGTCTTTGGAAAGGGTGATGATTTCGATGTAGCGAACGATCTCTACGCTGTAGGTGGACATCTCATAGATCTACGAACCCCTTTTGGTTCCTACGAACAACTGCTGGTTCCACTGCACGGATCGCACCAATCCGAGAACGCCGCCTTAGCAGTCGTTGCGGTCGAAGCGTTTTTCGATCGGGCACTGGACGAAGCCGTTGTCGAATCTGCGTTTCAGTCGGTAACGATGCCTGGAAGATTCGAAGTTGTTTCGCACTCTCCTCTGCTGATCCTCGATGGCGCTCACAACCCTGACGGTGCTCGAGCTGCAGCACGAACCCTCACTGAAGAATTCGATGTTGCGGGTCGACGAGTGCTCGTCATAGGAATGTTGACAGGGCGCGATGTTGTCGAAATGCTCGAATCCCTCGAAGCGCGTCAAGCTGACCTCGTTATAGCGTGCACGCCGCAAAGCCCCAGAGCTGTTCCGGCTTCGGATGTGGCGGCTGTTGTGCGAGCGATGGGAGTCATGGTTGAACAGATCGACGACGTTGCCACCGCGGTGCAGCGAGCGATCGATGTGTCTACCGACGAAGATGTCATCCTCGTTGCCGGATCGCTGTATGTGGCAGGCGCTGCGCGCACCGCGGCTCAATGGATCGCTCGTCGGGGCGACTGAAGATCGATCTTGTAGCGAATCGCATTTCGGGCGGTCGTTGGTCTAGCGTTTGCGGCATGGACCGCACGTTTATTATCTGCAAGCCCGACGCCGTCGAACGAGGCCTCGTTGGTGAAATCATCTCCCGCTTCGAACGCCGCAATCTCAGCGTGGTTGCTGCGGAACTTCGAACGATTGATCGTGCTACCGCCGAGCAGCACTACGGCGAGCATTCCGACAAGCCGTTCTTTGGCGAACTTGTCGACTTCATCACCCGTGGGCCAGCGATGCTCGCAGTGATCGAAGGTCCAGAGGACACATGGAAGGTTGTCCGGACAATGATGGGTGCGACCAACCCTCGCGATGCTGCTCCTGGCACCATCCGAGGCGATCTGGGAATTCTCTTCACCGAGAACCTGATCCATGGCAGCGATGGCCCCGAAGCCGCCCAGCGAGAGATCGCACTTTTCTTCCCTGGCCTCTGATTTCGCCGTTAGTTGGTCCCGTGAGGGCCGCGGACTAGCCTGAACGAAGGACGGGGAGTGTCACGTGCATCGTCGCGCGGGCATGTTGGGACCGTTTTGTCTCACTCTTTGAACTGCACCATCCAACTTTCGCCTTTTCACACCAGAGCAGCAGGCCCAGAGCTCCAACGGGAGGCTCACCCCATGGCCGGGAATATTTTCAACTCGATCTCCGCGAGTATCTCCAATTCGATCGCTTCACGAGATTCGCTGTCCAACATTGTTGGGCGCGACATGGCTGTCGATCTCGGCACCGCCAACACCCTCATTTACGTTCGTGGCGAAGGCATCGTCCTCAATGAGCCATCCGTGGTGGCCATCAACGTCAAAGACGGCCGTCCCGTCGCTGTGGGTGCTGAAGCAAAACGGATGATCGGACGCACGCCCTCGCATATCCAGGCGATTCGTCCTCTACGAGACGGCGTTATTGCTGATTTCGACATCTGCGAAAAGATGCTCCGTTATTTCATCCAGAAGGTCCACACCTCAAAGTGGGCAAAGCCCCGCATGGTGATCTGCGTTCCTTCTGGGATCACACCCGTTGAGCAGCGCGCAGTGCAGGAAGCCGCAGAGTTCGCTGGCGCACGTAAACCGGCCTACATCATCGAAGAACCAATGGCAGCAGCGATTGGCGCCGGGTTACCAGTTCAAGAACCCACTGGAAACATGATCGTCGATATCGGCGGCGGCACGACCGAAGTTGCCGTTATCTCGCTTGGTGGCGTAGTTACGTCGCAGTCCGCGCGGGTCGGAGGCGACGCAATCGATGCTGCGATCATCAACTACATCAAGAAGGAATACAGCCTCGCTCTGGGTGAACGAACCGCGGAAGAAGTGAAGATGGCGTTGGGTTCGGCATGGCCTCTTGAAATCGAATTGCACGCCGAAATCCGCGGCCGCGATCTTGTGACAGGACTTCCGAAAACCATTGTGACGACCACCGAAGAAATTCGTGAGGCGATCGAAGAACCAGTTGGTGCAATCGTTGACGCAGTGAAAGTCACCCTCGATAAGACTCCGCCTGAACTTTCGGCTGACATCATGGAACAAGGCATTGTGCTTGCTGGTGGTGGAGCATTGCTTCACGGAATTAGTGAACGTCTTGAACACGAGACCGGTATGCCGATCATCATCGCTCAAAACCCCCTTTTCGCCGTCGCTATCGGCTCGGGCCAATCGCTAGAGGAGTTCGACGCATTGAAGGGCGTGCTCTTCTCGTCGACCATCAACTAAGTCGATCTGCACTATGGCGTCGTCAAGGCGAAGAGGACGAGCACGTATAACCATAAGTCTGCTGCTTCTGTCAGCGGTCCTTCTTCTGACGCTCGACAGTCGTGGATCAGGGCCGGTTCAATCGGCCAGAAGTGCGGTCCTTTCGGTGCTGTCTCCGCTTGGAAGCGCTGCGTCGACTGTCGTGAGCCCCTTTCGGAATGCATGGAACAGCGCGTTTGATCAAGGCAATCTCAAGCAAGAGAATGAGACTCTCCGCGAGGAGAACGATCGTCTAAAAGGCGATATCACGGCTAACTCAATTGCAAAGCAACAGTTGCAGCAACTTCTGCAACTCGTCGGTATTCCCTTCGTTGGCGACACTCCGGTTGTGCATACTCGTGTTGTCTCCGGAGCAGTCGGGAACTTCGGTGATCGACTTGAACTCGATAAGGGTTCGAATGCGGGCATTGAAAGAAACATGCCAGTTGTGACTGGTGAAGGTCTCATTGGAAAAGTTATCGAAGTAAGCGAGAACCGCTGCGTGGTGTCACTGCTTTCGAGTGGGACGTTCAGGGTTGGGTTCTCTGTGGTCGGGACCGCCGCCATCGGCATTGCACAGGGCAGTGGCGGCGACGGCAGTCTGCGCGGGACCAATATCGATTCCCGCCTGGCAGTGGCGGTCGGCGCGATCACGGCGACGAGCGGACTGGCCGGAAGTCCGTTCCCTCCGAATCTCCCGATTGGCACGGTCACGGCAGTTCGAACCAATGAGGCTGCACTCGAGTCCACGGTCGATATATCGATGTTCGCCAACCTCAATAATCTTGTTTACGCCGATGTTGTCTTATGGAAGCCCGCTGGCTGAGTCATGAATCATCCTGCATTGCGCTATGTGATTGTGATCGCGACCGCGGCCTTTCTCCAGTACACGGTCATCACCCAATTTCGAATTGCTGGCGTGAGTGCTGACCTGCTTTTGGTTATCGCCATCGCCGCAGGCATGATCGGCGGCGCTGAGCGCGGCGCAATCGTGGGTTTTGCGAGTGGGCTTTGTCTGGATCTGATGGTGACGACACCGTTCGGACTCTGTGCAATCTCGGGACTCGTTGCTGGCGTCGTGGCTGGCTTGCTTGAGGATGCCACAGTGCATTCCGCGCGATGGCTAACGATGGTGATCGCTTTTGTGGCGAGTTCCGCCGGAATTCTTTCGTTTGCGATTGCAGGAACCTTGCTTGGCCGTCCAGATCTGCTCTCCGGACACG
Source organism: Actinomycetota bacterium (assembly GCA_009700115.1). Lineage (GTDB taxonomy): Bacteria > Actinomycetota > Acidimicrobiia > Acidimicrobiales > Acidimicrobilacustridaceae > Acidimicrobilacustris. The sequence continues at coordinate 21,996 of WLMU01000011.1, forward strand.
TGCTCACGATCCTTGCGATCGTGGGGATCACCTCGGCTGCACTGGTGTTTCCCGCTCTCCGGGCGTGTCGATGGGCTGACCCGGAAGATGCGCTCCTCCGGGCTGCAGCCCGCTAAGGCCTTTGATCTGCTGAACTATGGGCGCCGTGAATCCCCCTCTCGTGCACCCCTTCGCACCCGCGTGAAACCCTGACCCATGGACACCTCCTCGCCTCGTCTCCGTATGAGCATTCTTGGAGTTGTCGTCCTCGGATGTTTTCTTGCCCTGTTTGCTCGGCTTTGGTACCTGCAGATCATGGAGGCACCAGCGCTTGCGGTCCAAGCAACGGCGAACCGCACACGAACCATCGCGACCGAGGCGCCCCGTGGTCGTATTTTCGACGCGAAAGGCCGGGTGATCGTCGACAACCGAACTTCGCTCATCGTTTCAATCGATCGAAACGAATTGAAGAAGGTCAAAAACCGCAATGAACTGATCGCCCGTCTCGCCGACGTACTCACCGCGAACGGAACGCCAATCAAAATTTCGACTATTGAGAAGCGTCTTACCGAAAAGCAGGCAGACCAACTGCAAGGTGCTCCAATCGCGGCTGATGTCACTGAAGAAGTGATTCATCACTTGTCGGAATATGCCGAGGACTTTCCATCGGTTTCATTTGAACGCAAGACCGTGCGCGTCTATCCCTACGGAACAGCAGCATCGAACGTGCTGGGGTACACCGGACGCATCACTGCCGAAACCCTGAAGTCGCTTGAAGCTGGGACCGACCCTGATGGTGTCGTGAAGTCCTATCACCCGGATTCAATTATTGGCCTAGCTGGGGTTGAGGCGACGTACGAGAAGGAACTGCGCGGCACGCCGGGTGTTGAACTCGTTCAGGTTGATTCAAAGAACAGGCCCGTCGGCACTGAGTCCTATCAACCTCCGAAGTCCGGTAACGATATTCAATTGCACATCGATATTGATGTGCAGATAAGGGCAGAACAAGCCCTTGTTGACCGGCTCGCCGTGCTTCGAGGGACCTCTCAGAAGGACGGTACGAAAAGGGGAGCTCCGGCTGGTTCGGTCGTCGTCCTCGATCCGCGTGACGGGGGAGTCGTAGCGCTAGCGACCGCGCCGACCTATGACCCCCAAGAGTTTGCGAACGGGATCAGCCAAGATCGCTACAACCAACTCCAAAATATCAACGGCGCTAGTGCGCTCATTGATCGATCGATTTCAGGACAGTACGCGCCCGGATCAACCTTCAAACTCGTGACTGCAACGGCGGCACTGAGCAATGGCTTGATCGATAGTAAGTCGTCGATCTACGACGATGGCGTTTACAGGGTTGGTAATCCGGCTCAGGAGTTCACAAACGCCGGCGATCAAAAGAATGGCAATATCAACGTTATTCGTGCTCTGACAGTTTCGTCCGATGTCTACTTCTATTGGCTCGGGGATCGCATGGATGGCACGACGCTTATCCAGGACTCGGCGACCGCGTATGGATTCGATCAGAAAACTGGAATCGACCTTCCTAACGAATCAACTGGCTACGTATGGACGAAAGCCGAAAAAAAAGCTCTACATAACAAGTACCCGGAGGCTTACCCCAACGGGGATTGGTACACCGGCGACAACGTTCAGTTGGCAGTTGGCCAATACGTAATCGTCGTTACTCCATTGCAACTCGCTCGTGCATACGCTGCGTTTGCGAACGGCGGCACCGTCTACCAACCGCACGTTGTTTGGAAGATTCTCAAACCGAACAGCACAGTGACGAATCCAAATGATGTTCTGAGAGTGATAGCTCCAGTAGTCACTGGGACCGTGACGTTGCCTCCCGATGTTCGCAGTCCGATTGAATCCGGACTCGAGGGGGTTACGAGTGGTGCAGGCACCGCAGCCTCAGCTTTCGTTGGCTTCGACCAGACAGCGTTTCCTATCGTCGGCAAGACCGGTACCGCTCAGGTGAAAGGAATCGCTGACACGTCGCTATTTGCGTCCTATGGTCCTGCGCTCTCGCCGAAATGGGTGGTCACCGCTGTCATGGAAGAGTCGGGCTTCGGAGCGGAAGCTTCGGGAGAAGTTTCTCGACGCGTCTATGAATTGCTTGCCAGTCAAACGCTGACCGGCGCTGGAACAGCGACCATAGGATCGAGCGACTGATGCTGCCGCAGTCAATTTCTTCTCGGGCGTCGAATATGAGTCGGCGTGATCCGACGGCCCCACTCCGGCATGTGGATCCAGTGCTTATCGCATGCACCGTGATTCTTTCGATCGTCGGAGTAATTGCCGTGTACAGCGCTACGCGTGGACCAGGGCCGGATTATTCGAAGGCATACCTGTACAAGCAATCGACATTCATGGTTATCGGTGCAGGAGTAATGGTCGTCTTCAGCATCGTCGACTATCGCAAACTCCATGACTGGGCGTGGGTGTTTTACGGCATTACAACAGCACTTCTTGTTTTGGTCGTTTCTCCTCTGGGAAGCCAATCCAATGGCGCACAGTCATGGTTTGCTCTCGGCCCTTTCCAATTGCAACCGGCTGAGTTCGCAAAGCTTTCGTTGATCGGCGCGCTGGCCTTCCTGGTTTCTGAATTTCGAGGCGACATTGATTTGAGACGGTTGGTCGCCCTTTTGGCCACCGCAGGGTTGCCGATGGCTCTCATCATGCTGCAGCCAGATCTCGGTGAGACATTAATTCTTGTGGTCATAACGATGGCGATATTGCTTGTCGGAGGGCTGCCGACGAAGTACATCGTGGCCCTCTCCTTGGTTGGACTGATTGGTGTGTTGGGTGCGCTGAATTCTCCGGTGTTGGCGGACTATCAGCGCAACCGTTTGACAGCGTTCGTTAACCCAGGTGATAAATCGAACAAAGCGCTCTACAACATCGAACAAAGCCAGCAGGCGATTGCGAACGGCCGGCTCACCGGTCAGGGCCTTTTCGATGGACCTCAGACCAAGCTTGGCTTTGTGCCGGAACAACAGACCGACTTCATCTTCACCGCCGTCGCTGAGCAGTTTGGGTTTGTTGGCTCGGCGGTGATGCTGCTGTTGTACGGATTGCTCTGCTATCGAATTTGGCGAATTGCGCAAGTGGCCAAGGACACGTTTGGTACGTACATCTGTGTGGGTGTGCTCGCCATGTTTGGTTTTTCCGCCTTCGAAAACGTCGGGATGGCGATGGGCATCATGCCGGTGACGGGCATCCCTCTGCTGTTGATCAGCGCGGGAGGGTCCTCGACGATCACCGCCTTGGCCGCTCTAGGCCTTGTCTTGAACGTCCATATGCGCCGGTTCCAGTAGTCGGGGGTGCCCCCGGTAGCATCAATGGCTCATGAACGATGTTTGGCCCCAACTGGAGCCCCTCTTGTCCAAGGTGGCGAAGCCTGCTCGCTACATCGGCCTCGAGGACGGAGCTCGTACCCCGCACCATGCTGCCGACAAGGTGGCGTGGTTGCTGTCGTACCCCGACACCTATGAGATCGGGCTGCCGAATCAAGGCCTGCAGATTCTCTACGAAATCCTTAACGAGAATCCTCACGCGGTAGCCGAGCGGGCCTACGCCCCGTGGACCGATCTCGAAGGTCTTCTGCGCGACCGAAATATTCCGTTGTTCTCGCTCGACACACATCGGCCTGCGTCTGCGTTCGATCTGATCGGCTTCAACCTTTCGGCTGAACTGACCTACACAAACCTGCTCAACATGGTTGATCTCGCTGGTGTGCCGGTACGCAGCGCTGAGCGGCGCCCCGAGCATCCACTCATCGTCGCGGGAGGACACTGCACCTATAACCCCGAGCCGATTGCCGACTTCCTCGACATTGTCGTGTTGGGCGATGGTGAAGAAGTCATTACCGAAATCAACGAAGTGGTTCGCGACTGGAAACTGTCGGGCCGAACCGATGGCAGCCGGGAAAATGTCCTTCGTGAGCTGTCACACATCGTCGGTGTCTATGTCCCGTCGATGTACGAAGTGACCTACGAAGGTGCCGATCTAGTTGCGGTTACACCGCGTTACAGCGATGTTCCTGAACGAGTCGAAAAGCGCACCGTTGCTGATCTCGCCGAGTTTCCGTACCCCAAGACGCAACTCGTCCCGATCACCGAAGTGGTTCACGATCGCTTGAATGTTGAAGTGTTCCGTGGATGCACCCGCGGTTGTCGGTTCTGCCAGGCCGGCATGATCACCCGCCCAGTCCGCGAACGACCTGCCGAGCAAGTTCGGACCATGGTCGAAGAGGGCCTGCGTCGCACTGGTTACGACGAAGTCGCGCTCACATCTCTGTCAACCGCTGATTTCTCCGGAATCGAACAGTTGGTTGGCGACATTGTGAAGTCGACCGAGGACGGGCCGCCTGTCTCTGTTTCGCTTCCGAGTCTTCGTGTCGATGCGTTCGGCGTTGGAATCGCCACGCAGATTCAACGTGCACGTCGCACTGGACTGACGTTTGCTCCCGAAGCCGGTACATGGCGCATGCGGCAGGTCATTAACAAACTCATCCGCGAGGAAGACCTCTACAGCGCAGTCGAGGCGGCGTATTCAAATGGTTGGCGTCGAGTGAAGTTGTATTTCCTCACGGGTTTGCCAACGGAAACCGACGAAGACACGTTGGGTATCGCTGAACTCGCTCGAAACTGTGTCGAAATAGGCAAGGCCCACACCAAGAGCCCATCGGTCACTGCCTCTGTCGGTGGCTTTGTTCCAAAACCGTTCACGCCGTTTCAATGGTTCGGCCAAAACACTGTCGAAGAACTCCGCCGCAAGATCAACCTTCTACGCGACGACACCCGTAAGTCTCATGGTGTTCAGGTGAAGTGGCACGATCCCAAGGCGACACTCGTCGAAGGAATCATGAGCCGAGGCGATCGCCGCGTAGGCGTTGTCATCGAAGAAGTATGGCGACAGGGCGGGACCTTCCAAGAGTGGAACGAGCGGTTCGATCTCGACCTTTGGACGAGCGCAATGGCCGCCCACGGCATCGACCCCGACTGGTACGCCTACCGTCACCGCACCGAACACGAGGTCCTTCCTTGGGATCACCTCAGCGCGGGTCTGCACAAGGATTTCCTTTGGCAGGACTGGCGAGATGCCCTGGCCGAGGTCGGGCTCCCTGATTGCCGCTGGACCCCGTGTTATGACTGCGGCGCATGCACCGGGTATTCGATCGAGCACATCGTGGCCTCCGCCACGCCTCCAGCCGGAGGTTCCCAAGGAACAGGGCAAGACCTCGGTCGTTCTGTTCCCGTGACACTTCTCGGCCGTGCACCCGTCGTGGTGGGCTCGTAATGAGGATTCGAGTGCGGTATTCGAAGCTCGGAAAGATTCGGTTCTCGAGTCATCGCGATATGGCCCGTTGTTGGGAACGCGCGCTTCGACGCGCTGAGCTTCCCGTTTCCATTACCGAAGGTTTTTCTCCACGCCCGAAGGTTCATTTCGGACTGGCGTTATCTACAAGTCATGAGTCGCTGGGGGAGTACCTCGACATCGATCTGCAAGAACCCGAGGGTTCAAGCGTCGATCTCGGGGCATTGCCCGAGCGGCTCACGCCGTTCCTCCCACAGGGCGTCGTTGTTGAGGATGTCTCGATCATCGAACGCTCAGAGATGTCTCTCCAAGAGGCAGTCACGGTTTGCACATGGTTGATTGAAGTTCCAGGAGTGAGTCCTGAACAGCTTGAGATCGATGTGCGCACCATGCTCGATGCCACAACGCTTCCGGTGATCCGGGAGCGGAAGGGCAAGAAGGTGAACGACGATATTCGTTCCGGAATCATTGATCTTCGGGTCATTGGCGCCACACCTTCTGATGCTCCTGAACAAGGAGCCGTACTCGAAGCCGAGCTGGCAACCCAGCCGCGCTCCGTGCGTCCAGCAGAACTTCTGGCCGCATTCGACCCGCTCCGCAACGAGGGGCGCGTCCGCAGAACACACCAATGGATCATCACTGACGGCGCGAGACGGGAACCGATCCCGGCCCACGCGACGGCACGCGCACCTGCACAAGCGGGCGCGCGATGAGAAGGGAACGAAATCATGTCCGACCCCACGGTCGAACCCGGCGCTTCAACGCCGAATCGTCAAGACCATCAATCAGCCGAGAGCGCTCCTTCAGCAAACACTGAATCAACGCCAAACGCTGCTACAGAACCCGGTCGCTCGGGTGGCCAACCAAGTTCTTCGGGAACCGGTGAAGCGAACGGGTTCGATGGCGAGACCTCGCCGAGTGGCGACGGTGTGAACCGTCCGCGCCGGCGCCGAGGATCGCGTGGCGGTCGTAATCGCAATCGCTCAGGTGGCGGACAGTCGAATTCGGCCAATGGTGTGAGCGACGCGGCCGACGGAGAGTCTTCGAGCGCTGACAGCGGTGCCGAGTTGGGTGAGCTTGCCAAGCCGCGAGCACAGCGACCAAGCGAAGCCGCTGCAGCTCCGAAGCCACAGATTGGCGATAGCCGTCCCGCCCCCGAATCGGAAGGCGCCGAGGCGACTCCGAAGGCCGAGGGTCAAGCCTCTGGTCAGCCACGAAGCGGCAATCGCCGACGCCGTGGTGGTCGTGGTCGTGGTGGCGGTGGCGGTCAGCACCAAGGCCAGAACGCTCAGAACGCCCAGAACGCCCAGCAGGGTCAGCAATCGCAGAATGCCCAGCAGAACCAGCCGAAGGGCCAGCAACGCAAGAGCGGGGCACCGAAGCCGGTCGAAGCGATCCTCGGTGGTGACGGGCCAGACCTCGACGACGAAACCCTCGAAAAGCGCAAGGGCCGTGAGCGCAACGGTCGCCCAGTAGGGCGCTACATGATGGCGGTCAGCGTTCGTCCCGAGGCCACTCAAATCGCGGTGCTCGAAGGCCGAAACCTGATCGAGCATTACGTTTCGCGTCCGGCCGATGACGTTGCCCAGATTCACGGCAACATCTATCTGGGCAAGGTGCAGAACGTTCTGCCCGGCATGGAAGCCGCCTTTGTCGATATCGCAACGCCCAAGAATGCAGTGCTGTATCGCGGCGACGTGCAGTTCGATGCTGACGATGTCGAAGGCTCGGCTGCCAATGCTCGTATCGAGCAGATCTTGAAGCCGCGACAAACGATTATCTGCCAGGTTACGAAGAATCCGATCGCCCACAAGGGAGCGCGTCTTACTCAAGAGGTGTCGCTTCCTGGTCGCTTTGTTGTGCTTATTCCCAACTCAAGTACCTATGGCATCTCAAAGCGCCTCGACGATGGTGAACGCCGTCGCCTTCGAAACATTCTCGACAAGGTGAAGCCGCCGCAGCATGGCGTCATCGTCCGAACAGCAGCCGAAGGGGTGACGTCCGAGGAGATTTCTTCAGACGTGCGCCGACTCCTGTCACAGTGGGAACAAATCGAGAACCTTGCGAATACCACGCAGGCTCCCGCACTTCTGTATCGCGAGCCCGATATGGCTGTTCGAGTCATTCGAGAAGAGTTCAGCGATAACTATCGAAGCGTTGTCATTGACGACGAAGCTCTTTACCGAGATGTGCATGACTACGTCTCAAGTATTTCTCCAGCGCTTGCTGATCGCATTGAGTTTTACGACCGCTCAACCGAGCCGCTCTCTATTTTCGAACGACATCATGTGCATGAGCAGGTGCACAAGGCACTCGACCGCAAGGTTTGGTTGCCTTCTGGTGGTTCGTTGATTATTGAGCACACCGAAGCGCTCACCGTGATCGATGTGAACACTGGCAAGAATGTGGGTTCCAAGAGCCTTGAAGAAACCGTTTACCGGAACAACCTTGAGGCTGCCATCGAGATCGCAAAGCAGTTACGCCTTCGCGATATTGGCGGCATCATCGTCATTGACTTCATCGATATGGAGATCAAGGGAAACCGCGATGACGTCGTCAAGGTGTTCCGCGAGGCACTTGCTCGAGATAAAACCCGAACCCAAGTGTTCGATATCTCGGAGCTCGGTCTGGTCGAAATGACCCGCAAACGAATCGGCGAGGGTCTCCTCGAATCTTTCGCGACGCAGTGCCCCGATTGCGAAGGCCGGGGCGTTCAGATCGACCCGGACCTCTTGGTCTGAGGCGACCCAAACTCCCGCTCCCGGCCCGGGTTTCATAATCTTGGGCCGTGGGGCTAGTGTTGCACCCCTATGTATGCCGTGATCCAGACAGGTGGCAAGCAGTACCGCGTCGAAGAGGGCCAACGACTTGATGTCGAACGCCTCGGCGAGGCTGACGAAGTCACCCTCACTCCAGTGCTCGTTGTCGATGGTGACACCGTCCTTGCTACTCCCGCGCAACTGGCTGGTGCCAGTGTCTCCGCTCGGGTTGTTGGCGCGGCCAAGGGTCCCAAGGTCATCGGCTTCACCTACAAGAACAAGGCCAACGAGCGTCGTCGTTGGGGTCATCGTCAGCACTATGCGACGATCGAGATCACCGGCATCAAGAAGGGCTGAACCATGTCAAAGACCAAAGGTGGCGGTTCAACCCGCAACGGACGCGACTCCCAGAGCAAGCGCCTTGGCGTGAAGCGATTTGACGGCCAGGCCGTCAACGCTGGCACCATCATCGTGCGCCAACGTGGAACTCGTATTCACCCCGGCGAGAACGTCGGCAAGGGTGGAGATGACACGCTTTTCGCTCTCACCGAAGGAACCGTCAAGTTTGGATCCCGCAAGGGTCGCAAGCTTGTCGATGTGCATCCCGTCTGAGCGTCTTGCATAAAAATCTGATCGAAAGCGGACCAATTGGTCCGCTTTCGTCGTTTTAGTCCCGAGTATCAATTCCGAGGGGACGGCGCTCACTGGGCCAATTGAGCAATCGGGTTGCGGTATCGAAGGCGAATCGGTCGGTCATGCCTGCGACGTAGGTGACAGCGGCGGTGATTGGATCGCCATGCGACACGGTTGGAAGTGACTGCGGGGATGCGATGAAGTGTTCCACGAGGGCTGTGAGGACATCGATGACCGCTTGACCTTGCTGGATCGAATCATGGCGGTTGTAGATGCGTTCGTAGTTGAAGGAACGCAGCGCAGTTAATGCTGAGGCCGAGGTGGTGTCCATTCCGATGATGCCGGTGGCAGTGGCAGTGCGAATGACGGCACCGATAAGCGAATGAAGTTGTTGGCGTCGGGTGGCGCCGAGAACCTCGGTGACTTCGAGTGGAAGATCAGCCGGGCTGACAATGCCCGTGCTGACGGCGTCTTCAAGATCGTGAGCGCTGTAGGCGCATCGGTCAGCCCAACTCACCACGACCCCTTCTGGTGTTAAGGGCGTGGGTCGAGACCATGAGTGATTGCGAATGCCATCGAGAGTTTCGACACAGAGATTGAACGGCTCGAGTACGACATCGGCACCCCACACAGCGTGGTGGTAACCGCCAGGTATGAACGCATCGAAGGCATCTTCGCTGGCGTGCCCACCAGGTCCATGGCCGCAATCGTGGCCGAGTGCGATGGCTTCGGTCAGCGAAACGTTGAGGCCAAGGCCACGTGAAATCGCGGTTGCAACCTGTGCGACTTCAAGCGCATGCGTCAGTCGCGTGCGCTGGTGGTCGTCCGGAAAAACAAAAACCTGTGTCTTACCCGAAAGGCGCCGAAAAGCAGGCGAGTGCAGAATGCGATCGCGATCGCGTTCGAAACAGGTTCGGAACTCGTCGGGTTCTTCCTCGGTGGCTCGGTTGCCGGCGCCGAATGATCGAGTTGCGCCCACTGCGAGAAACTCGTGATCTTGGGCTTCGCGTTCTTCGCGCCTGACGCTGTGGGCGGCAACGGTCGGCGGGGGGCTCTCGCTATGAGCGAGGACGAGGTTCTCTGAGGTTGAGGCTCCCTTCATGGTGCCCACCCACTGCTCTTGTCGTGGAGTTCGGGAGGAAGGAGCCTGCTCGTTCATGGACGAATCCTGCCCTATGGGTGAGACATCTGGGGGACACGAGCTATCTATCTGCGGACATGGCTCCCCAAACCCGTAGGCTCTCCGGTCGTGTCCGGATTTATCGACGAATGCCAACTCAATGTGCGCGGAGGCGACGGCGGCGCTGGCTGCGTCGCGTTCCGGCGTGAGGCCCACGTAGCGAAGGGCGGACCCGACGGGGGCGACGGCGGTCGAGGCGGCGATGTATGGCTGGTTGCCGATCGAAATATCTCATCGCTCCTCGCTTTCAAGGACCATCCTCATCGACGAGCGTCGAGTGGCACACATGGTCAGGGAAAGAAAATGCACGGCGCTGGGTCCGATGATCTGATTGTCCACGTTCCCGAAGGAACAGTCGTACACGATCTCGAGGGCGACATGCTGGCCGACCTTGTTCATCACGGAGACCGCTGGATGGCCGCAGCTGGTGGTCGTGGAGGCAAGGGCAATGCCAAGTTCCTTTCCAATATCCGCCGAGCACCTTCATTTGCCGAGCAAGGAGAGGTCGGCGAGGAGCAGTGGCTGAATCTCGAACTCAAGTTGATGGCTGACATCGCACTTGTTGGATTCCCGAACGTCGGCAAGTCCACCCTTATTTCGCGCATCTCGGCAGCGAAGCCCAAGATCGCTGATTATCCGTTCACCACCCTCGAACCCAATCTCGGCGTCGTTCGGGTAGAAAATAATTTTGAGTTTGTGGTTGCCGACATTCCTGGCCTTATCGAAGGCGCCGCCGACGGCAAAGGCCTCGGACATCGTTTCCTGCGTCACGTCGAGCGCGCACGAGTCCTCGTGATCCTCATTGATCTCGCTGGTGGTCTCGACGGCACCACGACGGAAGGTCCCGCCGAACAGGCACGTGTGCTTCTGGCCGAACTCGAGGCGTATCGGCCCGAACTTCTTGACCGGCCTCGGATCATCATCGGTTCTCGCGCCGATCTGATCCCCGAGGATCTCGCCATTGCGTCAACCGGTAATCCGTCTGTGACCAGCGATGGACTCCAACTCGACCTTTCGGTTTCCGCGATCACCGGAGCTGGACTCCCTCGACTCATCGGGCGGATGGCCGAGGAAGTACGCGGCGCTCGTTCCATCGAACCCGAATTCGACGGTTTTGTTATTCACCGACCGATTCCCGAAGGAATCCGCATCGAACGCGAAGACGACGGATCTTTTCGGGTGCTCGGTCGGTCCGCCGAGCGCGCTGTGGCTCTCTCTGACCTCACCAATCTCGAAGCCCTCGACTTCGCGCATTCTCGACTTAAGAAGATCGGAGTCGACAAAGCGCTTGCACGTGCTGGTGCCAGAGAAGGCGACACCGTGCGTATCGGATCTCTCACCTTCGATTACGAGGAGGAGTGATGGTCGTTGTTGTAAAGATCGGAACCTCATCGCTCACCGATTCCGAGGGGAGCATTCGTCAGGACGCCATCGTGAAGTTGTGCGATGAAGTCGCCACGGTGCGGGCTGCCGGACACAGCGTCGTCATAGTCACTTCGGGAGCAATTGGTGCAGGGCTTCCCGCACTCGGGCTGGGTGGTGCGAATCGTCCTACCGATGCACGCACGCTCCAAGCTGTTTCTGCAGTTGGCCAGTCGCGTCTGATGGCCGTCTACTGCGAGGCGCTCGATCACCATTCTCTTGTTGGTGGCCAGGTACTTCTTGCTCCATTGGACTTTGTCGATCGTCGTCAATATCTCCAGGCACGCGGGACGCTAACGCGACTGCTTGAACTTGGCGTCGTCCCGATCGTTAATGAGAACGACGCAGTCGCCGACGACGAGATTCGCTTCGGCGACAACGATCGACTTGCGGCCCTTGTTTCCCATCTTGTCGACGCTGAACTTCTCGTGCTTCTCACCGATACTGCCGGATTACTCTCTGCCGATCCTCGCATCGACCCTGATGCATCGTTGATCGAGGAGATCATCGAGTTCGACCAGCAACTCGACGAAATCGCCGGTGGTCCTGGAACACCCGGCGGCAGCGGAGGAATGGCCTCGAAAATTTCAGCGGCAAAGATTGCTGCATGGTCGGGCGTTCGAACCGTGATCGCCGCAGCTCACCGTCCTTCAGTTCTCACCGATGCCGTCGAGGGAGTGAGCGGGGTTGGCACGACCATCGCTGCTCACCAGCGCGATTTGCCTGCGCGTAAGCTTTGGATTGCCTTTGCCGTCCGATCTTCTGGTGTGGTTTCTGTCGATGCGGGAGCCCGAGCGGCGCTCGAACGTGGCGGTACGTCATTGCTTCTGGCCGGAGTTATCGGCATACAAGGTCACTTTGAGATTAATGACGCCGTCGAGATCGCCGATCAAAACGGCGTGGTTTTTGCCAAGGGTCTCGTTCGAGTGAATTCATCGACACTCGCAGTTTCGGCGGGTTGGTCAGCGACCGATGTTCCGGCCGAAGCTTCTTCACAGGTCGTTCACACAGACGACCTCGTGATTCTTTCTTAGCGTCGCAGCAGACGATCCGCCGTAATGCGAGCCTCATCAACTCTCAGCACGAAAAGTGATGCCGCATAAACACAGATTCCGAGTAGCGCGGCACAAACGAGAGTCGATAGATCGCTGAGATTGGTGAAGTGAAGGAATGCCCAGACGATGAATCCCATCACTGCCGAAGACAGAACCAGTTTCGCAATCGTCGTGATGGTTGCTGCGTCGAGGAATCTTCCGATGCGGCGGTGGAGAAGTAATAGCGCAATAACAGCGAACACTGAGTAAGCGACTGATCCGCTTGCGCCTAGACCGACGACACCGAAGCGGTCGACGACGGAGAACGCAATGGTTAGGGCGAGAACTGTTTCGGCCGCGTTTATGTAGAAGGGGAAGCGCGTATCTCGCTGTGCGTAGAAACCGCGCATGGCGAAAAGAAAGAGTGAGAAGGCCGGGAGGCCATACAGAAATGCAATCAGTGTGTTCGCCGTCGTATCGGCATTCGCTTGGGTGAACTCACCATGTTCAAGGACAAGTCGAACGATTGGTCCTGCAAGCAGGATCATGCCGATGGTCGCAGGTAGCGCCAGAACGAGAACTAATCGCAGGCCGGAACTGAAACGGCGTCGAAGGCCAGAGGTATCGGCTGCTGCGTGTAGCGCCGAAAGTTCTGGCGTGTAGGAGGTCATGACCGAGACTGTCCAGAGTCCGTAGGGGAGTTGGAAGAAGAGCCAGGCGTAGGCGTAGATCGAAACACCGTCGACACCATTGGCCAATGTTTGGATGATTCCGTAGGCGATGAGGTTCGAAACGACATAGCCAAATGTCCACCCAGAGAGGCGACCAACCTCCCGTACCGCGGGGTCGCGAAGATCGAAGTTCCAGCGCAAGCGAATGCCAGCAGAATGCATCGCCGGCCATAAGACCAAGGTCATGGCCAATAACCCAGCAGTGGTGCCGAATCCGAGAAGCAACAACAGTCCGGTGTCATGACTGACCTGATCGAAAGTGAGTGCCTTGTCGTTCGCAAAATGGGGGAGAGCGAGA
>WLMU01000110.1 GCA_009700115.1 Actinomycetota bacterium
ATCCGGCAATCCATGCAGGTCACAACCGCAAGATGCTTGCGGGGGATGGCCGAAAGCTCTGCATTTGGGAAAGCGGAGCTATAGGCCGTATTGCCATCAACTACGTCTCTGAATGAATCCACGGCCGGGATCGTAGGCGGGGAAATCCTTGTTACCGACATTTTCGGGAGTTTTTTCGGAATCCTCCGATGCCGATACTGTCGTTTCATGGCGTGGATCGATGTGATGGACAGTGATCTGCTCCTTTCTGGTCAGGTCGCAACAGTCGAGCGGGCCGCGGGCGACATTGTTCTGTGGCGGACGACCGCGGGCAAGGTGGTGGCTTGTGATGCCCGTTGCCCGCATCAGTGGTCGCATCTCGGCACGGCCGGGGCCGTTGATGGAGAGGATCTCGTGTGCTTGAGCCACTTCTGGCGGTTCAATTCCGAGGGAGCAGGATCGAAGTTGTCGGCCAGTGGACGGCGTGATGAAAAGAGTCCGATCGAAACATTTTCGGTCCGAGAACAGGCCGGGCGAATCGAAATCAAGGTCGCTGATTGACTCTCGGCGGGTGCCGCATCTTCCCGGCATGTCATTCCTAGAATGAGTCCACTCAAGTCCCGAAAGGACCGCAATGCCCCCGAATCCAGTATTGAACGACAAGCGCTTTGAGCAGGTCATCGCCGAGGGGTATGGAACTGCGCCCATCGGGCGAACGATGACCATCGGCGGCACGTTGTCGGCACTCGGCGTCCTTTTCGCCATTATCTGCGCATCGGGATGGTTCGGCTGGTCTCAGGTTCAACAAACGACACAGACGGTTCTTGATAAGTCAACAGGCCAGATGGTCACCGTGAGCACTACATCATTCCCGGCGTGGGTTTTTCTTGCCGTGCTCCTGGCCTTTGGCTTCGCATTTGCAACGTTCTTCAAGCCCAATTGGGGGCCAGCAACAGCGCCCCTGTACGCCCTTTGCGAAGGCGCCGCGCTTGGGGCAATCTCGGCGTTCTATAACCAAATGTACGACGGCATCGTTGTGCAGGCGGTGCTCGCAACGCTCAGTGTCGTTCTTGTGATGTTCGTGCTTTATGCGACTCGGATCGTGAAAGTCACGCCGAAGTTCGTGCTCATAACGATTGCGGCCACGATGGGAATCGGCGTGATGTACCTCGTCACGTTTTTGTTTCAGCTTTTTGGGGCAAAGATCACGTTTTGGAATAGCCCAACGCCGCTTGGCATAGGCATCAGTGTCGTGATCTGCATTGTGGCAGCGATGAATCTCGCTCTCGACTTCGCGTTTATCGAGCGATCGGTTGCAGCGGGCAATACGCCACGCCGAATGGAATGGTTTGCAGCGCTTGGGGTTACGGTCACGATCGTCTGGTTGTACCTCGAAATTCTTCGGCTTCTGTCGCTACTTCGCCGCTGATCTCCGGCTCGCGTTCGAACAAATTACGAGTTTGGAACTGAACGCTGTTTACGTCGCCACGCGCGCACGAAGATCGTCGTAAACACCACGAGGAGCACAACGCCAGCAAAGAGCAATGGCAGGCCTGCTGCACGCTCATTGGTCGAGTCATTCATTGGCTTCTGCTGCTGTTCGATGAAGTTCATCCCAGGAGCAGTGCCATTTGGGCCAATGAGCGTGGACGTCGTAACTCCGGTCGGCGCCGTTGTCGTGATTGTCGTCTCGTTGGTCTCCACCGATGAAGACTATGTCGGACTGATCCCGCTGTTGTGCTCATGAGATCAAAGAGTTGGTCTTCGGTTCGCCATTTGACGGGAGTGATACGCCAGAATCTCCATGTGACTGGGATCGAGACGGCGGACATCTTTACCTTTAGTGGAGCGAATCAAGAGCGTGCCGAAACTGTTCTTCGTCAAGCCTTTATCGCCGCGCAAAACGGTATGCCATCCGAGGATCCTGAGACTGCTGTTGAATCGCTCTGGATCATCCTTGAAGCGCTATTGGTTGAACACGTTGCCCCCACGTATGCGATCGAACAGACGAGAGCGGAACGCCGAACCGATATCGGTAACCACTGGCGACGAATGGTTATCGCTGCTGTTACGCAGACGTTCGTGCTGAGCGGCGGATTTGTTCAACCGGACCCACTCGCGGCAGCGGTTGCGGAGCGTGCACAACTTCTCATCAGTGGAGCGTTGTGGCATACGCGTCGACCGCCAGCACAAGGAGCACTTGTGCTCCGTGTGCATTCGGCTCTTGAACGTCTCGATGTAACAGCGTTGTCGGGCCAGCACCCAGGAGCAGCGGACGCTGCGGCCCTCGAAGATCTCATCGCCTGCGCCACTCTCGGCGCAGTGATGGCGGGGGAGGTGCTTCCCTCGCAAGAGAACGAAGATCGCGGCTCGATCGAAGAGGCAAAGGGGCGTTGGGCGCGTTCGACCGAATCAGTTGCCGCATCCTTTGGGATCACAGGCGTCGAACTCATAGCGATTTCCAAATCAGGATGGGCCTGCACCGAGTGTGGATGCGTCTTTCTCGGGCGCGTTGATGGAGGGATCGCCTACCCGGATCGCTTCGCGCCGATTGGCCGATCTGGTCCGTGTGATCAGCACTTCTCCTGCGCCTGCCACCGGGCACCACTGCAACGGCGGGTCCGCTGACCGATTGGCCGTGCGAACCCGCCGAGTGCGGTAACTGCCGATTCTAAAAAAAATCAGTATCAGTAAATGATGACGCCGCGAATGTTCTTACCGTCTCGCATGTCCTGGTAGCCCTCGTTGATCTGGTCGAGGGTGTAGGTGCGAGTGACGAGCTCATCGAGCTTCAAATGTCCGCTCCGGTAAAGACCGAGAAGCTTTGGAATGTCGTAACGAGGATTGGCGCTTCCGAAGATGGTGCCAACGAGTTGCTTCTGCTGCATAGCGAATGCAAACAAGTTGAGTTGCACATCGTTTTCGTTCATGTTGGCCACAGCAGTGAAGACAAGTCGTCCACCCTTACCAACCATGCCCATGTACGACTCGAGATCGGCGCCCTTGCCCTCGCCAACGGTGACGATGACCTTGTCGGCCAAGCGACCCCATGTCAGTTCGCCAAGAAGTGCTTGTGCTTCTGCAACATCAGCCGCAACATGTGTGGCGCCGAAGTTCTGCGCTTGTTCACGCTTGAATTCAACTGGATCGAGTGCGATGACATAACGAGCACCAGCGAGGTGAGCACCCTGCACAGCGTTCATGCCAACGCCACCGGTTCCGATGACGACCACGGTGTCACCAGGGGCGACCTCTGCGGCATACGTGGCAGAACCCCAACCGGTGGTTACGCCACAGGCGACAAGGCAGGCCTTATCGAGCGGAAGATCCTCTTCGATTTTCACCAGAGAGTTGATATTCATTACGGAGTGTTCTGCAAAGGTGCCAAGACAGCACATGGTCGCTAGGTCAGTTCCGTCAAGGAGATGGTGACGAGAGGTTCCGTCCTCTTGGCGACCCGAAAGAAGATGCGCGCCGTTGTCGCACAAATTCTGCTGACCCTTGGCACATGATGGGCAGCGACCGCAGGAAGGGACAAACGAGGTGACGACGTGATCGCCAGCCTTGAGTTCAGTGACGCCAGGGCCGACCTTCTCAACGATGCCGCCACCCTCGTGTCCGAGAATGATCGGGTACTGCTGCCAGCCGAGCATTTCGATGATTGCTGGGTCCATGGCCATATCGCCGGTGACCATGTGCTCATCGGAGTGACACATGCCGCTGGCGACAAAGCGAACGAGCACCTCGTTGGCCTTTGGCTCGTCGAGCTCGATTTCTTCGATCTTGTAGTCGGTATGCGGGCCGTACAGGACGGCTGCTCGTGTCCTCATGAGAACTCCTAGTCAGGTGCGCAGGGCTGGCCTAGCGGCGCAGCCTGAGCAATCTATGCCCTTGAGCGTGATGGGGTGTCAGTCGGCACAGCACCGGCGACGCTCGTCATGTTACATTTTTTTCATATCCGCCGAACTTGTGTCGCACGTGGTCGGTGGCCATCACCAACGAACCGAGGGATCCATGAGCACTCCGCTTGCTAATCGTCTGGGTATTGAATTTCCCATCTTCGCCTTCTCGCATTGTCGAGATGTCGTCGCGGCCGTGACGAATGCGGGCGGTTTTGGTGTTCTTGGGGCTCTCGCATTCGGGCCCGAGCAACTTGAGATCGAACTCAATTGGATCGACGAGCATGTCAACGGAAAGCCCTACGGAGTCGACTTCGCCATGCCGGTGAACTACGTCGGAAAGGGCGGCGGTGAAGATGCGTCATTCGATTCGCTCGACGCCATGATCCCTGTCGAACACCGAGAGTTCGTTGATGAACTACTCGCTCGTTACAACGTTCCCGAGCTTCCCGCCGATCTCGCTGTTGGCCGAGTTGCTGCCGCTGGACTCGGCGTCGACGAAATGGGCCCGAGTCAGGTCGAGGTTTGTCTGAATCATCCGAACGTGAAGATGATTGTCAATGCGTTAGGCCCGCCTCCGATGTATGTGATCGAACGAGCCCACGAAGCAGGAATTCTTGTTGGTGGTCTCGCTGGATCGAAGGTTCACGCTGAGCGTCAGGTTGCGATCGGTGTCGACGTGATCGTTGCGCAAGGAACCGAAGCCGGTGGTCACTGCGGCGAAATTTCAACAATGGTGCTCGTGCCCGAGGTCGTCGATGCAGTCGGACCAGATATTCCGGTTCTTGCAGCTGGAGGTATTGCCACGGGCCGACAGATGGCCGCTGCACTGGCTCTTGGAGCGCAGGGGGCATGGACGGGCTCGATGTGGCTCACCGTTACTGAAGCTGACACCAACCCCGCCGCGCTCGAAAACATGCTGGCGGCGACCTCGCGTGACACCGTTCGTTCGAAGGCAATGACCGGCAAGCCAGCCCGTCAACTCCGCACTGCGTGGACCGACGCATGGGAAGCAGAAGATTCGCCCGGAACCTTGCCGATGCCCCTGCAGGGAATCCTTCATCAAGAAGCCGGTCGGCGCACTCAACGTGTCGGAACCCGAGAGCTGATCGGATTTCCTGTAGGTCAGATCGTCGGACGCCTTAACAAGGTTCGCCCCACCAAAGATGTCGTGCGTGAAATGGTGGAAGAGTGGATTGAGACAACTGAACGTATGGCATCAATTCTGAACGACTGATAGTGCAGATCACACAACGACCCAATGTGGGTCTCGACTGACACACTTGCTGAAAGTCCCCTAGAGGAGTCCTTATGACTGACACGTTTGTAGATGCGCCCGTTCTTCACGATGCTGAGACCTACGCGCACGGCGTTCCCTACGACTACTACCGGTGGCTTCGTGAGAATGACCCCGTCGCATGCCTCGATCACCCCTCCTATCAGGGAGAAAAGCTATGGGTGGTCACTCGCTACGCCGAGGTTCAGCAGGTTTCTCGAGATGCATCGACCTATCGCAACGCGCCCGATCCCTTCATCGATGATGGGATCAACGAACCGGCTTCCGGAGGCAGCGATCAATTGATGATCAGCCTCGATGCGCCCGACCATATGAAACTCCGCAAGATCATCAATAAGGGCTTCACTCCGAAACGGGTCGCCGAACTGGGTGACATGCTGCGCACGCGCACCAACGACATCATCGATGGATTGGCCGAACGCACAAGCGCCGACCTGGTCCACGATCTTGCGTTGTGGCTTCCGCTTCACGTGATCGCCGACATGGTGGGCGTTCCTGAGGTCGACCGGGCCCAGGTGTTCGACTGGACAGAAAAGACATTTGGGTTCGATGCCTCGGTGACTCCGGAAGAGCGGGCACAGGCAGCAACCGACATGTTCATGTATGCCGACGCAATGTGTGCCGAGCGAGTCGACAATCCCAGTGACGATCTCATGAGCGTTTTGCTTCATGCCGAGGTTGAAGGCGAGAAGCTCACGGCGTTCCAAATTGAACTGTTCTTCATGCTTCTGCAGAACGCCGGTTCGGAGACCACTCGAAACTTGATCACAACCGGAACGCTCGCACTGCTTCAGAATCAGGATCAGTACGACATTGTTCGAAATGACCTTTCGGTGATCCCAACAGCTATCGAAGAACTGCTGCGTTTCTCTACTCCGGTAATCCAGTTCACTCGCACCGCAACAATCGATACGGAACTTGGTGGGAAGAAAATCAAGGCCGGCGAGCGGGTACTCATGGTCTACGCCTCCGCCAATCGTGACGAGCGTGCGTTTGAAAACCCTGATTCCATCGATGTTCGACGTAACCCCAACGATCACGTGGCGTTTGGTGCCGGTGGCCCTCACTTCTGTCTTGGCGCCAACCTGGCCCGCATCGAGGGTCGCATCATGTTCGAGGAAATTCTCACCCGTTTCGAAGGACTTCGCTTCGAAGGAGATCCCACGGACTATCCCCGTGTTCACTCCAACCTCATCGACGGTTTTGCCCACGTGCCGATTGCATGGGACAGCATCGCTGCACCGGCGTAAACATCGAGCTCCAGAAGTAAAAGAAGGCCGGCCCTGACGGGTCGGCCTTCTTTCGATTTCAACAACTGTTTTAGCTACGCCTTTACCGCTTGAATCTCAAGTTCGATCTTGATCTTCTCGCTGACAAGCGCACCGCCGGCATCGAACCGTTCGACGGCAATTCATTGATCACCTTTCACGAACGCAACTAAAAAATCTTGCGAACGCATTGACTGCTGTGCAATCCGGAACACTTGCTGAGTAGTGTGTCGCGGCTGGGGCGTCACACGTTCGTTATTCGAATTTCTCGCCAAGCATTCGAAGGAGGCCGATGAGGTCTTCGGGTTGATCGGGATCTTTTTCGCCAGGAATCCAGCG
>WLMU01000111.1 GCA_009700115.1 Actinomycetota bacterium
AGGACTTTGGATTCGGTGCTGATTACGCCGAGACGCTCCGTCGTTGGCGTATGAATCTGCATGCCGATGAGGCGACCCTTGCATCGCTGGGTCTTGATCAACAGTTCATCCGGTT
The DNA here is from genome assembly GCA_009700115.1 of Actinomycetota bacterium. Lineage (GTDB taxonomy): Bacteria > Actinomycetota > Acidimicrobiia > Acidimicrobiales > Acidimicrobilacustridaceae > Acidimicrobilacustris. Next base: position 116 of record WLMU01000111.1, read on the forward strand.
GTGGGACTTCTACCTCTGTTACTGCGAGGCCGGATTCGACGAAAAGATGATTGATGTGGTGCAGATGAGATTCACCAGACCCCTGCGCTGATCCATCGGGGCGCTATTCGCACAACTGGAGAAACGAACGGGATTTCGGGCATCAGACCGTGTGTCGGTGAAAGATGAAACGCTGTCACTGACCTTGAAACGGTTTGAGACAATCTTGATATGCCCTTCCGCGTGGAGAGCGATCAAGGTGCGGGGAGGGGAGACTCCCGAGCCTCAAATCGGTGCGGACATGAGATGGAGCAAACATGCATGAGATCAAGTGCCCACACTGCGGGGAAAACTTCAAAGTTGACGAGTCCGGTTATGCCGAGATTCTGAGACAAGTTCGTGACGATGCATTCGATAAGGCGCTTAGTGAGCGACTCGAGATCGCCGATCGCGAGAAGAAGGCAGCGGTCGAGTTAGCCGAGTCCAAGATCAGCCAGGAACTTCTTGGGGCAGCGTCGGCAAAGGACGTAGAGATCGAGCGACTGAAAGCGGAGTTGAAGTCGAGTTCCGAGTTAGTGAAGGCCCAGGTATCTGCCGATCTGAATGATGTCGCTGTCAAGAAGGATGCGGAAATAGAACGACTCAAGGCCGATCTCGCCAATGCAGACATTGCGAAGCGCTTGGAATTGAACGAAGCGCTCGGTGTGGTTGAAAAAGAGCGAGACGATCTGCAGCGAGATCTGCAAATCAAGGAGGGGGAGCAGAAGCGTCTTGAGGCGTCTTTGAAAGAGAAATACGAAACGCAGATCAGCGACCGAGACGAAATGATTGAGCGCCTGAAGGACATGAAGGCGAAGCTCTCCACGAAGATGGTCGGCGAAACGCTCGAGCAGCACTGTGAAATCGAGTTCAACAAGCTACGAGCGACCGCATTCTCCAGCTCGTACTTTGAGAAAGACAACGACGCCAGGTCGGGCAGTAAGGGCGATTACATCTTCCGCGACTCCGACGAGACCGGCACTGAGTTCGTCTCGATCATGTTTGAAATGAAGAACGAGAGCGACACGCCGGGATCGAAAAAGAAGAACGAAGACTTCTTTAAAGAACTCGACAAGGATCGAAACGAGAAAGGATGCGAGTACGCCATCCTTGTTTCGCTGCTCGAGCCGGAGAACGACCTCTATAACGGCGGAATCGTTGACGTCTCACATCGTTATCCCAAGATGTATGTCGTCCGTCCACAATTTTTCATACCGATGATCACTGTCTTGCGTGACGCTGCTCGCAATTCGTTGTCCTACAAAGCCGAGCTAGCGCGGGTGAAGGAGCAGAACGTTGACATCACGACGTTCGAAGACGATCTCGACACGTTCAAGACTGGCTTCGCCCGCAACTATGACTTGGCGGCACAAAAATTCCAAACGGCGATCAAGGAAATAGACAAGACCATCGATCACCTGCAGAAGACGAAAGAGGCGTTACTTGGTTCGGAGAACAATCTCCGCCTCGCTAACAACAAGGCCGAAGACCTTTCGATCAAGAAACTCACGCGTGGCAATCCAACGATGGCTGCCAAATTTGCCGAACTGAAGACCGGCGAGCCTGAAGTTGAGCTGTAGCGAGAGCGGTTCCATCACGCCATCGCGGAACCTGTGATGATTTGCCGATGGCGCTTGAACTGAACTCGTTTCCTGGATCATTTGGGACTGAGGTTGATGGAATCGATCTGAGTAGCGATCATGGACTTTCGAGCCAGGGGACGCTTGCTGAGATGGAAGCGTTACGCGAGGAATTCGACTCGCGACATCTGTTGTTGTTCCGAGGCGGCAGCATGACTGGCGAGCAACAGGTGGCTTTTGTTGCAAGGTTCGGGCCGCTTTTGGCCGAGCGCAATCTTTGGTCGTATGTGTCGAATTCTCGATCCGATGGAATCATCCGTGAAGGGGGGTTGCTCTTTCATTCAGACTTCGCGTTCACGCCGTTCCCAGTGCTCGGCATCTCGTTGCATTGCCTTGAAGCGCCTGAGTCTGGAGCCCCCACACGGTTTATCGATGTGGAACAGTCGGCAAGAGCGCTTCCCACTGATCTTCGAGCAGCGCTCGAAGGACGGTCGGTACTTAACGTCTACGACTTTCACCTCCCCGATGACACTCCGATGAGAGTTGAGAACATTCGGCGGAATTCACCTCGTTGCGAACGGCCCATCTTTGGAATTCATCCGAGAACGGGAACCGAAGTGATCACTGCGAATGAATTGCATTCAGACTCTATTGTTGGGATGTCCACCATTGAAGGACGAGCGCTTCTTCGAGATCTTTTCGATGTCATGTACGACGCGTCGAATGTTGTTGAACATCAATGGGTTGTTGGCGATTTGCTGCTCTGGGACAACATTTCTCTTCAGCACGGACGGCCGGCATTCGATCTTGCGGAATCTCGAACGCTTCAACGGGTCACCCTCGGCGAGTACACACCCGCCGAACTCGTCGAGGGGCTTGATGAGTTGCTGAAGGGGAGCGCGGACTAGTCGAGGGGTGGGAGCGTGAGTGACTGACCGAATCTTGCGGCCATATCCGCCCAACTCTTCTTTGACCGTGGCTCAATGCCGAGTGCTTCGAGAACGCCGAGTCCGACCTCTGCTGCCCAGGTGAACAGCACCGCATCGCGAATATCGACCGATGGGTCAATTCCAAGTTGTTCGTGGTTGGCTTCATAGCGATCGACCCAGTCTTGGAGATGACTGAGTTGCTCGTCGCGCAAACGATCCCGAGTTTCGTTGTCGGTAATCGCGGCCGCAGCGCCTTGGAGGATGAGCGAGCGGAGTTGTCGGCGCTCGGCGAAACGAAAAGCGGCACGTTTCAGGACATCGACGTGTTGTGGCTGATGATCACTGGTCTCCGGAATGCTTTCAAGGTCGGTTTCTGTGCGTGAACAGATTGCTTCGGCAAGCAACTCTGCCTTATTGCGGAAATGACCGTAGATAGCGCCCGTGGTGAGTGACGCTTCGCGTGCGATATCTCGAATTGAGGTTTGGAGGTACCCATTTGTCGCAAACATTTCGGCAGCGAGCTCGATGAGCGCGGCGCGGGTGGCCACTGCTTTGGCTGATGGCCGAACGGGAGGTCGGTTTTGTTCGGCCGCAGGGCGTTTTCGAATGTTGGCGTGTTTCGTGGTCATTGGCAGTATTTCCGTACGCGACCTCAGGCCGCGGGTTTCGGAATCCAATCAGTTGTTGGCGCAATTGTGTAGGTCGCAATGAGCGATCGGATGAAGTCCGAATCGTGCATCGGATCCGACGGTTGATCGACCTTGACGCCGCGGTTTTTCATATCGGCAATAAGGCGGTCAAAAATCATGTCGCTGGTGAGGTCGTCGGAATGATCGAGTGACTTTTCGAGTTCTTCCATGTCGGAGTACAACTCAGCGCTCCAATGAACCAGTAGTCGCGTTTCTTCGGGTTGATAGCGACGGATGACTTCGCCGTCGGTTGTGATTGCCCAATTATCGCGATCGGCCTCGTACCCGATCATCGAACGGTGCTTGAGCCCTGGGATGTCACGATCTTCGGGTCGACCGACAGGATCGCCACGATGGAACATCACTTCGTTCTGCACGACAACGCCTTTGTCCCAAAGTGGGTGTTCAAGGACCTTTGGTTGACCGAATGGGCCATCGGGCCAGTAGGTAAACGTGCCGTTTTCACCCCGGTACCACCAGGCGATCACTTGGGCCATCTTGACGATGTGATCTTGGAATAGTCCTGACTTGCCCATGATGTTGGCCAGCCAGACCGGAGAGTTCTCGAGGCGAATACCGCGGAACTGAACTGCGTCAAGGTGTGGGTTGAGTCCACTGTGGTGTGCGCCGCAGAAATTAAAGAGCATGTGCGTGGGCTTTGCATAGGCGGCGCCCCAGTAGTCGCGGGCGAGATCAAGAAATTTCTCGTTATAGAAACAATCTTCGAGTTCGGGATAAAAACATGTTGACCCTTTGGCCAAGTAGCCGCGGAAGTGGCCGGTTGCGATGTCGTCGAGGGTCAACTTGGGGCCTTCGCCTTCGCGCATCGGCCCTGAAGTCGTCGCGACAAGTTCCTCGACGGTGTCGAAGTGGTGGGCGGTAATCGTGGGCCACGGACCTTGACGTTTGAGTACACCCATGATGCGCTCGTGCTGGTCGTCGGTATAGACGTCCTCAATGACGCGGGGTGGGGCGACGGGCCGGAGCGCTTTTGCGAGATCTTCGTTGGTGATTGTCATTGCGGGGGCTTCCCCTTTATGAGAGCGGGCTCTCCTCGAAGACTTCCAGAATATAACGATGGTATCTTATGGGTACGCATGAATCGCTGGTGGGGGAATGCCCCGGCGATTGATCCGCAGTATCTCCATAGCTCCGCAGTTGCGCCCTCGAAAAGAGAAGAAGCCGATGATTCAGCCCGCTGATGTTCACGAACTGGTTTCCCACTGGTGGTTTGCCTACGACAACGCGATCTATGACGAATGGGCCGACATGTTCACTGACGACGCGCACTTCACGTGCCGAACTGATACCGGCAAGACGAACTATGAGGAGTTCGTCAACGCCGATGTGCATGGAAAAGCAGCGGTATTGGCGTGGCAGACCGAACACCGCAAGGGAAGCCCTCACCCACTTCGCCATGGTGGCGAGAACGTTCACATCAGCGCGAACCGCGGTGACGACGCTGACTTCCGTTCGTACATTCGCGTCTCGCAAATCATCAGCGGTTCTCCTTCGGATCTTTCGACCGCGCTTGTCACGGGAACGGTCCGCCTTGAAGGTGGGGTCCTTCGTTTTTCGGCTCTGCATACGGTGCTCGACACTGAAGAGTCGAATGTCATCGGCGAGCGGAAGGTGTTTTGATTATGGGAGCGAAAGATCTGTTCGACCTGACCGGCAAAGTTGCGATCGTCACTGGTTCCACAAAGGGAATTGGTCGCGCGATGGTGCAAGGGCTCGCCGAATCAGGAGCGAAGGTCGTCATCAGCTCTCGCAAACAAGACCTTTGTGACGAAGTTGCCGCTGAGGTTGCAGCATCAACAGGGCAAGAGACGCTCGGACTCGCGTGTCATGTGGGGGACTGGGAAGGAATCCCTTCGTTTGTCGAAGCAGTTATTGCCCGTTTCGGAAAGATTGATGTTCTCGTGAACAACGCCGGCATCAATCCGGCTCCCACGACAGTTTCAGATATGTCGATTGAGTACTGGCGCAAGATGTTCAACGTCAATCTCGAAGGACCACTGCGCATGGCACAACAGGTCGCGCCGTTTATGCGCGACAACGGGGGCGGCTCCATTGTGAACATCGTGACGATGGCGGCGTATTCCGGAGGATCGAATGTTTGCGCTTATGGCTCATCGAAAGCGGGGCTGATCAATCTCACGAAATCGATGGCGCAGGAATGGGCGCCATGGAACATTCGTGTCAATGCACTGTGTCCAGGCCCGTTTATGACCGAGATGGTTGCCGGAGCCGAACGAGTTCGCGAAGGCTTCATTGACATGATCGCCAACGGCACGCTCATGAAGCGTGTTGCTGACGCCGATGAAATCGTTGGTCCTGTGCTGTATCTCGCTAGTGATGCTTCTTCGTATGTCACTGGCGATGAGATTTCAGTCTCAGGCGGCATGCAGAAATAAGGACTTGTTTGCCTTCGGTCTTTTGGTAGTCAGAGACGGTCATCTCGAGGACGAACCATTCCTCCGCCTTCTCCTTTCGGCACGCTTTTCACAGCACGTGCAGGGGGACCGCGACTACCGTTTGTTGCGGGGATGCCTGCCAAAGGCACTGGATTACAGGAGGCCTCTATGGCCCAGTACGTGCCTAATGCGATGGAATGGTCCGAGCGGGCACTGCAGGTGCGAGCCTTTGTGTTCGACTTCTGGGCGGAACAGCGACGCGGCCCCAATCTGCGAGATGTCTATGAAGGCACAGGCCTTTCGCGACGCGACATTGTGCAGGCATATAAGGAATTACAAACAGGCATCGTTGTTGTCGTCGATCAAGACTCACCGAATTGCGACATCATCAAGATCCCTCCGTACTCGGCATTCCCGAGCCAGGTCGCGCTCTATGTCGATGACTCATTCCATTCCTTCATCGGTTGCGCCCACGAAGCGGTTGCTGTTTCGAAGATGCCCCACTTTGCTGGCAAAGAGGTGAGGCTGGAGTCGTATTGCGCGTGTTGTCTCGAACCGATCACGTTCTGGTCACGGGAATTCGAAGTCACCCGATACGAACCAATTGAACCGCTTGTACACGTAGCAGCTCAAGTCTGGGACTGGGTGCATGACGACATGAAATCGATGTGTGACCACACCAACTTTGTGCTCGACCGTGAACACGGAGAACGCTATGAACGGCAGATTGGTCGACGCGGTATCTATTTCACGATGGACCAAGTGCACGCCTACGTGGAACCCGCAGTGGGCACACGAGGTTGGGACTATCACTGGCCGAGCCAGTCGATGAGTCCGGAAAAGTTGATTGGTCGCCTTCAGGAACTCGGCATCGATCTGACACCTTGGGACATTTGACGGGTCTTTCTTGCAGCAGCTGACCTCGTCGCTGCGGCCAATCGTGCTGATACGTCGATCTTGCTGAGGCTCCTGTGGGCCACGCAAGGGAGAATCCGTCGCGC
>WLMU01000112.1 GCA_009700115.1 Actinomycetota bacterium
CCTTCGGTTGCGCCGATGAATCCTTGTTGGTTTTCTTCGAAGCGAAGAAAGGGATCGAGTAACGGTTCGAAATGGCTCTTTCCGATAAGGGCAGTGCGGTAGCCGGCGTCACGTAGGACCGCAGCAACGCTGGGCGAATCAACGGGAAGCGGTACGCCATTCATCCAGACGCCGTGCGTTCCGATGTTCTGACCGGTGACCATCGTGGACCGTGATGGCATACACACGACGTTTTGTGGTTGCGCGCGGTCGTAAGAAATTCCGTCGGCCGCAAATGAATCAATATTCGGTGTGCGGGCAACTCGACCACCATTGGCGCCGATTGCGTCGTAACGCATTTGGTCGGTGGTGATGAAGAGAATTTTGCGACCCATCAGCGTTGTTCCTCGGTGTGGTCGTTCAACATGCGAGCGAGATTGCCGATGCCCTCAGAGATGACACCATCGAGCACGAAGGCCATTGGGTCGGGAGAGATTTCGGTGGAGTACATGAGCAGACATCCAGGCTCACCGTCTTCGATCACGTCCATCGTCCCGAGGTGATACTTGATGGGCAGCGGGCCGGTGATGCGGTACTGGAATCGGCGCATGTGGTGATCAAGCGTGACGATTTCTTCGTGAACGGGAAGGCCGGCCTTCAACATGAGCGTTCGGTTAGTGCCCTCGACGGTGGCCTCGGTGACGCCGGGGAACCATTCAACGATGCGAGTGGGATCACCCACGATTTTCCATACGTCTTCGGCGGTCCGATGCACTCTCGCATGTGATCTGATCGTGGCCATGAGAACTCCGTCGCAGGGAAGTGCTCAGACTACCGTCAACTACAATGACAATTCATGAACCGGTCTGATCGCATACGAGATGCGTTCCGCTCTGCCGCAACGACGGTGATCAACGCGTCGTGGGAGCGAATTCGTCTCGCCGGTGCAATTAATGCCGAACATCCGCTGGCTCGTCGCTATGGATCAATGGGACGCGGAAGCTACGTAGCGTTTCCTCAGGGCGATTGCTACAACGCCCATGCCATTCATATTGGTGAGGACTGTTTTATTGGTGCTGGCTCCACACTCGCGGTGGGAATGCCAACCGAGACCTATCCGGCCGATACACCGCCCGTGATTGAGATTGGCGATCGCACGACTGTTGGTAAGGACTACTGGTTCGTGGCACGCCATTCAATCGTGCTCGAGGCCGACGTCACGGTTGCCCCGAATGTGTACTTCACCGATCACAACCACACCTATGCCGATCCATGGCTCCCGGTCGGCAAACAGGTGTTGCAAGGTTTTTCGGTACGTGTCGGTGCGGGCACATGGATCGGCACCAATGTCGTTGTCTTGCCGGGCACGTCAATCGGTCGTAATTGCGCGATCGCTGCCGGTGCTGTTGTACGCGGAGAGATTCCCGATCACAGCGTGGTCGTAGGTGTTCCTGGTCGCGTTGTTCGTCGTTGGATCGACGGCGAAGGTTGGGTGCCGCCACTTACCAACGAAGTTGTGGTTGTCGAAGGTTGGCCTGTGGGAGTTCGACCAACCGACGAGTAACTCAGCGGGAACGTCCGGACTTGGACTTCGTTTTGAATGCGCCAGCAAGTTCTTCTTGCGTGAATGCGCTGCCATTGGGCAGACCAACGGCGAATCGGTAGAGCGCCGTGCGGTAAATGGCACCGAGGGCCGACATCAGGCAGCCAATAACGACAATCCAGATGAGTAGCAACGGGATTCCCGCAAGGGGGAGAGCCAAACTCAGGGCGCCGAAGATGAGGATTCCGGGAAGCATGAGTAGGAAGCCGATAAGGCCGATGCCGGCTTGAGCGAACAAGTTCTCGCCCCACGTGGTCTTCACGAGGGTTGCTGACTTCTTGATGGCGGCGATTGGTCCGATGCCTTCAACGATGATGATCGGCAAGACAAGCCAAGTGATGACATTCCATGCCGCTCCGATGAGCCCGACAGCAATGTCGCCGAGGAAACCGGCTTTGTCGCGAGCGCCCTGCAGGATTACACCAACTGTTGAATTGATTGCCGACCATCCAAGAATTGATGGTGTGCGACTCGTTGCTTTCGAAAATGCCTGGCCCATGGTGAAGCTACCGCCATCGAGCCGTTCGTTTGCAGCAGCGATCAGTGTGGCCGCAAACATCTGGCTAACTAACCCGATGAGGAAAAGACCGACAATGCCGACGGCCCACGATGCCGGAGTCATCGCGAAATCGTCTTGACCAGGCGCGGGGTTGGCAATGAAGTCGGCAGTGAGAATGACTCCGCCGCCAACTGCTACAGCGATAACGCCACAGGTGACTGCAGAAACGATAGGAATCGCCGCCAACTTCTTTTCGCTTTTCAGAACTCCGAAACTTGCGCCAGCGAGTGCTTTGCTATTTGCGAATTTTCCCATGTGGCGAGTGTAGGACATGCTCTGTTCGAGCGCCCGCGATCAGGGCTTGTTGAGCGGGTCGATATCGACGATTTCGCCGTGAGCGCCGTCGGGAAGCAGAAGTGCTGCAGTTGCAGCACAAAGCGCATCGAGTCTGTCGGCAGTCTTGGCATAGACCTCGAGGCCTTCACCGACGGGATCAGCAATGTCATCGGTCGAAATTCCGGCTGGACGGCCTTTGGGGCGAAGCGCAGCAACGGTGGCGCACCAGTCACGAACCGATTGGTCGGGCTTACGAGGGCCAACTTTGTTTCCGAGTCGAACAATTTCGCCCATGACGAAGGTCCGCTCGATTGCGGAGCGGTCATGGATGATGACGCCATGTACATGATCGCGGGTCATACCGATGATGAGGTCGGCTTCGGCGACGTCTTCACCTTTGATGCGGCGACTTTCATGTTCCGACAAATCGAGGCCGCGAGCTGCAAGCGTTTCAACTGCATGATTCGTGGCAGGACCACCCCAGCCGAGTGTGCCGGCGGAATGAACACGAGCGTCCATGCCACGAAGCGAAAGGTGATGGGCAAGCAAACCCATCGCCATTGGCGAGCGGCAGGTATTTCCCGAGCAGATGATCAAGATTTCGATTGTGTGATCCTAGGAGCCCGCGGAGCTATGCAAATTCGTCGAAGCAACAGCGCCATGCGGAGTGAAGGGCGCCACTAGCCCCGGTAAGGGTGTTGATCATTTCGGTGGCGGTATCGCCATGATCAACGAGCACGAGCGGATTGTCGTTGTCGCTATCGATCACTCGAAGCGTGAATCCTTCAGCAATCGGATCGGTGACGTGTTTTATTCCATCTCGAAGCTCGGTGGCGGACTCTTCGCTCGTGAGTTGAAAGAGGTCGAGAAGTGGCGTCGGCGAGGGTGGCCACCACAGGGCCGGGAGTGAGGCGACAACGACGCAGTTACGCCGTTCGACTCGAATATTGCCTCGAAGGAAATCGGGCAATCCGGGCGATGAACGTGTGTGCTCGAGGTAGGCATCGCTCGCAAGCGCTTCAAGTGAGTCGAGGTCATACATCGTGAGGTACTGCGGGGGATCGTCGATGTGTCGGCCATTTACCCACTCGAACCGTCGTGCGCGTTGATATCCGGGCAACGCAAGTTGCTCTCGGTGATGATCGTCGCACCATGCGGAGAACTGAGTATGAAGCTCTCTGGGCAGCCACGTAGCAAGGTAGAGAACAGCGCCGGGCGAATTTGCAGAAGGGATCGTCATTGTCAGCCTTCAAATGCCGGCAAAGTCGTGAGCCCGGCTTCAGTTTCCATGTCAGCGATGAGCTTCCGCTCTTGTTCTTTTCGCTCTTCAGGTGTTCCCGTTAGGCGCTTGTGTGAGATCACCCGGGTCATTGTGGCTGTAGCCATGAGGGCAAGAACAAAGGTCGTGATGTAGATCGCCCGAAAGCCTCCGACAACTGACGCAGCGAGAGCAATGCTGATGCCCATGGTCGAACCAAGGAGCGCGATCATCCGAAGCGTCGCCATTCCGACGCCAAAGTATTCGGGACTGAGCGCGGCACCACCGGCGGATGCAACGGCTGGGCGAACAAAGCCGTTAGCGATTCCTTGAATGATGAGGGCAATGGTAACAAGACCCATCATTTTGGTGTTGTAGCCGGCGAGAAAGAGCAGCATTGAAAGCGCCATCGCACTTGTGCCGATCAAACCGCCACGCCGCTCGCCATACCTTGCCGCAACTCGTCCGCCGATAATTGCACCAAAGCACATTCCGAGGGGGAGCGGAAGCATGAGGAATGCGGTTTCGGCGATTGTTTTTCCGAAACGTTGTTGCAGCAAGAGCGGAGCGCTGAAGAAGACAGCATTACTTGATGCTTGCGAAAGGAACTCAGAAACTGCTGGCATCGAATAGGCGCGATTGGCGAGAAGGCCCGTGGGCAGAAGCGGGAACTTGGCGCGCTTTTCGATTCGGATGAAGAGCAGGGTGAGCATTGGAGCGGCAACGAGGAGGCAAAGTTCTGCTGGTTGTGTCCAGCCCCATGAACCGCCTCGGTCGAGGTAGAGCAAGACCGAACCCGTCGCGAGCATGAGGGCGATTCCGCCGGCGATGTCGAAGCCGATGTTTGATCGGCGCTTTGTCTCGTCGAGCCAACGCAAGCAGAGCGGAAGAAACAACAGTGCCAGGGCTCCCTGGACAATGAAGACGCCACGCCAGCTGAGGAGTTCGACCATTGGTCCGCCAAATGCCAAACCAAGCGCCGGGGCAGCGGCGGAAACGAATGCCCACATGCCAAGTGCTCGTGGTCGTGCATCGAGCGGAAACGTTTCCATAATGAGAGCGACAGCGGTGGGGGCAGTGGCGAAGCCAGCTGTCTGACTAATTGTGCGGAACGTAATAAGCGAAGCAGCGTTCCATGACAGTGACGTCAGAATCGCAGCTGTTCCACAAACGGTGAGGCCAATGAGAAAAACACGTCGTTGACCTTTGAGGTCGCCAAGACGACCGAAGGTGGGGAGCATGACTGCGCCGATGAGCATCGGAAGCGAAAGTACCCATGAAAGCGTTGAGCGCGATGCGTGGAGGTTGTCGCCGATTTCGGGAAGAGCGGCAACGAGAATGACCGCGGGCCAGCCCGAAACGAATACGCCGAGCATCGTCGCGACGAGTACCCGCCGCTGCTTCCCCCTGTCCACCCGCCGAGACTACCGGTGGTCTGCTGTAGCGAATGTCTGTTGTCTTGATCGTTGGTGTGGGGCGATAGCGTCTCGACATCTGGAGGAGGACTATGGCGTCATCAGCTTCAACACTTGTCATCGGATCCGGTCCTGGGATCGGATCCTCGATCGCACAGCGTCTTCGGGCTCGCGGTGACTCCGTAATCGAGCTGCCTCCCACGATCGATCTCACCAATGCCGAATTGGTTGGCGAGTCACTCCGCTCTCTTATTGGCTCGGGAACCGTTGACCGCGTTGTGCTCGCCGCAATCGACCCCTCAGCATTTCGTTCTGCACCAATCGCCTCGCTCACCGAAGCCGAGTGGGATCAAGCAGCGGAATATTCGATGCGCGCTGCCTTTGTGGCGTTGCAGCAGGCCTATGCGGTACTCGCTGATGGTGGGCGAGTGATTCTGATCCTCCCAACGGTCGTCGCTACGGGCGTCGCTGGTCTTGTTCCGCTGTGCACTGCGGTCGAAACAATTCGCGTGATGGCAAAAGCGGTCGCTCGGCGATGGGGCGCTCGGTCCATCACGGTAAACACGATTGAAGTTGAGTTGGCCGCATTCATGCTGGGTGACAACGACGCGGGCAACACCGAAATCCCGGTTGTTCCGGTGCTTGGTCAGCCGGCCTTGCCGCCCGCGTCGGCGGTTGACGATGTGATCGGGCTCATTGACATGTTGGCAACACCTGCTGCCGGAGCAATTACTGGCGCACTGTTGGTGGCTGATCGTGGAACGGTGATGCAGCCATGAGCGGTCTGCCCGGATTGATGGAAGGCCGAGTTGTCCTTGTTACTGGCGCTGCTGCTGGCGTTGGCCGCGGTGTTGCGGCTGCGTTTGGATCTGCTGGCGCAATCGTCGGCATAGGAGTGCGTCGGCCGAAAGCAGCCGAGGAAACCGCTGCAGCGGTTATCGCTGCTGGCGGGACACCAGTGATTCTTCAATGCGATGTCACCGATGCTGCCCAAAGTGCTGCAGCAATCGAACGACTAGTTCGCGACTTCGGCCGACTCGATGCTGTGGTCCACAACGCGGTTAGTGGTCGTTCAAGTGAAGCAACGGATTTCGAAAACACGACGCTTGATGAATGGGAAGACCACGCATCAGTCACGGTGCGAGCGACCTGGCGCCTTGCGGTGCAGGCGTATCCGCATCTTCAAAAGACTCAGGGTGCGTACTTGCTCATGAGTTCACCGGCAGGAATCGAAGGTTCTGAAAGAGCGCCTTTCTACAGCGCCGTGAAAGCGGCGCAACGAGGTTTCGTGCGTGCGCTTGCGCGTGAATGGGGTCCTGATCACATTCGTGTCAATAGCGTGGCGCCCTTGGCGATATCACCCGCTCTCGAAAACATGAAGATTCTCGAACCCGAACGCGTCAAGCGCATCGAAGGCCTGGTTCCTCTTGGCCGACTCGGTGATCCCGAAACCGATATCGGTCCACCGTCAGTGTTCTTGTGCAGTGATGAAGCCCGGTACGTGACCGGTCAAACGCTCGTGGTGAGCGGCGGTCGATTTACCAGTCTTTAAGACGGGCGCGCAGTTCTTCGTTGTGCACGAACACAGGAAGTTCTTCGCTGTCGTTGTAGGTGGGACGCACTGAGGTCCCACCGTCGACGCA
>WLMU01000113.1 GCA_009700115.1 Actinomycetota bacterium
AAGCGATGTTGGAAGCGGTGTTCAGTCCTCGGCAGTCCAGCCTGCGCGTCGCGTTTCATACATGGCAATCGCAGCGGCGGTTCCGACGTTGAGTGAGCCGATTTTTCCTAATTGCGGGATGTAGGCAAGCGCGTCGGCACCGGCGAGCAGGTCTTTAGAAAGTCCGCGGTCCTCGTGACCCATGACGATGCAAATGTTTCCCGAAAGGTCGGTCTCGTGAAGCGGGACCGCACCTTCGGCAAGTTCGACACCAACAACCCGATAGCCAGCGGCGTGAGCGGCAGCGAGTGCTTCAGTCGAAGTTTCGCAGGCTGTCGTGGTGACGTACTTCTGAGAACCAAGGGCGGTTTTCTGGACTTTGGCATCGGTTGGCGAAGGGGAACCCACAAGCCACAGATGGTCGACGCTGTAGGCCGCTGCGGTCCTGAGGATGGAGCCGAGGTTGAAGGGGTTCTGCACGCCGTCGAGCATCAATGCCATTTTGCGGTCGTTTTTTCGTCGCCAGTCGCGATGCAAGCGTTTGAGTTCTGTGCCGCCAAGATTTCGAGTCATCGGGCCTTCACTTCAAGTAGTCGATATCCCGCGCGCGAACACACGCGAGTTGTGGCCCAACCTTGAGCCGTCATCCAATCAGCAAGAGAGTCGGCTCCTAGATGTCGTTGAACGACGAGCCATGCCATTCCCGACGGTGTAAGTCGATCGAGCCATACGGTGAGCATGTGGTGCATCGCTGGCTTTCCGATTCGGATCGACGGGTTTGACCAGAGGCCATCGAACCGCGTGGCCGGCAATGCTCCGAGATCGGCGGGAGTTCCGTCGATAGCAGTTCCGTCCGAGTCGACAACAACCGCGTGGATATCCGGACAGTCGTTAGTCACGCCGTTTTTGGCGGTTAGTGCGACCGCACGCTCGTTCAGATCAACAGCCCACACTGAGCTTGTCGGCGAGCGACGAGCAAGGCTCACGGCAATAGGGCCATAGCCGCAGCCGAGGTCACAAACGTTGGCCATCGATGGAGCGGGGTGAGGGGCCTCTTGCAGGAGTAGTCGGGTTCCTGCATCAATGCGGCTCTGTGAAAAAACGCCACGGTCGGTGGTGAACTGCAGTTCAAGGTCCGCGAGTGAAAGGCGGATCTCTTGTTCGGCAGAATCCACCGCTGGAGTCCGGGAGAAGTACTGAGACGATGGGCCGGACATGTCACGACGCTACCCTTGAGGCATGGCTCCGCACTTGATCCGCATCATCGGTGATCCCGTGCTTACGCAGCGTGCTGCCGAGGTAACGAACGTCGATGGCGCATTCGCCAAGCTTGTGCAGGACATGTTCGGCACAATGTACGAAGCACCTGGGGTCGGTCTTGCTGCTCCCCAGATTGGCGTGCAGAAACGATTCTTCGTCTTTGACTACGACGATGAGCCTGGGGTGATCATTAATCCAGTCATTGTGGAAACTCGCGGAGAAGCGGAATTCTCCGAAGGTTGCCTCTCAATTCCGGGCTTACATTTCGACATCATCCGCCCCGCCGAGATCCATGTGAAGGGCTACGACCTCGACGGTAACGAACTCGATCTCGAACTCGACGATTTTGCCTCTCGAGTCTTCCAACACGAGATCGATCACCTCGAGGGCATTCTCATGGAGAAGCACCTGACAGCCGAACAACTTGCAGAAGCAAGATCAACTCTGCGCGAGTTGCGCGCACGTGGGGTCGGGCAACTCCCTGAGCCCGAGGTCGGCCTCGGCCGCTTGCGGATTCTCTGAGTAGCTCATGACCGAACTGACTCTGGCGCGTCCGCCGGCCCATACCCAACGACTCGCGTATCTCGGAACACCTGAAGTTGCCGTCGAGCCGCTGCGGGCGCTTGTGGCTGCAGGTTTCGACGTCGCCATCGTCATTTCCGGCGCTGATAAACGGCGGGGCCGGGGGAGTGAGAGTTCTCCTTCGCCGGTTAAGGCTGCTGCCATCGAAATGGGACTACCTGTTTCCGATCAACTCGATGATGTACTCAGCGCCACTGTGGATCTCGCCGTCGTGGTTGCCTACGGCCGAATCATTCCGGTAACGATTCTCGAACACGTGCCGATGATCAACATTCATTTTTCGTTACTCCCGCGTTGGCGCGGGGCTGCTCCGGTCGAACGAGCCCTTCTTGCTGGCGATACAGAGACGGGTGTTTCTCTGATGGACATAGGGGTGGAACTCGATACCGGCGACGTTTATGCAGAGTCCAGAACACACATCGCCGATAACGACACGCTGGCCTCGCTTCGCGAGCGACTGGTGCGGATGGGCGCAACTCTGTTGGTCGATTCGCTGAAGCAAGGGCTTCCTGCACCGCGACCACAAACGGGCGATGTCACCTATGCGAAGAAGATTTCGTCTGAGGACCTGCATGTCGACTGGACTCGTGCTTCTAGCGACGTGGATCGTCTCGTACGGCTTGGCGGTGCATGGACAACGTTTCGGGGAACACGCCTGAAAATCCACGAGGTATCCGTGGCTTCAGGTCAGGGCGCACCGGGATCGGTTGATGGACTCGTGGTGGCGTGCGGCGAAGGTGCGGTCGAACTTCTAGTGGTACAGCCCGAAGGCAAAGCGAAACAAGACGCGAGCTCTTGGAAGAACGGCGCTCGCGTAACTTCTACCGATCGATTGGGTCAATGACCGAGCCAGCAAAAAAGAAACCTGTTCGCAAGCCCTCAGATGTCGCAGGTGTTGCCGCTCGCCAACTTGCCGCCGAAGCGCTTCTGCGGATTGAGCGCGATGGTGCCTATGCCAACATCGTCCTTTCGCCACTTCTCGATTCGAGTGGACTCGAACAACGAGATAAGGGATTCGTCACCGAACTTGTCTACGGAACGACACGAATGCGGCGATCGTGTGATTGGTTGGTGGACCGTTTCCTCCCTGACCCCGAACGTGTTGACCTCGCCGCTCGCACATGGCTTCGACTCGGCGCATTCCAGTTGGCATTTTTGGGAACACCACCGCACGCAGCAGTGAGCGCCACGGTTGAGGCCGCTCCCAAGAAGATCAGTGGCCTCTGTAATGCGGTGTTGCGCAAGGTGGCGACATCGTTGCCGGTGGTCTGGCCCTCCGACGAGGTTCGACTTTCCCAGCCCGATTGGTTGGTCGCTCGGCTTTCCGAGGACCTCGGGCGCGAACGAGCATTAGCGGCGCTCGAAGCGATGAACGAAGCAGCATCGGTTACGACCCGAGACGATGGATACATCCAAGACGAAGGGTCACAACTTGTGGCCGCCGCCGTCGACGCGGAACCCGGCGACTTGGTTCTCGATATGTGCGCGGCACCCGGCGGTAAAGCAACGGCACTCGTGAGCGATGGGGCAATCGTGGTTGCCGCCGACATGCGGCCGTCGAGATTGACGCTGTTGTTGACCAATCGCGATCGACTCGATATCAGTAGTACCGATATGCACATCGTCGGGGCTGATGGAACATCGCCTCCATTCCGAAGCAACAGTTTTGATCGAGTGCTTCTCGATTCACCATGCTCGGGCCTCGGAGCGCTTCGTCGTCGTCCCGACGCACGCTGGCGCATCACGCAAAACGACATCGACACGCTTGTTGAAATCCAACGCCGGCTTTTCGCTCAAGCAGTTGATTTGGTTCGACCGGGCGGTGAGGTTGTGTACAGCGTGTGCACGATTACGTCAGCAGAAACGCTCGGACTCGATGAATGGGTTGCGGAGAACTATCCGGAACTGATTGCCCGTCCGCTTGAGGCTGCTCCTTGGACGCCGTTGGGTCGAGGAGCGATTCTGCTTCCGCAGGATGAGGGAACCGATGGCATGTATATCCTTCGCCTTCAGGTACCTGGCGATGAGGAAGTAGTGAAGCAATGACTGATCATGCTGCGATGACCACACCGGCTACAGGTTTATCGGCCAAAGTGCTGACGATTTCCGATGGGGTTGTGGCAGGAACGCGCGAAGACAAAAGTGGCGCGGCACTTATTGATCGTCTCACAGCCGAAGGTTTTGTGATTGCCGAACACCGCATTGTCGCCGACGGAATCCAAACTGTTGGTGAAGCAGTGTTTGAGATGTCTGAAGGATTCAACGGCCTTGTTGTGACGACTGGTGGAACTGGTTTCGGGCCGCGCGATCTCTCACCCGAGGGCACCCGCATGGTGCTCGATCGCGAAGCTCCGGGTTTCGCCGAAGCGATGCGTGCAGTGAATCCTCTCGGTCGACTTTCTCGAGCTATTGCAGGTACTCGTGGTCAAGCCCTTGTCGTGAATACTCCTGGCTCTACTTCTGGTGCGATCGAGTGTCTCGAAGCCATTCTCGATGTCATTCCTCATGCCATTCGATTGTTGGCGGGCGACTGAAGAACTCCGTTGAACACAAGTAGTGGTTGAGCCACGTCTGTAATGGACTGAACTGCTTCTAGCAGCAGCCGGTACGATTGATCTATCGCGACCATCTCTACTGACGAGGCCCGCATGGGCCAGGCGATGAGCGCCGCTGCAACCGTTCGACGGCGCGTCGCGCCGCGTCCTTGGGTCGGCGCTGTCGTTGTTCCGGCGGGTCAATCCACGCACCCGGGGTTCGAAGGCGCAACCGACGGACGCGATGGCCCTCACGCCGAAGTGGTGGCCCTTGCCGCTGCAGGAGACGCTGCGAAAGGTTCAACGCTTTACGTGACGCTTGAACCTTGCTCTCACCACGGACGCACGCCGCCTTGCGCGGAAGCGATCATCGCTGCGGGTGTTGCGAAGGTAATTATTGGTGTCACCGATCCTGATCCGAAGGTCTCGGGAGCAGGTATCGCGCTCTTGCGGGAAGCAGGCATCGAAGTTTCGGTTGGCTGTTGCGCAGACTTGGTTTCGCAGCAACTTGCTCCGTACCTTCGCCACCGCTCCACTGGTCGACCATTCGTTGTTCTCAAACTGGCATCGACGCTCGATGGTCGAATAGCGGCAGCCGATGGCACCTCGCAATGGATCACTGGCGATGAAGCGCGGCTCGACGCGCACCGTCTTCGCGCCGACAGCGATGCGGTGCTCGCTGGCGCTGGCACAATCCGGGCCGATGACCCGGCGCTTACGGTTCGACTGCCGCAGGATGAGCGTCATCCCGATGACACCGAGCCGCTTCGAGTGGTTCTGGGCTCGGTCCCGGCTGGTGCTGCAGTGCAACCGTGCCTAGAGCTTTCGGGTGACTTAGGCGTGATTCTCGACGATCTGGGTAGCCGTGGGGTGCTGCAACTAATGATCGAGGGCGGAGCAATGGTGGCGAAGGCCTTTCACGAGGCTGGTTTGGTCGATCGCTACGTTCTCTATGTGGCTCCAGCGTTTTTTGGCGGCGACAATGCCCAGGGCCTGTTTGCCGGTCCGGGGGCCAACTCAATAAACGAGCTCTGGCGGGGCCGAATTGTGGACGTGGCTCGGGTGGGGGACGATCTTCGGCTGGAGATCGAGGCCTGATCATGTTCACCGGAATCATTGAAGAACTCGGAACCGTGGCATCTCGTGATGGCTCGCGTCTGCGAATCGATTGCTCCACTGTGCTCGAAGGCGCTTCCATCGGTGATTCGACTGCAGTGAATGGCTGTTGCCTGACCATCGTGGCCTTCGACGCCAACCACGGTTGGTGGGAAGCCGACGTCAGCGACGAAACGTTTCTGCGCACCAATCTCGGCGCGCTCGAAGTTGGCGATCCAGTAAATCTTGAGCGCCCGGTGCGACTTGAAGACCGGCTCGGCGGTCACCTCGTACAAGGACATGTCGATGCCGTGGGTGAAATTGTTCACGCAGTTCCTGACCTTCAGATCCGCATGCCTGCCTCGTTGCTGCGTTACGTGGTCGAGAAAGGTTCGATCACTGTTGACGGAATTTCTCTCACCGTCGTGAAACCACTCGATGATGGCTTTACCGTCGCTGTCATTCCCCATACTTCTGCAGTCACGACGCTTGGCCAGAAAGGTCCTGGCTCGCCAGTAAACCTTGAAGTCGATGTCATGGCGAAATACACCGAACGCCTTATCGAAGCGCAACTTGCTTCACTCACCCGGTCCGAGGAGGACTGATGCCCAAACAGGAACGTTCCGATTGGTCCGAGCACTTCGCGACCATCCCCGATGCCATCGCCGCGATCGCTCGTGGCGAAATCGTTGTTGTTGTCGATGATGAAGATCGTGAGAATGAAGGCGATCTCATCATGGCGGCCGAATCGGCCACTGCCGAGAAGATCGCGTTTTTCGTTCGTCACACCTCAGGCGTTATCTGTACGCCGCTTACCGGTGAACGTCTCGACGAACTTGAAGTTCCGCTGATGGTTCGTGACAACACCGAAGCGCAACGCACGGCATTCACCTACTCGGTCGACTATCGCCACGACACATCAACCGGTATTTCAGCCGCCGATCGCGCGGCAACAATTCAAGCGCTCATCGATCCCAAAACTCGTCCGGGCGATCTTGCCCGACCAGGTCATATCTTCCCTCTTCGTTACGCCGAAGGCGGCGTACTGAAGCGCGCAGGCCATACCGAAGCAGCGGTCGATCTTGCGCGTATGGCAGGGATGTATCCCTCAGGTGTTCTGTGCGAAATCGTGAATGATGACGGCACTATGGCGCGGGTTCCTGATCTTGTTGAGTTTTGCAAGACCCATGATCTTCTGCTGATTTCGATTGCCGAGCTCATTCGCTATCGCCGCC
>WLMU01000114.1 GCA_009700115.1 Actinomycetota bacterium
ATTGAAGCCATGAGCTGCGGTGTTCCTCTGGTTGCGACGAGCGGCGGTGCGTTGCCCGAGGTTGTCGGCAACCACAACGAAACTGCGCTTGTTGTTCCTCCAGGCGACAGCGAAGCGCTCGCCGCCATGCTGCGCATCGCGCTTGATGATCCCGAACTTCGAGATCGCATCGGCGCTGCCGGCCGCCAACGTGTCATCGACCGTTGGACATGGCGTCATACCGCCACGGGAACGGTTGAGCATTACCGCGCGCTTCTCGCAGAAACGCCACACATCCAGGCTCGCCGTCCCGGCGGAGCTGGTGCTGCTCCGCGCTTCCAGCGTTCACGCATCACACGGTCAGGAGCCTGACCAGTGCTGACTGCTGATTACGACCGCTTGGGCTTGCGGCCCGGAGATCGACTGCTCGACCTGGGCTGTGGTTTTGGTCGCCACGCGTTTGAAGCACTTCGCCGCGGTGCTCGTGTCGTTGCTTGCGACATGGCTGTTCCCGAATTGGAACAGGTATCGGCAACTGCATTCGCTATGAAAGAAGCCGGCGAAATTGCGCCGACGCTTTCGTGCACCTCGGTCGCCGGCGACGGAACCAAGCTTCCCTTCGCTGATGCATCGTTCGATCGGATTATTGCCTCTGAAGTTATGGAACATGTTCCCGATGATGCTGCCGCGCTAGCGGAATTCATTCGTGTACTTCGTCCCGGCGGAACAATCGCTATCACTGTTCCTGCAGAATTCCCCGAGAAGATCTGCTGGCGACTTTCCGACGAGTACTACGCGCCCAAATCAGTCGGCGGCCACGTTCGCATTTATGCCGAGTCCGAACTTCGGCAAAAGATGAAAGCTGCTGGACTTCTCCCCGGCACTTCCCATCGCGCCCATGCACTTCATGCTCCGTACTGGTGGCTCCGTTGTGCAGTTGGACCACGTAACGAAACCAACGTTGCGGTCAAGGCGTATACGAAATTCCTTGAGTGGGACATCATTTCGGCGCCGCCCCTCACCCGTCTTACCGAAAAAGCTCTCAACCCGATATTGGGCAAGTCACTCGTTGTGTATGCAACGAAACCGATCCGAGATACCGCTCTGGCAGGTGCGCAATGAGTGAAGTCCCATTCGTCGACGACATCATTACCGCTGAGCAAGTTTTTCAAACTGCCGAAGCAATCGCCGATTGGCAACAGCCCAACGGAATGGTGCTCTGGTTTCCAGGTGGCCACGCTGACCCTTGGAATCACATCGAAGCAGCAATGGCACTCGATCTCGCCGGGATGCGCCCTGAAGCAGAGCGCGCCTACCAGTGGCTTGCAGATATCCAGCGCCATGATGGCTCTTGGCATCAGTACTACCTCGCTGATGGCATCGAACAAGACAAGCTCGACGCGAACACCATCGCGTACATCGCTGCCGGCGTTTGGCATCACTGGCTTGTTGCCCGCGACCCTGGCTTCGTCGAAACCATGTGGCCTGTTGTCGAACGAGCAGTCGAGTTCGTCCTCGACCTACAGACTCCGCGCGGGGAAATCCTTTGGGCTCGTCACGCCGACGGCACTCCGTGGTCCTTTGCGCTTCTCACCGGTTCGTCGAGTATCTGCCACAGCCTTCGTTGTGCAATCGCGATCGCCGAACTACTTGGTCATGAACGTCCCGATTGGGAACTCAGTGCCGCACGTCTTGCGCACGTCATTCGCCAACACTGCATCGGCAATGCCCCTGATGCGTTCGCTCCAAAAGCCCGATGGGCCATGGACTGGTACTACCCCGTTCTTGGCGGCGTTCTCACACGCACCGAGGCTCGTGCTCGCCTCGATGCTCGACGCGACACCTTTGTCATGGAAAATCGCGGCGTTCGATGCGTTAGCGACCGACCATGGGTCACCGCAGCCGAAACTTGCGAATGTCTTATTGCCGAACTTTCTGTTGGCAATCGCGAACAAGCATTGAAATTATTCGAGTGGGCACAAGCCCTGCGTTGCGATGACGGTCACTACTGGACTGGAATCGTCTCTCCAGAGGAAGTGCACTTCCCCGCCGACGAACGCACGACCTATACCGATGCAGCCATCATCCTCGCTGCCGACGCATTGAGTCGTACATCGCCTGCATCGGGATTGTTCATCGACCACGATGCGCTTCCGCCACTCGTAGAGATCGATTCCGACGACTCGATCAACAACCGCGCCGACTGACGTTCCGGTGGCTACGTCCGAAATCACGGTCGTTAGTGCACTTGTCGACCTCGCGAGTCGAGAAGCAGGCTCTCGTCGGGACATCCCGTGGTACCTCGAACGCTGCAGCGGAGTTCTCTCCACCGACCATGCGCTCATTGTCTTCACCGAACCAGAACTTGTTGCTGGAATCACCGGCAAGCGGCGACAATTAGCCCCAGATGCACCAACACGGATTGTCGGGCTTCCGTTCGATCACTTCCCACGCGCCCGCGATATCGCGGAAATTTCCAGGGCTTTCGAGGCGGGTCAACGACCTCCAACTGCTTCCAACACCACAAAGGATTCCCCCGCGTATCTCGCGTTCGGCTGGTCGAAACCCGAACTTCTAGCGATGGTTGCGAAGGAAAATCCTTTCCAATCACGTGCATTCTGGTGGTCGGACATCGCGCTATCTGAGGTTGCACAACCCCTCCACGATCAGTCGTTCGACGGACTGCTTTCATCATGGAATGGTCACCTCCACGCAAATGTTCTGTGGGAAACCGATCGCTCCGAGTACGCGCACTCGACGCAGTTCTATTCATCAACGCCGTTTTCGAAAGTAGCGGGCGGACTTTTTGGAGTCAGTGCTGATCACGCATTGACATTTGCCAGTGACTTCGCCTTCGAGGCCGACCGATGTTTGGAGTCTGGTTGGCCCACGATCGACGAGGTTCTTCTCGGCGTCGTCGTTGACCGTCAGCGAAGTGCAGCAACACTTTCCTATGGTCCATGGGAAACGTTGCTCGCGAATTTCAATGAGCCGAGGTTGGCGGCTTGGCACCGGTTCAGACTGCTCCGCGATTGCATCAACAGGGGATTACGCGATCGGGCTCGCAATCACTTCCTGCAGATTGAAGCAGCGATCAATAACGGACGACTCTCACTCAGCATTGACGAACACCGCGAGCTTGAGGAACTACGGCGTCTAGCTTCTTCGTAAAACTCGAAGTGAGCCAGTGGCTGAAACGTCGACGAACCCACCAGACTCGATCGCCCGGCAATAGATCTCATAGGGCGGGCGACCGCCATCGGCGGGGTCAGGAAAGACGTCATGAATGGCGAGGATTCCACCGGACTCAATCCAAGGCGTCCAGAGTTCGAAATCACGATGCGCCGGTTCCGAGCCATGCCCACCATCGATAAACAAAAACGAAAGCGGTATTCGCCAGCGCGAACCAACCGTTGGAGAATCTCCCACAAGCGCGACGACTGTTCCTTCGAGCCCGGCGTCGTAAATGGTTCGACGAAAGCGGGGCAATGTGTCGATCACGCCAACCTCGGGATCGACCAAGTCAGGCTCATGCCATTCCCAGCCCGGCTGGTTTTCCTCAGAACCTCGATGATGGTCGAGAGCAAACAGAATGGTGTCGCGCTCTTTCGCGGCGGACCCGAGATAGACGCCCGACTTTCCGCAGTAACTACCGATCTCAAGCATCGGTGACGCGCCCTCGGCAACAAGTAGTGCCGCCTCATAAAGCGCGACGCCCTCGTCGGGGGGCATGAACCCTCTCGCCGCTTCCGCAGCAGCCTTCGTTACTGGATCCATGGCGTCAGACCTCGTCGGGGGTGTCGTCCTCGAAGACCTCGACATGGAACAACTTGTCGAGAACAAAGAAACGGATGACCCAAAGAATGCCAAAGGCACTGAGTTGCACGAAGTTGATGACCAGCTTCGCATCAGAGAAGAAGTGAACCACCCAAATCGCAACTGTTGAAAGCAACAGGCCTGCAGCGGTAAACAGCCAGAACGGAAGTACTTCTTTCTTCCAATGGCTTTTGCCACGCTTTCCCCACACCCACGCGCGATTCATGTAATAGGCGGGAACCGCCGAAATCCCAACGGCAATGATATTGGCCCAAAACGGGCGCATCGCTCCCTGGAGCGCTAACAGCAGCGTTTGGCCGACAACAACGTTGACGACTGCAACAAGGGCATATCGAAGTCCACGAGTGCGAATCGAGTGCACGATCTTGCCCAGAAATCCAAAGGTTTCCGGCAACGGAGTAACGGTATGGGACGACGCGGGGAACTCGTGATTGATTTCATGGCTCATCGTGGGGCGCTCCTCGCGTTCGAGCCGGACCCGATCAGCCTAGTTGCGAATAGTCGCGTCTCTGAGTGGACGGCATCCACTCAGAGAGCATTTGCGCGGACAATGCCGCTCAACCATTCCCCGCTCGGTTTCACCGTGCGTCGTTGCGTTGCCCGGTCAACCGCGATAATTCCGAATCGAGGCCGATAGCCGAACGCCCACTCGAAATTATCCATGAGACTCCAATAGGTGTAGCCGCGCACATCGATTCCATCGTCGATGCACGCCAAAACGCCTTCGAGCGCGCGCTGCACGTACTCAATCCGTTGAGGATCATCATTCGTGCCAATTCCGTTTTCAGTCACAAGTAACGGAACCGAACCGCCGGTGTAGTCCCAAGCACGTCGCAAACATGCACCGAGCGATTCGGGCCAAAACTCATAGCCCATCGGAAGGGTTGGAACACCTTCTTCGCCACCCAACACACTGTTCGCTCCAACACGGGTGCGGCTGTAGACCTGCACGCCGAGAAAATCATCATCACGAACAATGTCGAGGAACTGATCTTCGGAAACCGCACGAACCTGATCACGTCGCGCAATTGCATCGGCATCATCGGGTGGCACTGCTTGGTAGTCGGCCATCGACAACGTAAGGCCAACAGGGAAATCCCCCGGCCCGCCCTTGAGAATCGGGACTACTCGCTGATGGGCGTCAATAAAATTCGCATTGGCAGCGGCGAACTCTGCATCATCAGTAGATCCCGGCGGGAAAAAGCCCATCTGGTAGCCAACGAACGAAACGATGTTTGGCTCGTTGATTGTGCACGCCGTTCCAATCAAATCACCAAGGTGATTCACCGACTTCTCGGCGAAGCGAAGAAAACGATCAACCGTCGACGCCGTATGCCATCCACCTTCAGCAACCACCCATCGAGGAGTGGTGAAGTGATGAAACGTCACGACTGGTTCAATGCCATGAGCGTGACATGACGCCAGAACGCGGCGGTAGTGATCGAGCGCCGCAACCGAGAATTCACCGGGCTCGGGCTCAATTCGCGACCACTCAATTGAGAATCGATAATTGTCGAAACCGAGAGCAGCACACAGCGCGATATCGGAGTCATAGAGATTGAGTTGGTCGCACGCATCGCCGCTGGGCTCCTCACAAGGAGTATTCGGCGCGTGTTCCCATGCCCACCAATCGTTGTTCCAGTTTCCGCCCTCGACCTGATGCGCGGCGGTTGCGGTACCCCATCGAAATCCCTGCGGGAAGCTCGTAGCCATCCGCGGACCCTATCCGGACGACACCAGTTGATGGTGCACAACTGACGACGCGACCGTCTCCGATGTGGGAGATTGAGGAGGTGACTCAGGCCGCGGTAGATGCACTCCTTACTCTTCTCGATCTCGAGCCGATTGAGGTCAACATGTTCAGAGGGATCAGCCCTCCTTCCGAACAACAGCGCGTCTTTGGTGGGCAGGTGGCCGGTCAGGCGCTGATCGCTGCTGCTCGCACGGTAGAGCCCGAAACTCGCGTGCATTCTCTGCACGCCTATTTCCTACGCCCTGGCGACTCTCGGGTGCCCATCCTTTATGAAGTCCAGCGCATCCGTGACGGGCTTTCGTTCACCACCCGACGCGTCACTGCCATTCAACATGGCCGTGCCATCTTCAGCCTCTCGGCCTCGTTCCAAGTGCCAGAAGATGGCTTCGACCATTCCGCGCCAATGCCTGATGTTGCTGCTCCCGAAACACTGCCGACCGTGCAGGAACGCTGGGCCGAAATCGCTGCCGAACACGATGATCGACGATTCGAAATGGATCTGCCCTTCGATCTGCGCAACTGCGATTGGTCGCCCGAAGACCGTCATCGTGAATTGCCGCCGTACCAACGCATCTGGATGAAAGCCACAGGAACGCTTCCCGACGATCCGGTGCTGCACACCTGCGCGCTCACCTACGCCTCCGACATGACATTGCTCGACACCGCTCTACTTCCTCACGCTCTTGGGCCGATCGACAATGTCTTCATGGCCAGCCTCGACCACGCGATGTGGTTCCATCGTCCCTTCAGAGCCGATGAATGGCTGCTCTACGCCCAGGAGACACCGAGCGCCGCAAGCGGTCGTGGCTTTGCTACCGGATCGGTGTTCACCAGCGAAGGAAAACTCGCGGTCACTGTTGTCCAAGAAGGCCTGATTCGGCCTCCTCGGTAACAACGATTACGACCAGGCCGGCAAAAGGCGACTAAACGATTCTGCGGCGAGAATCGCGAACACCACGAGCGGCGGAACCGTAAGCAGATACGCCACTCGTGGTGAGGAGCGGCG
>WLMU01000115.1 GCA_009700115.1 Actinomycetota bacterium
AAGACTCCGCCGCGTTCGGCCGGGCTCGATGGCCCGTGGATGCGGATGCGATCACCGAACCGTTCATGGAGTGTCGAGATTGTGTATTCGGTGAGCGCGATTTCGTGGGCTCGGATGTTGTCCATGCCCACGCCATTAAGCCATTCAACCGCGGCACCGAGCCCGATAATTTCCGCGATCGGGGGAGTGCCGGCTTCGAACTTCCATGGAAGATCGTTGGTGGTGAACCCGTCGAGGCGAACATCGCGAATCATTTCGCCGCCACCGAGGAACGGAGGCATTGCTTCGAGGAGTTCCTCGCGACCGTAAAGAACGCCGATGCCGGTTGGGCCGCACATCTTGTGGCCGGAGAAGGTAACGAAGTCGGCCCCAAGTTCTTGAACGTTGGTGGCGCTGTGAGGAACTGACTGGCAGCCATCGATGATGCTGATCGCGCCGGCTTTGCGAGCGGCGTCTGTAAGGGTGCGAACAGGGTTCATGGTGCCGAGAACATTGGACATCGCTGTTACGGAAAGCACCTTGGCCCCGTTAAGCAACGTGTCGAGTTCGGTGAGGTCGAGGCGGCCTTCGCTATCGAGTGGGATCCAGCGAAGTTCAATGCCAATTTCAGCGACAAGC
The DNA here is from genome assembly GCA_009700115.1 of Actinomycetota bacterium. GTDB lineage: Bacteria > Actinomycetota > Acidimicrobiia > Acidimicrobiales > Acidimicrobilacustridaceae > Acidimicrobilacustris. The sequence continues at coordinate 619 of WLMU01000115.1, forward strand.
ATGTGCCACGGAACGATGTTGGCGTGATGCTCCATGTGACTCAGTACGACAACGTCGCCGGCGACAAGGTTTGCTCGGCCCCAACCTTGAGCAACAAGGTTGAGTGCCTCGGTTGCGTTCTTGGTGAAGATGATTTCTGATGATGAACGAGCACCAATGAAATCGCGAGCAAGTGCTCGAGCAATTTCCATGCGGTTCGTGGCTTCTTCGGCGATCATGTAGACACCACGGTGCACATTGGAATTGATGGTGCGGTAGTAGTCGTCCATCGCATCCAGAACCGCAAGCGGTTTCTGTGAGGTGGCGGCGGAGTCGAGATAAACGATCGGCTTGCCATGTACTTCGCGAGAAAGGAGCGGAAACTGCGCCTTCATTGCGGTCCCGTCGATCGGGTCGACGCCTACAGCCATGCGTCGTATCCCTCGGCTTCGAGTTTGCGAGAAAGTTCCGGACCACCTGATTCGACGATTCGGCCGTCGATAAGAACGTGTACAAACGACGGATTGAGTTCGTCGAGCAAACGTTGGTAATGGGTGATGGCGAGAATGCCGAGTTCGGGACGGGCGGCGAGAACTTCGCGCACGCCCTTAGCGACAACTCGCAACGCGTCGATGTCGAGACCTGAGTCGGTTTCGTCGAGGATTGCGATTTCGGGTTGAAGGATCGCCATCTGAAGAATCTCGTTGCGCTTCTTTTCGCCGCCGGAGAAACCCTCGTTGAGATAGCGATCGGCGAATGATGGGTCCATATCGAGACGCGTCATCCAGTCCATGATTTCAAGCCGCAGCTCGAGCATCGAAAGATCGATGCCGCGTCGTGCTGACCACGCCTGGCGTAGGAAGTTCAGAACGGAGACACCCTGAATTTCTTGTGGGTATTGAAAGGCGAGGAACATGCCGGCCTTGGCACGAACGTCGGTGGGCCATGCGGTGACGTCGTCGCCCTTGAACAGAATGCGGCCCGAGGTGACTTGGTACTCGGGGCTTCCGAGGAGTGCAGAAGCGAGGGTCGACTTGCCAGAGCCATTCGGGCCCATCAGGGCATGAACTTCTCCGGTGCCGATGGCGAGGTCAACGCCGCGCAGGATCTCAACAGGGTTCTCGCCAGCCGTGGCGACGTGGAGATCCTCGATAGCAAAGAGGGGGGACATATCGAGGAGTCTAGAACCTCTGGGGGATTCGCACTACCGCCGTAGGAGAAATTACGGGGCCTGTGAAGAGGGTCACCAGCCCCGATCCACCCATTCCTGCAGGTGGGGCCGTTCATAGCCAATGGTGGTCCAGTTGCCGTGGCCCGGAAGCACGATCGTGTCGGCGCTATAAGTGAAGAGCCGTCGGTCGAGTGAATCGATGATGGTGGCGAAATCGCCGCCCTCGAACGAGGTGTTTCCAGGACCGCCTGGGAAAAGGGTGTCGCCCGAGAACATCAGTGGGCTTCCTTCAAGAGCGAAACACATTGATCCGCGAGTGTGGCCGGGCGTGGCGATCGTGCGTAGACGAAGTCGGCCAACCTCGATGACGTTGTCATCTTCAAGAATGCTGTCGTAGGCCTCGAGCATTTCTGAATCGGCAGCAGTAACGGCAACGTCGTAGCCGGCATCGCGAACCGCGGGCACGGCCTGAATGTGATCCCAGTGTCCATGCGTTTCAATGACTCGACGAACGCCGAGGGCCGAGCACAACTCCAAGAGCCGTTCGTGCTCATTGGCCGCATCGATGAGCACTCCATCGCCGGTCTCGGTGCAGCGGATGACGAACACGTTGTTGTCCATGGGCCCGACGACGACGGCATGGACTTCGTAACCAGTTTCGGCAAGGAGTAGCGTCATTTCCACATTCTCGCAGGGGATTGGTTGCTGAGGGGTACCCCTGGGTCATGGGAGCAATCGTTTGCGAGGGGTTCGGGCCGGCCAGGCCATCCTCGTTCGCTGACGCCTGAGACATTCGCCCGAAGATGTGCCGCCTCTGGGCTGGTTCGGCTAGAACTACCCCCTGCGGCAAACGCCGCGACGACCTAACCGGCGGGGGATCCACCCCCGTTCGCTACCGGAGGCCACCGCCATGAACTTCGCCTTCTCTGAAGAGCAGGAAGAGCTCCGCAACATCGTTCGTCAGTTCCTTGAAGCAAAGTCTTCAGAGGCTGATGTTCGTGAGCAGATGGACACCGAGCGCGGTTACGACCCCGTCGTGTGGGCACAGATGGCCGAGCAACTCGGTCTGCAAAGTCTCACCATTCCCGAAGAGTTCGGTGGACAGGGTTATGGCTACGTCGAACTCATCGTTGTTCTTGAAGAGATGGGCCGCTCCCTTCTGTGCGCGCCGTACTTCTCCTCTGTTGTTCTTGCTGCGAACACCGTGATGCAGTCCGGTGACGACGCGGCCAAGGCCGCGATCCTTCCGGGCATCGCATCCGGTGAAACCATCGCCACTGTTGCGTTTACCGAACCGAATGGTCGCTGGGACGAATCTGGTATCGAAGCAACCGCCAAGAACGATGGCGGAACCTGGAAGATCAACGGCACGAAGTCCTACGTCATCGACGGTCACACCGCGAACGTGATCATCGTTGCTGCTCGCACCACCGCTGGTGTGAGCCTCTTCTCGGTTGCTGGCGATGCTGCTGGTCTCACCCGCACGGCGCTGGCCACCATGGATCAGACCCGCAAGCAGGCCAAGCTCGAATTCTCCAACGTCGAAGGAACGCTCATCGGTACCGATGGCGCTGGCTGGGATGTTCTTTCCACCGTTCTTGACCTTGCCGCTGTTGGCCTTGCCGCCGAGCAGGTTGGTGGAGCGCAGATGTGTCTCGACATGGCAGTTCAGTACGCCAAGGATCGCGTGCAGTTCGGTCGTCCGATTGGTTCGTTCCAGGCCATCAAGCACAAGTGCGCCGACATCCTCCTCGAGGTTGAATCGGCGAAGTCCGCTGCGTATTACGCCGGCTGGTGTGCATCAGAACTCAATGACGAACTACCTGCAGTTGCGTCTCTGGCCAAGGCCTATTGCTCCGATGCGTATTTCCATGCGTCGGCCGAGAACATCCAGATTCATGGTGGTATCGGCTTCACGTGGGAACACCCCGCACACATGTACTTCAAGCGTGCGAAGTCCTCGGAACTTCTCTTCGGTGATCCCACGTATCACCGTGAGCTTCTTGCTCAGCGCATCGGCATCTGATCCGCTGACATCTGCGACGAGAACATCGTGATCGTCGTTTTCATCATCCTCTCCGCGCTTGCGGTGCTCGTGATCGGCCTCCTTGCCGTTGGCCGCCTCGCGGGCCAACTCGCCGGACAACCTCGTGCCGCGGTTTACGACCGGGCTGAAGCAGTTGACTTTGTGGCTGACCTTCTTCCCGATGACGTCACGGCTCAGTTGACCTACGACGAACTTGCGCAATTGCTGCAGTGGCATCTCGACTATCTCGAAGAGCGCGGCGTGGCCCGGGCTCAGGGTGTTGAAAACGTGGCAAGCGGTCCGCTGGTGGCCGCCGAAGATGACGCGCTGGCCTTCGTGATCGGAAAGGCGACCGAAGCGGGACTTGAGGTCGACGATGTATGGGTCGTTCAAGTGATCCAGGGCAACGAGAACTATCTCGAAGCGATCGGCGCCATCGGCTCGGAACTGTCGATGCCCGAAGATCCAACCGGCAAGTAATCGCCGGCAAAAGAACGGCCGTTGGTTCTCCGCCGTCTACGATAAATCCATGCATCGTCCGACGAAGTTCGAACACAACCGTTGGGTGGGCGACAAGCGCACGCAGGTCGTCTACGACGTCGACAACATCGACGATCCGTCCATCATTGAAGAACTGATGGAAGCCGAGACTTACATTTGCTTCGGACCAGACACGGTCAACGAAGCTCGCAACCGTTGTTACAAGCCCTACAAGGGCAATGGCAGCGGTCTCGTCGACGTCGAAAGCTGATTGATAACGACCGTGGAGAAACTCTTTCGGTCAGGCGACATTGAACTTGCAGGACACTTAGCTCGTCCGCGAATTGCACCGGGTACATCTGTTCCAGGGCTGCTTATCTGTCATGGCTTTCCGAATCTGAATCAAGGCGGCGCGCTTTCTGCTCGTTCGTTCCCGGAACTGGCAGAACGCATCGCCACCGAAATGGGTTGGATGGTGCTGGTCTTCAACTTCCGTGGCGCGGGCGATTCCGATGGCAATTTTTCTTTGCACGGATGGCGTGACGACCTTCTCGCTGCAGCCGCGTACCTGCGCACCGTCGAAGGCGTTAGCGGAGTGTGGGCTGCGGGGTACGGAAGCGGTGGTTCACTTTCCATCGTCGCTGCGTCTCTTGATGCGGAAATTCGTGGCGTCGCGGCAATGGGTTCGCCCGCCGATTTCGACGATTGGGCCAATCATCCAAGGCGGCTTCTGCAGCACGCTCGTGAAACCGGAATCATCCGAGCGTCTTCATTCCCTGAAAATTTCGATGCATGGTCGAAAGAGATTCGGGATGTGCGTGCTGTAGCGGCAATTCGCTCCGTTGCGCCGCGAGACGTGTTGATTATGCACGGATCAGAAGACGAGGTTGTACCGGTGTACGACGCTCGCGTTCTTGCCGATGCACACGGAAGCGCCGACCTTCGCATCATCGAAGGCGGAGCGCATCAGTTGCGCCATGACCCACGAGCCGTTGCCGTGTTGCTGGGATGGCTTGATCGACAGCGAGCAGCAGCGGCCGCCGAGCGTTCGAGCTAAAACTCAGCGTCGAAATGGATCGAGCGCTTCGGTGTCGATCCCGTGTTCGTCAATTGCTGAGGCCACAACGGATGCTTCGATGACACCGTCGGCCGCAAGTGCCGAGAGGACAGCAATTTCGATGTTGGCGGCATCGACCTCGAAGAATCGGCGCAATGCTTCGCGGGTGTCGGACCGCCCGAAACCATCGGTACCCAGTGAGATGAATCGCTTCGAAACGTAAGGGGCGATTTGGTCGGGAACGGCTTTCATGAAGTCAGTGACGGCAACGATTGGGCCGGGTGCATTGCCGAGTTGATCGGTGACCTGCGCAACTCGTGGAGTTTGAGTCGGGTGGAGGCGATTCCATCGCTCAACGGTGAGAGCATCTTCACGAAGTCGCTTGTATGAGGTAGCGCTCCAGAGTTCTGCGCCAATTCCGCGAGCGGCAAGAGCGGTTTGCGCTTCAAGCGCGCCTCGATTCATCGTTCCCGAAAACACGATGGTTGCCTTTGCTTCGAGGTCCGCAGGAGCATCGGACCACTTATAGAGACCGCTCATGATGTCGTCGTTTGTGACGTGCTCGGGGCGAACAGGCATGACCTGGTTCTCGTTGTACGCCGTTAAGTAATAGAAAACGCTTTCGCCAGCGCCGTTTTGTCCGCCGTACATGCGTTGAAGGCCGCACTCAACAATCGTGGCCAATTCGTAGGCAAACGCTGGGTCATACGCCTGGCAAGTCGGAACAGTGGAGGCCAGAACGAGACTGTGTCCGTCTTGATGTTGCAAGCCTTCGCCCAGCAACGTGGTGCGGCCAGCGGTGGCACCAATGATGAATCCCTTTGCTTGTGCATCGGCAGCAGCCCAGATGAGATCGCCAACACGTTGGAACCCAAACATTGAATACAGCGTGAAAAACGGAACCATCGGGACGCCACGAGTCGCGTAACTCGTGCCGGCGGCAGTGAAACTCGCAAGCGAACCAGCTTCTGTTATTCCCTCTTCGAGGAGTTGCCCGCTTTTTGATTCGACATAGGAAATAAGAAGTTCGTGATCGACGGGTTCGTAAAGCTGACCTTGTGACGCGTAGATCCCAAGTTCGCGGAACAGAACTTCCATTCCGAATGTGCGCGCTTCGTCGGGGATGATGGGCACAACTCGAGGGCCGAATTCTTCGGCGCGACAGAGACCGCGAAGCAAGCGAGTGAAAGCCATTGTGGTGGAGAC
>WLMU01000116.1 GCA_009700115.1 Actinomycetota bacterium
ATTGATTTCGGTGTCATGCGTCAGCGCCAGTTGGTGTAGCGCGGTCGGCCAATACAACGATGTCGTTGGTTCCCAGCCCTTGGTGTTGGTGTGGGATGGGTTTTCGTGGACGCAAGTAGCGAGTCCGAATCTCAACGCTCCCTACGGTCGGCTTGTTGAAGTGTCATGTGTGAGCACCTCTTCGTGTGTGGCTGTCGGAAATTACGGCGATAATGCCGACAGTAAACCCTTGGTGTTGGTGTGGGACGGCCTTTCGTGGACGCAACTTTCATCCCCCAATCTCAGTTCGGGCCGGAATTATCTGTCTGCGGTGTCGTGCGTGAGTGCGTCGTTGTGTACTGCGGTCGGCTTGTCCCTTGACGACGGCTTCGGTCACGCGAAGACGTTGGTGGTTTCGCTCACCACTGCTCCGCCAGTTCCGACCCCTGATCCGGTCGCACCCGCGTTTACGGGGTAGTTCCGACTGGAACTCACGATGTCCCACCACCGAATCACGGGGTACGGTGCTGCTCAGTGTCCGTATGGCGCGGCAGTGGGGGATGGCATGACAGGGTCAGAAGGCGAAGCAAGCGACGACCGGTATCCGAGCGTCGATGAACTTTTGGCACAGGCAACAGCAAACACGGGGCTCGCCGATTTCGGACCGGGCGACTTTCGTGAAGGGCTTGACTGGCTCCTGAAAAGCGTTGCCGATGACGCAGAGTTCGATCCGTCGGTTGACGAAGCCGTGGTGGCGACGTTTCGCCGGCGCTTAGAGAACCGTCTGCATCTTGAAGCCTGGTTGGCGAAGCATCCGGAAACGCTCGATGCTCCGGTGCTTGGTCCCGTTGACATCATCGGTCTTCCGCGAACGGGGACCACAGCGTTGGCCAACATGATGTCGCTTGATCCGCAGTTCCGTTGTTTGCGGAGTTGGGAACAGGCCGAACCGATTCCACCGCCGACACCTTCGACCGAGGCCACCGATGCGCGTCGCATGCGATCGGCCAAGGCGAATAAGGATTTGTCGCCAGAGCTATTGGCGATGCATCTCTATGACCTCGATGCCACGACGGAAGATTCTGAAGTGCTGGGCATGGCCTTTCATGGCCAGCAGTACACATTGCCGGTCTACAGCTATCACCAGTGGTGGCGAGCGGCAGATTTCACCGAGACCTTTCGCTATCACCGACGAGTGATTCAGGTACTGCAATCGCAATATCCGCCGCAGACGTGGTTATTCAAGTCGCCGCATCACAAGTTCCACCCCGAACCGATCGTTGCCGCGTACCCCGATGTTCGTTTCGTGATGACTCACCGAGACCCCGCAAAATCGGTGCCTTCGTATTCAAGTCTTGTGTCGACGATCTTCCCGTTAGCGGCGAGTCCGCGAGATCTTCGTGAGGTCGGCCCACAGGTTTCCAATCACTTGCGCGTTGGCATGGAACAAGCAATCGCCGCCCGTGAACGCTTGGGCGAGGAACGTTTCTTCGATGTCCACCACAACGAATTAGCGCGAGATCCCATTGGCGTTTTGCGCAAGGTCTATGACTTTCTCGGGCTCACATTTATCGATGAGACCAAAGTGGCGGTCGAAGAATGGCAGAAGGCCAACCGTTTGGGTGCCCACGGCGAGCATCGCTACACGCCGGAGCAATTCGGTTTGAGTTCTGAAGAGATACGAGCCGACTACGCGTTCTACATCGATCGATTCGGTGTGGAACTAGAGGGGTGAACGAATGAGTAACAACAACAGCGATACGGGAGTGAGTTGGGCCGATCAGTTGGCGGCGCTTGGCCCCGTGGTCGATCGCCTTCTAAAGATTTGGCGACCCGAAGGTGCGACACCAGCCGAACGCCAGGACATGAACAAACTCGCGCTCTCGATTTTGTCCGAAGGGTATTTGTGTCGGGTCTATACCGACGCCAACCGACCAGTGTTCATGCCGCTGTGGAACTACGCGTTCAATCAGGGTGGGCCATCTCCTGATTATGTGTATTCAACAACCGAAGTCGCGAGCGATGGCGTGTATCGGATCTCTGGTTACCGAGGAACCTCGCGGTTCATTGAAATCACACAGCAGACCTTCGACATGATGAGTCCGTCGCAGGTCGACAACGGAAGCCGTGTGCCTGCAACCCATGATCTCGACGATCTCGCCCTTGGTGCCGATGGCTACTTCAGTGTTGTGCTGAGTGCGGAGCGTCCCAGTGGGCACAGCGGTGATTGGTGGCAACTCGACCCCGAAACCTGTCGATTACTGATGCGTAAGTGCTCATGCGATTGGAATCACGAACTTGATGCGAGCGTGGCTATTGAACGGCTCGATGACAAAGGTTCGGATATGACGCCGGAAGACATCTCGCGCCGCTTCGCTGATCTTCCTCAGTGGATCGAGGGAATGATCGGTTTCGATATGCACCTTGTGCGGTTCTACCGAGAACACCACGGAGTCAATACGTTCCTGCGCTCAACCAAGATCGATTCGATTGGCGGGTTGCCCACCCAGGCCTATTACGACGGCATCCACGAGATCGAAGATGACGAAGCCCTCATTATCGAAACCGAGCTGCCGAAGAAGGTGCGGTATTGGCAGGCACTTGTTGCCGACGACCGATTCGCAACTGTCGACTGGGTAAATCGCCAATCAAGCCTTAATGACGTACAAGCGCATATCGATAGCGATGGAAAATTTCGAGCGGTGATCTCGCGAACCGATCCGGGTGTTCCCAATTGGCTCGACAAAGCCGATGTTCCGTGGGGAATGATTCAAATGCGCTGGAATCACGCCAGTGATTTTCCCGATCCGACGATGATCAAGGTGCCAGTTGCAGATGTTCGTCAGTATTTGCCGGCAGACACTCCCGTCGTTACGCCGGCCGACCGGAAAGAACGTCTGAGCGTTCGTCGCGAAGGTGCGCAGTTACGTCGGATCTGGTGAACTGAATGTTCATCGTCATTAGGGGGAACTCATGAGGGCATGGCGAGTCCATGAATATGGCCAACCAACCGAGGTCTTGCGTCTCGACGAGGTTGATCTCCCCGAGCCCGGGCCCGGTGAAGTTCGCGTCAAGGCTCAAGCCATACCGCTGAACCTCAACGACCTCGAGCGCATCACCGGCGGCAACATGATGGTCCGCCCGGAGTTCCCCTACAGCCCGGGCATGGAAGCGTTTGGCATTGTCGATGCGTGTGGCGAGGGTGCCGAGCAGTGGATGGGCAAGCGCGTCGCTGCTGTTACCAAGCAAGCCTTCGGCGGATTCGCCGAGTACGTCATTTGCCCAACGATCGCGGCGTTCGAAATCGACGAAGCGATTCCGCTTCCCGATGCCGCGGCGTTGTTCTTTCCCTTCCACTTGGCCTGGCTCGGCCTCATCGATCGTGCTGGTCTCAAAGCTGGCGACACCGTGCTTATTCATGCCGGAGCCGGTGGTGCTGGTTCGGCGGCAATCCAATTGGCCAAGGCGTTCGGTGCACGCGTGTACGCAACCGCGGGTGGACCAGAGAAGGTCGCGCTGTGCCGTGAACTCGGTGCCGATGTCGCCATCGATTACCTGAGTGAAGATTTCAAAGCGGTCGTGCTGGCCGACACCGAGAATCTCGGCGTCGACATCGTGTTCGACAACGTTGGTGAAGCAGTGATGCCCGATTCATTCGCGTGCACCGCGTACAACGGCACCTATCTCATGATGGGGTTTGCTTCAAACAAAGTTGTGGCCGACGAAAAGTTCATCGTTCCTCGCCACGTCACCATGGGGAACTTCAAACTGTGCGGCGTGCTGCTCAATTACCAGTCCGAAGAAATGATCGGTGTGATCAAGCAGGGCATGGGCTGGAATGTTGCGCCCCGTGAACTCGGAGAAATCGCTACGGCCGACATCGTCGAACTGGTGAAGTCGGGTGCCGTCCGAGCAGTTGTCGGAAGCGCTCCGAGTTTCGAAGATCTTCCGGCGGCAATGGAAGCGATGGCATCACGCAATACCACTGGTCGCGTCATTGTGATGCTCTGAGTCAGAGCGCTGAGATCACTCCGGCGGAAGGTCGAAGTGATCGATGTACTCGCGGAATTCGCCGCGCACTGCTGCGGGGTCGATGCCGTACTGGTCGGGCTGGTACTCGTGGGTTCCGTGAACACCTGGTGGGTTGGCGTCGATGAACGCCTGCATGTCACGAGCAGCTTCGTCGGTCATGGGTAGACCGAGAGCGTCGTAGATCTGCGTGATGACGCCGAACTGGTCGGTGATGAAATCGCGGAACATCATGTCGTAGAAGATTGCGTCCGGATATTCCTGCGCTTTGCGCACATTGACACCGTGCATGAGTACATCGCGAAGGCGAGGGATCCAGTCGGAAGCAACCTCACGCGGGTCAATGTGATCGCTTCCAACGCTGCGCACAATCGTTGTGAGCGAGGCATAGGAGGTCATTGACTTCACCGGATCGCGATGGGTGAAGACGATGCGGGCATCGGGGTACGTAGCCAGAAGATGTTCAAGCCCCCAAAGGTGAGCGCCGGTCTTCAGTACCCAACGATCTTGCATGTTGAACGCCTGCATGTGCTGCAGCTGCTGCAAATGAAACTCATAGACATTGGCCCAGTCGGCTTGTTTGTCGACCCAGGTTTGGTAGCCCGACACGTTGAACTGATTGTGAAACAGCGGCGTACACATTGATTCACCCATGAGCGTGACGCACTCTTGGGTGAGTTCGGCGCCGAGCGGGTGAATGGCTTTGAGTTGTTGATCCTCGATCGGAGGCATCGTTGCGGCACACATCGCGATTCGCGGATCGGTAGAAAAGGTTTCAGCGCGCGGCGGGGGAGAGGGAAACATGCACTCCCATGTGAGCGGTGCGCGGTTCGCTGGGTCCTGAGCGAGGATGTCGTGCAGGATCGTTGTGCCTGTGCGGGGCATGCCGATGATGAAAATCGGCTTCTCAATCTTCTGTTGTGCGATTTCCGGGAACATGGCGCGGTCGGCGGTGTAGTTCAACCGGTTGACGGTGTGGAGTAATGCTCGTTCGCTGGCGATGAATTCACCGGTGGGATTGAGTTGCGCGTCGCCATTGAGCGAGTCCATGAATCGGCCGAGGCCCTCGAGAAAGAACCCACTCCCATCGCCGAGATTGGTCTTGCCTTCTGCTCGGCGGGAAGATTCGGCGAGGATTGCGTCAACGTTGAGGTCGGTCATGAACCGACCGTATCGCTCCAGAGCTGGTGGGGTGTTCGATCGCGACGGCCAGTGAAGGGGAGGGGAATCACGGACTGAGGTTGGTGCGCCGATGCGTATGCGGCGCAGATGACATCGAGGACTCGACGGCCAAAGCGCGCGTCGATGGGCGAAGGTGCACCGGCCACAACATCGCGAACCGTGAGCATCTGGTCGACGTAGCCAAGTTGTTCGATATGAGCATCGGTTACGCCGGGAAGTGCGGCAAGAACGACCGACTCGCCGTTGTGCTCGATACCCGGTTGCGGCATGAGTTCGGTGCGCACGACGCCGCTGTCGCTCGAGACTTGGATATCCCACACAGCATCGGGATGTCTCCAACTTGTTTCGATGCGAGCCCGCAGACCTGAAGCAAAGTCGATGAACACTTCGGCGTAGTCGTCGACCTCAATGTCCGAAGAATGCTCAAGGTTGGCCTGCACGCCAACCGGCGCATCGGAACCGGCGAGCAACAGAGCGAGGGCGATCGCGTGGGAACCGAGGTCGAACAACACGCCGCCGCCGCGGGTCGGGTCGAGGAATTCCCCCCAAGACGGTCGGGGCGAAAGTTGGCGGATCTCCATGTAGTTGAGTGAACCGATCTCTGTCACGAGTTGGCTGGTGCGCACGACAAGCGGCGAGAAGGCCAGATTCTCGGCGTAAACGACCTGACCGCCCGCTGCCACGATGGCATCGGCCTCGGCCAGTGTTGAGGCCAAGGGCTTCTCGACGAGCACAACGCAGCCAGCGGCGAGGGCCTGGAGGGTGCCTTCGGTGTGACGGTCCGGTGGGGTGCAGACCACCACGGCGTCGGCGCCGGCGGGAAGCTGGTCGAACGTAACTGCCTTGGCCCCGACCTGCCCGGCCCGCTCGGCGGCTCGGGCTTCGGTGCGCGAGGCAATGGCGAGGATGGGGGACTCGGTCGCCTCTGCTGCCATCGCATGGACGAGCGAGATCATGCCGGCACCGGCGAAGGCGAGATTCACGAGCGTGACGGTACCGCTTCGGCGATGAGCGAACTACGGTCGGTCCCTGATGGGGGATCTAGGGGAACTCAAAGGCATTGTCGTCGTCGATCTTTCGACGAATCTCAGTGGCGCGTACTGCTCGAAACTGTTTGCTGACTCCGGAGCGACCGTCACGCGGGTCGAGCCCCCCGAGGGCGATCCGCAGCGTCATGCCCAGTGGTCGGGTGTGCCCACCGAAGGCGATGCGCCACTCTTTCGTTATCTGCGCCATGGGCAACGCTCGGTAACTGCTGTTGCTGGCGATCCGATCATTGATGAACTGTGTGCTGCGGCTGACCTCGTCATCGTGAGCGGTCCGCCTCCTGGCGAATGGCCCGG
>WLMU01000117.1 GCA_009700115.1 Actinomycetota bacterium
CGAGCCACATCGGAAGGGGAAGCCGAACGAAGGCCCCTGCCCAACAGGCGCAAGCGAACGCGACGGCAACATGAGATCGAAGGATTCGCCGAACCTGAAACAGGCGGTTGGAAACACTCATCGACTACCAAAGAATGAACGCTTCACCGAACAACGACGCTGCTGCGGATGGCGTCGAGTTTCGATGAACCAATTCCTTTAACGGCCAATAGGTCGTCGACCGATCGAAATCGACCCAATGTCTTGCGCTTTTCAATGATTGCCTTCGCCGTAGCCGGACCAATGCCCGGTAGATCAGTCAGTTGCTCAGCAGTGGCTGTGTTCAGATTCATCGGAGCAATCGGTTGCGGGAGTCCGAGACCTCCTGTGCCTTGCCCCACGGAGCCAACCGAACCTCCATCGAGTGACTCGCCACGTCGAGGTATCCAGACCCGCTCACCATCAACTAATTGAGCAGCGAGGTTGAGGCGCACCGTATCGATCTCCTCGGTTGGACCGCCAGCGCTCTCGAGCGCGTCGACAACTCTCGATCCGAGAGTCAGTCGGTACACACCTGGCGATCGCACTGCGCCTCCGACATCGACGACCACGGCCGGACCAGTCGTTGTCGTTGAACTTGAGGCTTGGAGTAAGGGACGTTCGGCAGAGGAGCTGCCGGGCACCGACTGTCGCTCGGTGTTCGCGTACTTCACGAACGCAGCAGCGCCGAACAGCGCAATCAAGAGCCCAGCAGAAAGAACCAACATGAGACGCTGAAGCGATACAGACGACCAGCCAGAAACGCCGGTAGCTACTTCACGCAGACGCCGAGGCAAACTTTTCTGAAGAACTTCGTCGCTTTCGATTCGCAGGCGTTCAAGTGCCCTACGTGCGTCGTCATTTCCGATACCAGGCCTCGCTTCCGCATCACTCGTGCTTCCCTGATTCGCCACGTGCACTCCCCCACGGGTCACGCGCCACTGGCGCGAAGACAACAAACAGTGAAGGAAGGAATTGCAATGTACGCGAAATTATTTCTGCGCAGAAGGGCAAAACGAACTAGTCGCCCTCAAAAAAGAGTGTTGGTGAGCTTCTTTCGCCACGCGCCAGTTCGAGGATCAGCGGGCCCCAAGAGTTCGAGAAGGTCAATAAACTCTTGACGAGCCTTGTCGTCGGCCTTCACTTCGCCGAGTAGCTCGGCGAGGCGATTTTCAATCTGCTCTTCAGACGCCATCCCTGTTCCGCTTCGAACGTAGGCGGCAATACGACGCGTTTCGGGCGTCTCTGGGATTTTCGAGAGCAGTTCGAGTGCTTCGTCGCCACGGTCATCGCCCGCGAGTAGCTCGGCGAGATCGACGATTACTTCGGCGTTATCGGACTCAAGTTCGAGTGCCTTGCGCAGAGAGGTTTCGTCACCCTGTTCACGAAGGAGATCGATTTCCGTCGGTTCACCTGCCGAAACCAAGCCGTTGACGAACTCAATAATCTTTGCTTCCGGTTGCGCTCCGACAAAAGAATCGACGATCGTCCCTCCGGCAAATGCAAAAACCGCGGGGATACTCTGGACTTGGAACGCCTGCTGAGAGAGAGGGTTCTCGTCAACGTTGATCTTGGCGAGCACAACCTGCCCCCCAGTGGCATCGACGGCCGCCTCGATCATCGGACCGAGGGTCTTACAAGGGCCGCACCATGGGGCCCAAAGATCAACCACTACCGGGGTTGTCAGAGAACGGTTTACGACCTCTGCTTCAAGGGTTGCGTCTGTTACGTCGATGATCACAACCCAAAGGATACGGCGCCCAGCCAAGGAGCGGAGAACAAGGAGCTACCGGTAGCGTGTCGGGATCCTGAGTTCGGAGCTGACGTGACACCATCAAGCGACGTCGCTGGTATCGACGCCAAAAATCTGACTGCTTGGATGATCAAGCGAGTTCCTGATCTCGCAGAGCCGCTTCGGTTCGAGCCAATCGCGGGTGGACTCTCAAACCTCACCTACAACGTCACAGATGCGGCGGGACGACGCTGGGTCCTTCGTCGTCCTCCCCTCGGTCATGTCCTTGCTACTGCTCACGACATGAGTCGCGAATTCCGGATCATCACGGCACTGAGTGCAACTGATGTTCCGGTCGCACCAGTAGTGGGATTCTGTGACGATGATGCCGTGAATGGAGCTCCGTTCTATGTAATGGAGTTTGTCGACGGAATTATCGCTCGCGACGCCGCCGCTGGTTCCGAGCTGACGATTGCCGCAAGAACGAATGCCGGACGCTCACTCATCGACATCCTGATCAAGATCCATGCGGTCGATGTAGATGCAATCGGTCTCGGCGACCTCGGCCGCAAGGAGTCCTACGTCGAGCGGCAGCTCTCTCGGTGGCAGCGGCAATGGGAAGCTACAAAGGACGACGCAATCGTTGAGATGACAGAACTTCACCAACGTCTTTCGCAAGCCATTCCCCAACAGGGTCCTGCAACGATCGTCCACGGCGATTATCGGCTTGATAACTGCATTGTCGATCGGAGCGGCTCGGTCGTCGCAGTACTCGACTGGGAACTCTGCACGCTCGGAGATCCGCTCGCCGATCTCGGACTCATGTTCGTCTATTGGGCCCAAGCAGATGACCCTTTCTCCGCTCTCGACGGCTCAGCGACAGCCCTCGAAGGCTTTGCGACGCGAACGGATCTTCTGGCGATGTACAGGGCACAGTCGGACAGGGACCTCAGCCAAATCGGTTACTACGTTGCTCTCGGCTACTGGAAACTCGCCTGTATTTTGCAAGGTGTTCTGGTTCGCTACCGTTCAGGGGCCATGGGCGACCAAACCACCGATGCCGATTCAGGGACGAGTCCTGTCCAACGTCTCGCCGTAGCGGGACTCGCCGCCCTTTCCGGCCAAATAGGTGGCAGTGATGTCTGAACTTTATGAGCTTCTTGAGAGCCCCGAACTTGACTCACCGACGCTCCTACTCGGACTCGACGGGTGGATCGATGCAGGCCTTGCAGCGACAAACGCATTCGGCACCGTTCTGGAAGATCTTGAAACCATTACCGTCGCCCGCTTTGACGCCGATGCACTGATCGACCATCGCTCGCGGCGACCAACCATGCACCTTCTCGACGGCATCAACACCGGTCTCACCTGGCCGAAGATTGAACTTCAGGCGGGGTTCGATTCGGATGGAGCCTCGGTCCTGTTTTTAGTTGGAGCAGAACCTGACCACCGTTGGATGGCGTTTTCCGAAGCCATTGTTGATCTTGCTCACCAGTTCGGAACCGAAGCCGTTTTCGGGCTCGGTGCGTATCCAGCGCCTGTGCCACACACCCGACCAACGCAATTAGTCACAACCGCAACTGACGCCGAAATGGCACAACGCGTTGGTTCCGTTACAGGTCGCATCGACGTACCCGCCGGGATCAATGCATCGATCCAACTCTCGTGCGCCGCCGCTGGAATTCAAGCGACCGCTCTGTGGGCCCAGATTCCTCACTATGCAGCGGGGATGCCCTATCCCGGCGGTGCACTCGCATTGGTCGAAGGCCTCCGGGCATTTGCCGGGCTGAATTTCAACCTTGGCTCGCTCGTCGAAGATGCTCGAACCACACGCGTCCGACTCGACGAACTCGTTGCCAACAGCGAGGAACATATCGAAATGGTTCGCCAACTCGAGGCTCAGGCCGACACCGAAGTTGCCATAGAAGATCCGCTACCGATGGGCGACGACCTCATGGCTGAGCTCGAACAGTTCCTCCGCGACCAGGACTAAAACAAGAAAACTGCGTCAGCCGGCAACAAGATTCACAAGCGTTGGCGGTTTGCAGATGACCTTTCGGGGCGGCACTCCTCCGAGATGGGCCTGCACTTTTTCACTTGCCAGCGCGATTGCTTCTGCAGTTGCGGCGTCGGTCTCCGAAGGAACTTCGATTCGGTCTCGGACTTTGCCATTCACCTGAACGACCAGGGTGACGGACTCAACGGTGAGCATCGATTCATCGGGTGTCGGCCACGACAAACGATGGATGTCATCTCCGTGACGAATCTCCTGGAGTTCGGCGGTGATATGAGGAGCCATTGGCGCCATCAAAAGCAACAGCGTGTCGATCGCATTGTCGAGTGTTGCCTTGCGCGGCCCTTCCTCGGTTTGCACATACCGATACAGCTCATTCGTAAATTCCATGAATGCGGCGACCGTCGTGTTGTACGCCCATCGTTCGTAGTCGTCGGTGACCTTCACGATCAGTCGATTGGTTCGTCGCTCGAGTTCCGTATCGCTCTCATTTGGAGCGCGATTGACAAGAGCTCCGCCGGTCTCTCCAAGCGCAAGTCGCCAGACTCGATGAAGGAATCGCGAACAACCATCGATACCCACACCCTCCCAATCGACATCATCCTGCGGCGGACCCACAAACAAATGAGCAAGACGGAGAGCATCTGCCCCGTCGGTATCGAGAATTTCTTCGGGAGCGACCAGGTTCCCCTTTGATTTCGACATCTTGTCGCCATCGAGCCGAATCATGCCCTGCGTAAACAAACGAGTGAACGGCTCGCGCAAATTCGCCGGGGCAACACCTAGATCGGAAAGAGCCTTCGTGAAGAATCGCGCGTACATCAGATGCAAGATCGCGTGTTCCACTCCGCCGATGTACTGGTCGACCGGCATCCACGCGTTGACTGCTTCGGTTGAGAACGGTTGTTCCGTGTTCCAAGGATCACAGAACCGTAGGTAGTACCAAGACGAATCGACGAAGGTGTCCATCGTGTCGGTTTCTCTGTGAGCAGGCTTGCCGCATTTCGGACACGTCGTCTCGAAGAACCCCGCGTGCAACCCAAGAGGCGATTCGCCGGTCGGGAGGAATTCAACGTCATCAGGAGCAAGGACGGGGAGGTCAACTTCGGGAACTGGAACCATTCCGCAGTCGTCGCAATTGATAATCGGAATCGGGCAACCCCAGAAACGCTGACGGCTAACGAGCCAGTCACGCAAACGGAAGTTGATTGTGCCATTTCCGATTCCTTCGGATTCGAGAAAGGCAATCGATGCAGCGATGGCCTCCGTCTTGCCCATGCCATCGAGGAATCCGCTGTTGATATGTACTCCGTCGCCAGTGAACGCTTCGCCGTCGAATTCAGTCGGAGGCGCAATCGTCCGCACTATTGGGAGATCGTGGGCCTTCGCAAAATCCCAATCGCGCTGGTCTTCTGCCGGTACGGCCATGATTGCGCCAGTGCCGTATCCCATGAGTACATAATCGGCGAGATATAGCGGAACTGGATTCTTCGTGAATGGGTTGAGAACATAGGAACCGGTGAACACGCCGCGTTTGTCGAGCGATCCTTCCGAGGACATGCGCTCTACATCGCTGGCTTTACGAGCAGTCGCTACGAACGCCGAAACCTGGGCCCGCCGATCGTCGGTGACAACGACATCAACCAGTGGATGCTCGGGAGCCATGACTGCGTAGGTCATTCCGAAACTTGTATCTGGCCGTGTGGTGAAGACGGCCACCGATGTTCCGTCGGAGCGTGGCTCACCCAATTCATCGACCACTACCATCGAGAACTCGGCGCCCTCTGAGCGGCCAATCCAGTTCCGCTGCATGATCTTGACTCGTTCAGGCCAATCAAGATCATCGAGATCATCAAGAAGTTGTTGGGCGTAGTCGGTGATCTTCAAGAACCATTGTTCGAGATCACGCTTCTCGACTACGTCCCCCGAGCGATCGCAGGTGCCATCGGCGTTCACCTGTTCATTAGCGAGAACGGTTTGGCACCCTGGACACCAGTTGACGGGAGCGTTTCGGCGGTAGGCAAGTCCCGCTTCGAGAAACTTCAGGAAGATCCACTGCGTCCACTTCTGATACTCGGCCGAATGACTTGTGACTTGGCGACGCCAGTCATAGACAGCTCCGATTCGCAGAATCGAACTGCGAAGCATTTCAATTCGCTCATCAGTGAACTCGCGAGGATGGCGCCCCGTCTTAATCGCTGCGTTTTCAGCGGGGAGTCCGAAACTGTCGAAACCCATAGGAGAAAGAACGGCGTAACCGTTCATCGTTCGGTAACGCACGATCAGATCGCCGAACGTGTAGTTACGGACGTGACCCATGTGGGCGGCGCCGCTCGGATACGGATACATACAGAGCGTGTACCAGTGCGGCCGCGGATCATCGTTCTCGACGTTGTAGAAACCGTCGGTGGCCCAACGCTGTTGCCACTTCGCCTCGAGAATGGGGGGTTCGTAGCCGTCAACCATGAAGGCGGATGGTAGGCGACGAACCGCCTGTTTCCCTTCACGTCGCGAGCCGCAGAGAAATGTCGATGGCTCTCGATCAGCCTTCGTATCGATTTTGAGGGTCTCCGGAGTGCCGGTACAGTTCGGAGTCCTTTAGGGGCTATAGCTCAGTTGGTAGAGCGCTTCCATGGCATGGAAGAGGTCAGGGGTTCAATTCCCCTTAGCTCCACTC
>WLMU01000118.1 GCA_009700115.1 Actinomycetota bacterium
GATGGCACCGTCATTATCGGCGAAGGCGAAAAAGACGAAGCCCCGATGCTCTACAACGGCGAGCGCATCGGCGATGGCTCTCCCCCTGAATGCGACATCGCCGTCGATCCGATCGATGGCACCACCCTCACGTCCAAGGGACGCGGCAACGCACTCGCCGTGATCGCTCTGTCGGAAAAGGGTTCAATGTTCGATCCTGGTCCGTGCGTCTACATGGACAAGCTTGCGGTGGGACCTGAACTCGTCGGACTGTGCAGCATCGAACTCTCCGCAACGGAAAACCTCAAGGCTGTCGCGAAAGCAAAGCGCATCGATATTCGCGACGTCACTGCCGTTGTCCTCGACCGTGATCGTCACGACGACCTCGTTGCCGAGATCCGCGAAGCAGGCGCTCGTATCCGTCTCATCCCCGATGGCGATGTTGCCGGGGCGATCACCACCGCTTGGCCCGATTCAGGCGCCGACATCATGTTCGGAATCGGTGGAACTCCAGAAGGAGTCATCGCCGCAGCCGCACTCAAGGGAATGGGTGGCGAACTTCAAGGCCGCTTGTGGCCGCGCAATGACGAAGAGCGAGCAGCAGCGATCGCTGCCGGCTACGACCTCAACAAGGTACTCAGCACCGACGATCTTGTTGCTGGCGACAATTGTTTCTTCGCCGCAACCGGAATTACCGATGGCGAACTCCTCAAGGGTGTTCACGTCAGTGCCGGTTTCGTCTCAACGCAGTCACTGGTGATTCGATCGAAGACCGGGACCGTTCGCCTTATGAACGCGCGCCACCGCCAGAATTAGCCAAGCAAAGCGGACCCTTCTGCCAGAAACGGGATCGAACTTCCTGAGGGTGCGCGAGCGGCAAACCGCAGCCTACCGACTGGTCGGTAGGGCGTCAGCCGGCGGCCCAGTTGAGGCCCTTCTGCCCCCTGACCATCGCGAACCGTCCTGCACGCGGTTGACTAGTGAAATGGACGAGCAGCAACCCGACGGCCCATCACCAGCGCCACCACGATCCAATAAGCGCGTGGTGGGCACCCGACGCTCGTTCCTCCGATGGACAGGTATCGCGGCCGCTGGGGCCGCAGTCGCCGCTGTTGGCACCAAAGCCCTCGCCTCAAGTGGCGCCAAGGGCACCACGGGGCTCGGAGCGGCCCCTGGCGCAACACTGCCATCGCCTGCCAGCACGCTGCCCGCGCAGACTCGATCGCTTTCATCGGTTACCGATCTCGAGATCAACGGCCTCACCCCGCTCATCACAGCAAACGCAGAGTTCTTCCGCATCGATACGGCACTCAGCGTTCCAAACGTTGACCTCGCTGCATGGCGCCTCAAGATCAAGGGAAAGGTCCGCACGCCGCTTTCGATCAGTTACGAGGAATTACTCGCAATGGAACAGGTCGAAGCCCCTGTGACGCTTGCGTGCGTCTCGAATCGAGTCGGCGACGACCTCATCGGTACCGCCGTTTGGCAAGGCGTCGAGTTACGGACGCTCCTTGATCGCGCCGGCGTCGATCCCGCGGGCGAACAAGTTCTGGGACTTTCCGTCGATGGGTTCACCGCAGGCTTTCCCACTGCCGCCGTCTACGACGGTCGCTCTGCTCTCGTCGCGATTGGAATGAATGGCGTTCCACTTCCGCGAGAAAACGGCTTCCCGGCAAGGCTGATCGTCGAAGGCCTCTACGGCTATGTGTCCTCGACCAAATGGCTCGATTCGATCCAACTCACGGGTTGGAACGAAGTCAACGGCTATTGGATCGACCAAGGCTGGGCCAAGAACGGTCCAATCAAACTTTCGTCTCGCATCGATGTTCCACAAGAAGAGACAAAACCAGCTGAAGGAATCGTCACCATCGCCGGTGTCGCATGGGCGCCGAACTCAGGTGTTTCCCGGGTTGATGTTCAGATCAACGGCGAGTGGCACAAAGCAGAGTTAGGCGACTCGATCTCCGGTGGCATGTGGCGCCAATGGTTTTACGACTGGGATGCTCCCAAAGGAAGTCATCAGATCGCGGTGCGTTGCCATTCCGCCGACGGCAAGGTGCAAACCGGCGAGCCCACCCCTCGGCCAATCGACGGCTACACCGGCTGGCATAAACGAACAATCACTGTTGTCTGACGAGGGTCATTACATCGACGACGCAGCAGCGCGACGCAATCGATCGTTCACCGCGAGTCCAATGCCGACATTCGGCGGTGGAACGCAAATAAGCACTGATAAGCCAAGCCTGTCTGCCTGACGAAGTCGCGAATAGAGAACTACCGCGTAGTCATCGGCAGTCCCTGCGGGTTCAAGTTCAACAACATCTTCAGACAAGCCGGCAATGACCGTTGGAGCCAGAAGACCGACTCGACCAGTTGCAGCCGCCAGCGCGTCAGCCACTACATCAATCACATCGTGTTCGCTCGCGAGAATGACGCGCGCTTCCGGCGCGTAATGCGCCTCAAGCATGCCCGGAGCGCGCGCACCACCCCCTGCAGGTTCGGCACTTACACGCACATCAACGACATGACCTAGCAGTTCTTCTAATCGGTCGATTGAAATGCCACCCGACCGAAGCACGACGGGAACTTCACCTGTGAGATCGACGATTGTGGACTCAACTCCGACGCGACAGGGTCCTCCATCAAGAACCACATCCACGTCTTCACCGAGATCAGCCGCGACGTGAGCTGCAGTTGTCGGACTCACCCGACCGAATCGATTTGCCGATGGAGCAGCAATTCCCCCACCAAACGCTCGAAGAAGTTCACGCGCAACAGGGTGATCAGGAACGCGAAGGCCAACCGTTGATCGACCACCGGTTACCGCAAGCGAAACCGACGCTGACCGCTCAACAAGAATCGTGAGTGGTCCGGGCCAGAACGCATCGGCCAAAAGACGCGCCGTAGGAGTGACGATCGCTGCCCAGCCATCGAGTTGCTCGGCGTCGGCGAGATGAACAATGAGCGGGTGATCGGTCGGACGACCTTTCACCGAAAACACGCGTCCTACTGCGGCATCGTTCGAAGCATCGGCGCCTAGCCCGTAGACCGTCTCGGTTGGGAATGCCACAAGACCTCCGGCGCGCAATATCGCAACCGCTTGATCTATGTCGCTCGATGTCATCGCCGCTTCGTTGGTCACCGATGATCACGAATCGATATTGGCGATGACTTCTGCACCGAGCCAACCAACACTGTCGATCCATTCGGAGCGTGTGGTTCCTGGAAGGTTGATCGTGAGTGCGCTCACTCCAATTGCGGAATAGGCCGCTATGTCGTCGACAAACTGCGTCGCGTTTGGGAATGATCCGCTGAAGAGGTCATATCCGATCGGAGTGAAAATCACCTCAGGCGGAATTTCCCTCCCTGCTTTCTCTGACGCCGCGCGGAGATCACCGATCCGACGGGCAAGGTCCTCGACTGTTTCGATTGGCGGGGTGCGCAACATCCGACTTGCTCGCGCGGGGCTGGGCATCGGATTCCATCCGTCGGCGAGTTCAATGGAGCGACGGATTGCACGGTTTGAGTTGCCGCCGATCCAGATAGGTGGTGATGGCTGTTGCACCGGCAACGGCAATGCAATCGTTTCGACGGCGTCAAAGTGCAGTCCGCTCATGGTCACCGGTTCACCAGACCAGATCGCCTTCATCGCCCGAATGGATTCGTCGGTGACGTCGTTACGTTGATCGAAATCGCCACCAACTGCAGCGAACTCGGGGGCAAGATATCCGGCGCCGGTTCCAAGAATGACTCGCCCATTGGAGATGACATCGAGCGTTGCAATCGCTTTCGCCGTAGTAAATGGATTGCGGTAGGCGAGGATCGCAAGATTGAAGTGAAGTCGAAGTGACGTTGTCGCAGTCGATGCCACTGTCAGTGCAACAAATGGATCGAGAGCGTGGTGGCCACCTCTGGCCATAAATGTCACATCGGGGGCTGGGTGATCGGTTACGAATACCGCGTCGGCGCCCGCAGCCTCGGATGCCTGGGCCATTTCAGTAATGGCCTTCGCCGTGCACCATTCGTCGGGTGAATCCACATGGTGGGTTGGAAGTCCAACAGAAATCTTCATCGTGCTGCCTCAGATCGACGGGTTCGCAAAGTCGTGCGTTCGCAAGGTACCGGCCACGCGTCACCCTGACCAGCACAGCGCCTCTAGCGTATTGACATGAACCTCTTCGCCGACGCGCTCACCGCCTCGTCTGCGCCGTGGCCGCTCATCGCCGTTGCCATCGCCGCCGCTTCAGGGCTTTGCCTATGGGCACTCTTTCGGCGGGGCTCAATCGCCGATCGAGCTCGGTCTGACGCCACCCAATCGCCCGATGGTCAATCCCCCGGTGGCGATTGACCAGTCAGAGTCAGAAATACGACTCGAGCCATGCTCCGTCGCAACTCGTCACGATCTGCGCCCCACGACTGCAATCCCTCAATGTGGGCAGAGACGTGAGCCAGCATCGACACCAAAACTCCGGCATCGGCCAACGGATCAACGACCTGGCGATCCGGCCGATTGCGCAAGACCACAACAAATGCTTCTGCCGGGGCACCGAGCAACCGTGTTCGTACGTCGCGAAATCGTTGGTCGCCTTCATCGGTTGCGAGATCAATCACTCGCAAAATCGAACGATGGCGTTCCCATAACGCGATGAAGGCATCTGCGACGTTGAGTGAGGCTTCCCAACCGTGCGCATCTGTCCAATCACGAATCTCGATCAGTGACGCAAGTTCTGGACCAGAGATATCGACCGTCGCACCAGCGAGCGAAAGCACGGCGTCTTCGGCAGTCGCGAAGTATTGGTAGAACGTTGCCGGCGAGGTTCCTGCTCGGCGCGCAACATCAACCACGGTTAATTCCCGATAGGTGCCTTCTTCGAGAAGCTCCGCGATCGCGCTGAGAAAACGCTGCCGCGTTGCTTCACCGCGACGCCCAAGTTGACGGTCTGCGTCTGGACTCGGCTGAGCAGTCACGAGCCCGACTTAGGCAGATTCAGACTCACGACCATGCGTTGATGACATCGTCGGTGGTGACCACCGTCGAAATCATTTGATAGGTGTTGTCGAGCAACATTTCGGAATAGTCCGCAGGAACACCCGCAACGGCATCGCGTGGGACAACAACCTGATAGCCGTTGTTGACCAATCCGATCGAAAGTCCCATAAGCGCGACGTTCACCGATACGCCAATGACGACAACGGTTTGAATTCCCAGATTGCGCAGAACTGGATCGAGATCGGTGCCTCCGATGGGATCGAGTCCGTGGTAACGACCAAGAATCAGATCGTCAGGAGAAGGAGAAAATTCGTCGATCGGCATTGCGAGATGACTGCCCGGCTCCATGGCAACTGCTCCATGTTTCTGCATGGCAACGAACAATCGACCATTGGTATTGCCACCGCGATAGTCAGGACGACGCCAAAACACCGCGTGCACAACTTGGACACCGGCGACTCTGGCCGCATGAAGCAACCGAGCTCCATTTGGAATGGCTTGCACACGGGCGGCTTCGGCCAACTCTGGCAGCGAGGTTTCCGCCCCAAGCACCCCGTTCTGACACTCAGAGGTCACCACCGCTGTGGTGTTGGGGTCAATCAGGGTTCGCAGATCAAGTGCCATTTGAGTCACCTTGGCCCTTCGCCCGCTTAGAGCGGACAAGGCCTTTCGGGGAGATGGGAGAGGACGGTTCTACCCCACGACCACGCTTCTCGCACGCCTTCTCCCCTGATAGTTACCGCTCAGTAGGTTCCTTGCGATAGACAATCCGACCAAGGGCTCAGTTTGGCCCTCGCCGCCGGAACCGTCCGGCGTTCCGTGCACCAAGGAGCTCTCATGCCCGAAGCAGTCATCGTTTCGACCGCCCGTTCACCAATCGGTCGTGCCCATAAGGGCTCGCTCACCCAGGTTCGCCCTGACGATCTCGCGGCCACAATCATTCGCGCCGCTCTCGACAAGGTCCCCTCACTTGATCCGACACTCGTCGAAGACATCATGCTCGGCTGCGCACAACCCGCCGGCGCTCAGGGCTACAACATTGCTCGCGTTGTTTCCGAACTCGCAGGCATGGGTCACATCCCCGGCGTCACCGTTAACCGATACTGCTCGTCGTCACTCCAAACCATTCGTATGGCTGCGCACGCGATCAAGGCTGGCGAGGGTGACATCTTCGTCTCCGCTGGTGTTGAAACCGTGAGCCAATTCGGCCTCGGAATGTCCGACGGCATGCCAGGCACACACAACCCGCTCATGAGTGCATCTGAAGCTCGCACCGCCGAGCGTGCAACTGGGGGTGCCCCAGTTTGGGCGCCGTTCGCCGCTGGCATCTCCGATTACTACCTCGGCATGGGTCAGACCGCAGAAAATGTTGCTCAGTTCGAAAACGTTTCACGCGAA
>WLMU01000119.1 GCA_009700115.1 Actinomycetota bacterium
CCTGTCGAACACGAACCGTGGCCGCTCACGACTGCGCGATTCATCGGGTCCGATACCGGGCTCGCGTCCATTGCCGGATTCGAGGTGGATGGTGATCCGATTGTTCATCACGCGTCTGCTGTGCACGTTCGTATTGGGCTTCCAAAACTGCTTCCTCGTCAGCGAACTCATGGCGAGCTCACCGTGTGGTTCGACGATGACTGTGGTGTGTGTTCGATGTCAGTCCGTTGGTTGCTCGGTCGCACTGATGCGTCGGTGATCTACCGACCGAATCGTGAACTCGATGACCAGGTCTTGCTCGCCACATCGGCCGACGCCATCGTCGTGACTTTTCCAGGAGGATCGTCGACCGCCGTCGATGCGGTGGCCGCCGTCCTCGAGCGCGCTGGTCGATCGGGTCGAGCAATGGCATTTGGGCTGCGGCTTCCAGGCGTGCATACCGTGGCCGGCCTGGTGTATCGCTGGGTTGCAGGTCACCGAGGGCAGATCTCGGCTCGGCTGGGTTTGGCGGCCGGCTGCCAGCTCCCGAAAAGTACCTCTTGACAAAGTAACTTTTAGCAAAGCAATATCTGAGGGTCCGCATCACGCCCCCAAGGGCCCGCAGGAGGAACGCCATGACCCCGACGCAAACCGCCACTGCCAAAGCCGAGCTCACTCCGGCCGAGAACGATCTGCCAAACATGATTTCGGTCGACGATCACGTCATGGAACCGAAGGAACTGTGGCAACAGCAACTTCCAGCTTCGCTTCGTGAACGGGGGCCGCGCACCGTTCGCGAGAAGGTCAAGCTTTCGTTCAAGGGCGGACACTACGGCTACGAGCGCAACGTCGAAGATGGCACATGGTGCGATGTGTGGTTGTTCGATGACCTAGTTATGCCCACGGGTTTGCTGCATGCGCCCGCAGGCGTGCCGCGTGATGAACAACGCAACATCCCTGCTGTCTACGAAGACTTTCGCGATGGCACGTGGGATCAAACGGCGCGACTTGCCGATATGGATCTGAACCACGTCGATGCTGCAATCAACTATCCCAACATCTTCCCGAGATTTGCGGGCCAGGGATTTCTTGATCGTGCCGATAAAGATCTCGCGCTCACGTGTCTGCGTATTTACAACGATTGGATGATTGACGACTGGTGTGCCGGTGCGGGCAAGGGTCGATTGATTCCACTCACACTTGTTCCGCTTTGGGATCCAGAACTTGCTGCAGAAGAAGTTCGTCGTTGCGCCGAAAAGGGAAGCTTCGCAATCGCGTTCAGCGAAAATGTGGCCAAACTCGGTCAGCCCTCGCTTTACACAGGTAAGTGGGATGTTCTTTGGGACGTCTGTCAGGAAACGGATACCAGCGTTTCGATGCACATCGGATCGTCGTCATCAATGCCGACAACTTCTGACGATGCCCCTCTCGCAACCTCGATGTCGATGTATGCGCAAAATGCCCAGGGATCATTGTGCGATTGGGTGTTCTCAGGGTCGCTTGAGCGATTCCCCGACATCACCATTGCCTATGCCGAGAGCCAGGTCGGTTGGATGCCGTTCCAACTCGAACGAATGGATGCCGTGTGGCGCGACGGTCGAGCAGATGTCGATCATGTCAAGACACTGCCGAGCGAACAGGTGAAGGGTCGCGTGTACGGCTGCGTGTTCGATGATCTCCACGGACTCATCAACCGCGATGCAATTGGGACCGATCACATCTTGTGGGAGACCGACTACCCACATTCCGATGGCACATTCCCGCATTCGCGCAAGGTCGCGCATGAGTTGTTCACCGCTGCGGGGATGAACGCCGAAGAGTGTCGAATGGTTCTGCGTTCGAACGCGGTGAAGGCCTACGGCCTCGATCGTTTCGGTGTGAAGCCCTAGTGGCCGAAGAACTTTGGGGAACCGATGGTTTGCTCGGACATGTCGTTCGCCTCAATGTGGCGGTCGATCGTGTGCTGGGTGAAATCGCCGGCACATCATCGATCTCGGTTGCCGACTATTTGGTGCTTGGCGTGGTCCGACGTTCACCTGACCAACGCTCGGCCCCGACCGCTATCTGCGAAGTGCTTGGTCGAACGACCGGTGGCATGTCGCTGACCCTTGATCGGCTCGAGGGGGCGGGTTTGATTCGACGGCTCCCAGATCCTGGCGATCGACGACGCGTTGTTGTCGAAGCGACCGAGGCAGGTATCGATCTCGCGAAGCGAGTGAATGCCGATCTTCATGCTTGGGAAGAGTCGCTTGGTCTCAGCGAGACAGAACGGGCTGATCTCGCCCGTGCCCTCGGATTGCTGACGGAGTCGATTGATGCTGCCCCTGATCCATTAGTGCTGCCGCTTCCCTGAGCGGCATTCGGGTCTCTCGGTCTGGTCCTGCTAGAAAAACAGGGCTCTCGCTCGGGCCACGGTCCATGCTGGCGAGGAACCTCATCACCTAGTCGGGTGATGATCCGATCGACTACGAAGGAACGCTTTCAATGGGCATGCTCGACGGCAAGATCGCCATCGTCACTGGCTCGGGACACGGCATCGGCCGTGGTCACGCCATGGAACTGGCAAAGCACGGCGCCAAGGTTGTTGTAAACGACCTCGGCGGCAGTGTTTCTGGTGAAGGTGCAGGCAAGGCTGCAGACGAAACTGTCGCTCTCATCGAAGAGCGTGGCGGAGTTGCTGTCTCGAACTACGGCAATGTCACCGATCACGAAGCTTGCGGCGAAATGGTGCAGCAGGCCATCGACACCTTCGGTGGTCTCGACATCGTCGTGAACAACGCAGGCATCGTTCGCGACGCTGCCATTTGGAACATGCCGGTTGAGGACTGGGACGCCGTCATGGCGGTCCATGTGCGTGGCACATGGTCAACGTCACATTTCGCAGCGAAGTACTTCCGTGACCAGTCCAAGGCAGGCACTGCGCGTGCTGGCCGCATTATCAACACCACATCGGGTGCTGGTCTTGGCGGCAACTTTGGTCAGACAAACTACGCCACGGCAAAAATGGCGATTGCAGGACTCACGCTTACGCTTGCGCTTGAACTCGGCGGAATCGGAACCACTGTGAACTGCATTGGTCCGGCCGGACTCACTCGCATCACCGCGACAATGCCTGGTGCCGGCGAGGCGTTCGAACCCGATGCAATTGCTGACGATGATTTTCATCCGATGGATCCGGGCAACTCGTCACCGCTTGTTGCATGGCTTGCTAGCGATCAAGCTTCCTACGTCAATGGCCAGGTCATGCGCTCGCTTTACGACAAGATCATCTGGATGCAGGGTTGGCGTGAAAAGGTCACGATCGACAACAACAACAAGAAGTGGGATGCCACCAAACTTGGCGGACGTTTTGCTTCCGAGGTCTTCCAGATCGCCCCGACAGGCATCAATTTCTTGCAGGCGTGAGTTCACTCGTTGTGCAGAACTTAAGGAGGGGCGGACCTCGGTCTGCCCCTCCTTCGCGTGTGGTCGGTTGACTTTCTGCATCATTTCTGAATGATTTTTGTTTTGCCGGTAAAGTCTAAGTTCGGGGAAATGCAATAGGAATGTAGGGCAATGGGGATGTATGGCGAAGGCGAATAAGTCGAAAGTCGTGAAGCCGAAGCGCTACAGCCGCGCTGAAGCCACTCGGATGTTTCTTGATGCGGCCAGCAAGGCGATGGAAAAAACGCCGCTTCCGGACATCGTTATGCAGGACCTTGCCGACAAGATCGGTCTGAACCACGGTTACATACATCGTTATTTCGGCACTCGCCTCGATTTGTTCGCAGCACTTGCCGATGACCTCTCGCAAAAGATCGTTGAAGTTGTTACTGCCGAACAGCAGCGACGCAAGGATGCAAATGAATCCGCGGCGAATCTCGATAATTCACTGGTTGAGATTGCTCGGCCGTATTTCGCTAAGCGTGGGGCACTTGTTCAGTACCTCATCATTTGTGGCGTTCCAAAGAAACGATTCGCAGCGTCGACTCGTCTTCAAATTCAACTCGCGGTCGATAACCTCATGGGCCTCGGGGTCAATGAGCGAATGGCAACTGCACAGGCAATCAAACTCACAGCATTGATTTGGGCAAACGGCTCATATGCCGAGGCCCTCGGAGTGTCCTCGGCTGAACTTGCCGACGTTGAGGCTGTGGCTTTTGCGGAACTTCGCCTTGCTGCAAAGACAACGAAAGAACTCGGCTGGAAGTAGTTGCTCGCTGTTTTACAAAAGCGAGAACGGATCGAGATCTCGGATTGCCGCGCAGCTGCGTGTGATCATGGCGGCAAACATCGCATCTGATTCCGCGCTTGGTTCAGCAGTCGCGTAGACGGAGCCAAGGATGGTGATGAGCGGACCTTGCGCCACACCGAGGCGGTAATCCTCGAAGCATTCATCGAACGTCATGTCGTCGACGCCATAACTAAGGAGCGTCTCGTAGTAGGCCGAGACAAGTTCGTGCTCGTGGGAGCGACGCGTGGCGGGCGCCATACTTGTTGCCAGGAAGTAACCAATGTCGCGTCCGGCGAGGCCAAGACCGAGCGTTTGCCAATCAAGAGTGGTGACGTCCGAACCGTCGGGCATGAACATCAAGTTGTCAGGTCGGTAGTCGCCGTGAATGAGAGTAAATCGATCGAGGCGCGCGGTAATCCACTCGACCAATCTTGGTGGCACGGTTGCGATGGTCGCTTCGTCTTCGGGTCCCAGGAACGATGCGAAATGTTCGACAAAGATCGGAATGGCTCCGGCCAAGATTTGCGCGTGGAAGTCCGCACCCTCGGGGCTTGGCAGTGCAATGCCATCGAGTTCAAGCAGCGTCTGATCCGCCCAACGCGGTCCGTGAAGGCCGGCGAGATTACGCACAGCGATGAGTGCTTCTTCGAAGCTCACTCCATTGACTTGGACACCAGGAATGGCGGGTGCCAGGTCGTCGAGGAGAAGAACGAACGATGTGTTGTCTTCAGTAATCGTGGCGTACCAGCACTTCGGTGATTTCACCGAGATGCTGGATTGAATGGCCGTATAGAAGAGGAACTCGTTCCGATAGCCATCGGCGATGAGCGTTCGGGTCGCCGGATCGCCACCCGCCATCTTGGCCACGAGCGTTCGGGGAAGCGAGCAGTTGGGGTCGGCCCAGTCGATCGTTAGCCGCCACGATTGGCCCATTTGCCCGGTTCCCACCTTCAGGGCGGTAACGCTGCTTGCCTGTGCGCCAAGGGCTGCAGCGAGCCAAGCAAGGTCGATCTCTGCAACCTCGTCGGTGGGCAGTGCAGCGGGATTGTTCGTGGGCACGTTCACGGCTCACCTCGGGTGTGAGAGTGGGTTGAGGTTGGCTACCGTAGGCGAAGCGCCCCGGGGGAATCGGGGCTGACCTGACCAAGGGGAATCATGACCGAGATCACGACTGTGTTCGACGCTGACAATCACTATTACGAGCCGATGGACGCATTCACTCGTTACATCGAGCCCGAGTTCAAACGTCGTTGCATGATGTGGGCCGAAGTGAATGGTCGCCAAATGTTGCTTGTTGGCGGCAAGATCAACCGCTTCATCCCCAACCCGACGTTCGACATGCTTTCGGCGCCAGGGAGCCTCGAGCAGTACTTCCGTGGCCGTAACCCCAAGGGCGACAGTGTCAAAGATCTCTTTGGCGAGCTTCTTCCTTGCGATCCGGCCTACCGCGACCGTGAAATCCGTTTGAAGACCATGGACAGCTTGAATGTCGATGGCGCATTGTTCTTCCCAACGCTCGCTGTTGGTATGGAACAAGCACTCGGCGACGACCTTCCTGCTGCACAAGCTGCATTCCGCGCCTTCAATCGTTGGCTTGAAGAGGACTGGGGCTTCGCTTACGAAAACCGAATCTTCTCGACTCCGTACATCGTGCTGTCCGATGTCGACAACGCAGTAGCCGAACTTGAGTGGGCACTCGATCGCGATGCGCGTGTCGTTCTTGTCGGCACCGGACCAGTTCGCACCGATGAAGGTTTGAAGTCACCGGGCGATCCGCGGTTCGATCCGTTCTGGGCTCGAGTTCAGGAATCTGGTGTGACGATCGTCTATCACGGCGGAGCAAACGCTTACTACGACCTCATCACTATGTGGGGCGAGAAGTCAGAGATGGAAGCGCATAAGTTCGAGCCGCTTCGTCAGGCGCTTTCGCACGACGCAGTTGCCGACACGTTTGCTGCACTCATTCTTCACGGCGTTATGGATCGATTCCCGAATATTCGATTCGCCACCGTGGAAACCGGTGCGAACTGGGTTCGTCCGCTTCTTAAGCGTTTCGGCAAGATCTATGGCCAGACTCCGTCGATGTTCACGAACAATCCGGTGGAACAGTTCAAGAAGAACGTGTGGGTCTCACCGTTCTACGAAGACGACCTCGATCTTCTACG
>WLMU01000012.1 GCA_009700115.1 Actinomycetota bacterium
GACGACGGCCTTCTTCACCGGAGCCACCTTCGCTACGACCTTCTTGGCCGGGGCTTTCTTGGCCGGAGCCGCCTTCTTCACGACCTTCTTCGCTGGGGCCTTCTTGGCCGGAGCCGCCTTCTTCACGACCTTCTTCGCTGGGGCCTTCTTGGCCGGAGCCGCCTTCTTCACGACCTTCTTCGCTGGGGCCGCCTTCTTCGCTGGGGCCTTCTTGGCCGGAGCCGCCTTCTTCACGACCTTCTTGGCCGGAGCCGCCTTCGCCGTCTTCTTGGCCGGAGCTTTCTTCGCTGCGGACTTCTTCGCCGTTACTTTTTTGACTGCCACGGATGATCTCCCTTGAGTGGCGGTGGATCGGCGGAGGGTAAGGGCGCCACCCTCCCACGTCAACCCACACGCACGGAAGCCGTTCAGCAACGGCGTACGCTTGGCCCTCATGCCATTCGGTCCCGTCGACCCAGATCTCAACCTCCCCTCCCTCGAACAGCGTCGTCTGGACCAGTGGAAGGCCGATGACACCATCGCTGCGACCCGCCGTTTGCGGGCCGGTGGCGAGCCCTGGATCTTCTATGAGGGCCCGCCGACTGCCAACGGCCGGCCCGGCCTTCACCATGTGTGGGCGAGAGTCTTCAAAGACATCTATCCACGCTTTCAGACCATGCGGGGCCGAGATGTTCCTCGCAAGGGTGGCTGGGATTGCCACGGCCTACCCGTCGAACTCGAGGTCGAAAAAGAACTCGGACTCTCGACCAAACAAGAAATCGAAGAATTCGGTATCGCCGAGTTCAACCAACGATGTCGCGAATCAGTTCAGCGCTACGTCACCGATTGGACCGCACTCACCGAGCGTTCCGGCGTATGGATCGACACCGCCGATGCGTATTGGACCCTCGACAACTCCTATGTCGAATCGGTGTGGTGGCTCATTCGACAGCTTTGGGACAAAGAACTTCTCTATGAAGGCCACAAAGTCTCGCCCTACTGCGGTCGCTGTGGCACCGCATTATCGAGTCATGAACTCGGCCAGCCCGACGTGTACCGCGACATCGTTGATCCGTCGGTCTATGTGCGATTCCCCATCGTCGATCGTGATGTCGACCTCATGGTGTGGACCACAACCCCCTGGACACTCATCTCCAATGTTGCCGCCGCCGTCGGCCCCGACATTGACTATGTAAGAACGGCGTCTACCGATGGAAGTCGCGACCTAATCATGGCCGCAGCGCTTGCACCCGAAGACGCAATCATCGTTGAGCAGTTCAAAGGCGCCGATCTAGTTGGATGGCGTTATGAACGACCGTTTGACACCCTCGCTGCACCTGCCGGCGCAGACGGTTGGCGTGTCGTTGCCGCCGACTTTGTTACGACCGACGATGGTTCCGGCATCGTTCATCTCGCTCCCGCATTCGGCGAGGACGACGCTGTCGTTGGTCGAGCGGAGAAGCTTCCTGTTTTGAATCCGGTTAACGCCGACGCTGCTTTCGATGACTCCGTTCCGTTCTTGACAGGAACCTTCGTAAAAGATGCCGACCGCGACATCATCGATGATCTCGATGCCCGCGGACTACTCGTTCGCGAACAGGCCTACGAGCACAGCTACCCGCATTGCTGGCGATGCAGCACTCCGCTCATCTACTGGGCGAAAACGTCTTGGTTCGTGCGTACATCGGAACATCGTGATCTGCTCATGTCTGAAAACGAGCAGATTTCCTGGCATCCCGAATTCATCAAACACGGACGATTTGGCAAGTGGCTCGAAGGAAACATCGATTGGGCACTTTCACGCGATCGCTATTGGGGAACTCCGCTTCCAATCTGGCGTTGCGATGCCAACGGCCATGAACACTGCATCGGCTCTGTCGCCGAACTCAGCGAACTCACCGCACGAGATCTCACTGAACTCGATCTTCATCGCCCGCACGTCGACAACATCACCTTCGATTGCAACGCAGATGGCTGCTCGGGAACGATGCGCCGCGTCGCTCCTGTCCTCGACGCGTGGTTCGACTCCGGATCAATGCCTTCGGCTCAGCGTCATCACCCATTCGAAAATGCCGATTCTTTCAATGGTGCATTCCCAGCCGACTTCATCTGTGAAGCCATCGACCAAACCCGTGGCTGGTTTTATTCGCTCCTCGCGGTGAACTCTCTGGTCTTCGGTTCAACGCCTTACAAGAACGTTGTCTGTCTCGCACTCATCGTCGATGAGAACGGGCAGAAGATGTCGAAGTCGCGTGGCAACGTCATCGCACCATTCGATATTTTTGACACTCTCGGTGCCGACGCTCTTCGTTGGTATTTCTTTTCATCGGGACAGCCATGGACACCACGGCGCGTTTTCCCTGACGGCATCCGCGAAGCCACACGCCAAACGTTGCTCACACTCTGGAATGTGTTTTCGTTCTTTGCCACCTATGCCGACCTCGACGGATGGCAGCCCGACCCGCAAGCAGCTCCGCCCACGCATGTCCTTGATCGCTGGATCCTCTCTGAACTCGACGACACCGTGGCCACCGTCACCGCGTCCCTTGAGGGTTTTGATGCCCTCAGCGGTTCCGGTCGAATCGCGAAATTCATCGACGATTTGTCGAACTGGTACGTGCGTCGCAGTCGGCCCCGCTTCTGGAAGTCCAGTGATGCTGCCGCTCACGCCACGCTCTACGAGTGCCTCACCACCATTTCTCAGGTGCTTGCACCCTTCTGCCCATTCCTGTCCGACGAGATCTACACAACGCTCACAGGGGGCCAATCCGTCCACCTCACGGACTGGCCGGCAGCCAGTGGCCGTCACGAGCCTCTTTTGGCCGAGCAGATGGACGCGGCCCGACGACTTGTAAGCCTTGGCCGCTCAGCCCGCACCGACGCCAAGATGAAAGTGCGCCAGCCCTTGGCTCGAGCCCTCCTTCTTCATGGCGGAACCAACCTCAGCCCCGAAATCGAAGCCGAAATCAAAGTCGAACTCAATGTGAAGACACTTGAACGACTCGATTCGCTTTCTGGCCTCATGGGCTGGAGCGTCATCCCAAACTTCCGACTCCTCGGACCTCGACTTGGCCAGCGCGTCAACGAGATCAAAGCCGCCCTTGCTGATGCCGATGGTTCGGCACTTCACGCGCAACTCGCAGAGCAGGGTTGGATCGAGATCGCTGGCGAGCGACTCAGTTCCGAAGAGGTCGAGGTCCGCGCCGAAAAACACGCCGATCTTGCGCTCGTCGAAGACGACGGTTGGGCAGTTGCTCTTGACCTCGAACTCGATGACGAACTTCGTGCCGAAGGAACGTCCCGAGAACTCGTGCGCTCGCTGAACGATGCCCGAAAGACCGCCGGTTTGGAAATTGCCGATCGAATCGCAGTCACGATCGATGCCGATGACGGCCTCCGTGCCGTCATCGAAACTCACCGCGAAACGATCATGGCCGAAGTTCTCGCTCGATCACTCGAGTTCGGTGAAGGCGATCGTGCGATTGAGATCGATGGAACCAGCATTCCGATCTCGATCATTCGTGTCGACTGACGCGCCTGACCTTCAGGCGACGTGTCAGAAAACGAAAACGGGACCCCTCAGCCCTAGCTGAGAAGTCCCGAACGTTTTCTTTGATTCAGCGACGGTCGTCGTCGAAGTCGGCGTCGAAGAACCGGCGCATTGCCGCGTCGGCATCGTCGTCGTCTTCGGCCAGGAACTCGTCGTCGAGAGCCCGCACTGCTGCAGTGGCGGGACCACTGTCGGAGTCGTTGTCAGCAAACAATCCGGTTGTTGACGTTTCGGGACTCCAGCTTGAATCATCGGCCAGAACTGGTTGGAAAACCTCTGGTTCCTGCACTCGGACCGGAGCCGCAGGAGCAGGAGCAGGAGCAGGAGCAGGTTCGATCGCCGCAGGACTCGCGAATTCCACTGGAGGTGTTCCGACGCGCAACGCCGCCGGATCGTCGATAACTGCCTGAATGCGTGAAAGGCCATTTGCGATTACGGCGCGCTGTTCAGCAAGGAATGCTTCGAGTGCTGCGTTGTCTGCTGCGAGTTCGCGACGGGCATTGTCGAGATCGCGCAACGCTTCATCGGCCTGTGCTTTTGCCGCAGAAAGAATGCGACTGGCCTCGACCTCGGACTCAGTAAGCATTTGCGCGGCATTGGTGCGCGCCTCGTTGATTGTTGCATCAGCAGTGCGCTGTGCCATCACAAGAACAGACGATGCCTGTTCAGCGTCGATCGAGGGATCGACAGAACGAATCGGTGCCACCACAGCAGGAGCAGCTGACACCGCGACGCCTGATTCGAGTTCCGAGATTCGTGCTTGCAGTCGGCTTTCGCTACGAACCGCGTCGGCGGCTCGGGCTTCAGCGGCTTCGGCCGTTGACGTTGCCTGACGAAGTTTGTCCTGCAGTTGAGCTACCGCAGCGCTGACGCGCTCAAGGAAATTGTCGACCTCATCGGGGTCGTATCCCTTGCGGCTCACAGAGAACCGAACGTCAGTTAGAAGGTGGGGAGTTCCGGGCGTGGTTTCCATGGCGGCGATGGTATCGGCCGAACGCGGCTCGGGTGTCAACGCCCTCAGATTGGGCTCAGCCCGGCAGCCACGCCAAAAGGATTTCCAGTCCGATAAACACAATCATCGGGGAAAGGTCGAGCCCCATCCCGCCCACACGAACGGGAGGAAGTAAGGCTCGGATCGGTCCAAGAACTGGCTCAGTGACGCGGTAGAGGACCTGTCGAAGCGTCTCTATTGGTCCGGAGCCAGATGGCGGAAACCAGCTCAGAACGATTCGTCCAAGCAGACACAGCAAAAACAATTGAGCGACGTAATGAATCAGTACCCACACGACAGCGGATCAAAAATCTTGATCGTTGGAGCGGTCGGCAAGTAGTGCGCGTTCTTCGGCGGGCACCTCGACGCCTACCGGAAGAATCAGGTACACGCTGGCGGCGACCTTCTCCATGTTGCCCCCAAGGCCGTAACAAAGGCCGCTCGAGAAATCGATCAGACGACGCGATAGATCGCGGTCGGCGTCATAGAGATCCATGGCGACGGCATTGCCGGCTTTGAAATTGTCGGCGATGTCTTGCGCCTGATTGAACGATGTGGGCGTTACCAAATGGGGCCGCACCGACTGGCGGCGGGGAACAGCACGAACTCGTGGCTTCGAGGCATCTTCGAAACCACGATTTGCGGTTGGCCCAGACGGCGCCGGAACGGGGCGCACGGCCGAAACATCACCAGTCTCCGGAGAAGTGGACAGCACTGCACCTGCAGACGCGGGTGGTCGCGGTCGAACCGTCCCTGTAGGACGAGCTGTTTGACGAACCACCCGAGAAGGAGGCGGCGGCAATGGGCGATCGTCCGGGGACGCCGCATAATCGTCGTACTCATCGTCGGGCCCTAGCCCGAGGTACACCATGGCATTGCGCCACATCGAAGACATCTGACCCTCCGTATGGGGGAACTCTCCCCCGGTCCGAAACGAGAGGCTAGTTGGTCAGCGGCGATCGGGAACATTCACCAGTTCGGCGACCAAAAGTCCCGCGGTCAGGCAGAGATTCTGGGGCCTCGAGGCCCAAAGAGAGCCGTCCCGACCCGAACCATGGTTGAGCCCTCGGCCACCGCTAGATCGAGATCGTCAGACATTCCAATCGACCGCTCTGGGAGCCCAAGTTCCTCTGCCAACTCCACAAGCTGTCGGAACCCGGCGCGCGAATTCGATGGGTCGTCAGCGGCTCCCACGCCCATGAGTCCGACCACCACCAGACCCCTTTCTTGAGCGCTTCGAACCAGGGAACGACAATCACTCATCGCAGCGCCACCCTTCTGCGGTTCATTGGAAAGGTTCAGTTGAATCATGATGCTCGCACCCGCGGACCGTTTTGCGATTTCTTCGATCAACTCAACTCGATCAACGCTCTGCCATACCGACACGATCGGAGCCAACGAGCGCACCTTGTTCCGCTGAAGCCGCCCCAAGAAATGCCACTGGATCTGCTCTCGCTCTTGCGGAGTTAACTCTTCGTGCTTGGCAACTAATTCCTGTGCGTAGTTCTCCCCCACCATCGTCAGGCCCGCCGCCAATGCCGCTCGTGGAGCCTCGACCCCGAATCCTTTTGTGACTGCGACGATGCCAACCGATTTTTGAGGAGAGAGCGATGCAAGGTGGTGCTGTAACGCGGCGATTCGCTCGGCCACGAGTTGCGCATCGAGTTCAGTACTCACGCGCTCTCACTCCATAGAACAAGTGCCTGTCGACCTGACTCCCCACGACGACGAAACGAATACAACTGGTGATCACAGGACGTACACGTGTCATCTTCAAAAACGATCGTCACGTTTAAGCGGCCAAGTTCATTTCGAATGCCACAGCGAACATTGAGAGCGGGTCGACCATCGTTCGTGAGCGATCGAACACTGGAACCAAACTTCGCACTCAAGCGTTCAAGATCTTCGTCACCGAATTCGTAACACTCAGGACCAATCGATGGCCCGATGACTGCAGAGATGGGTTCGGAACTTTTTGTACGCAAAAGTTCGATACAAGATTCGACAATTCCCGCCTCGAGTCCGCGCCAGCCCGCGTGCACTGCACCGAGAACCCCATCTTCGGACCACAACACAATCGGCACACAATCTGCAGTATGGATTGCGAGAGCGAGATCTGGTTGTGCTGTGACAACCGCATCGGCTTCGGCCCCAGTCGCACTCTCGATACCAACCTCGTCGAGGTCAATGCAACGTTCGCCGTGCACTTGACGCAGCCATACCCATGGCCGATCGGTCACGTCACGCCGACGCTGCTCGAGTTC
The DNA here is from genome assembly GCA_009700115.1 of Actinomycetota bacterium. GTDB lineage: Bacteria > Actinomycetota > Acidimicrobiia > Acidimicrobiales > Acidimicrobilacustridaceae > Acidimicrobilacustris. The sequence goes on from WLMU01000012.1 coordinate 6,785, forward strand.
CGGCATCGCTTCGTCGATTGCGAGGTTGCCGTCGGTTCGATCGGTCCACCGGACGCGAATCGAGCGCCCGTTACCGAGCGCTCGATCAAAAAACCGCACCGGGGCGGAGACGATGACTACTGAAGGAACGACGGGACGTCGAAGTCGCCATCGTCATCGAGGTCGCCGTCGGAGGAGAACACATCACGAGCAATCGGTCGATCGTCGCGGCCGCGCCCAGCGCGAACCTCGCCGTCCCAGCGATCGAAGCCAGCAGCGATGACCGTGACACGGACTTCGTCACCCATTTCGTCGTCGATCACAGTTCCGAAAATGATGTTGGCGTCGACATGAGCTACCCCATGAATGATCTCGGCGGCTTCATTGACCTCGAACAGGCCGAGATCGCTGCCACCGGCGATTGTGAGGAGAATGCCCCGAGCGCCCTCGATGGAAGCTTCGAGCAATGGCGAAGAAATCGCCGCCTTCGCTGCGGCGACGGCTCGACCCTCGCCTGAGCCGTAACCGATTCCCATGAGGGCCGAACCGGCATCGCTCATGATCATCTTGACGTCAGCAAAGTCGGTATTGATCAGACCCGGCGTTGTGATGAGGTCGGTGATGCCCTGGACGCCCTGCAACAGAACCTCGTCGGCCATCTTGAAGGCATTGAGCACCGAGGTCTTGTCATTAGAGACAGAGAGAAGTCGATCGTTCGGGATAACGATCAGGGTGTCGACTTTTTCTTTCAGCGTCTTGATTCCGGTATCGGCTTGAGTCGAACGACGTTTGCCTTCAAACCCAAACGGACGGGTGACGACGCCAATGGTGAGTGCACCAAGGCTCTTGGCCACCTGAGCAATAACCGGAGCGGCACCAGTGCCGGTGCCGCCGCCCTTGCCGGCCGTAATGAACACCATGTCGGCACCCTTGAGGGCCTCTTCGATCTCGTCGATATGCCCTTCGGCCGCTGCGCGACCGATTTCCGGATCCGAACCGGCCCCGAGGCCCTTTGTAAGGTCACGGCCAATATCGAGTTTGATGTCGGCATCGCTCATAAGTAGTGCCTGGGCATCGGTGTTCACCGCGATGAACTCGACCCCCTTGAGGCCAGCATCGATCATGCGATTGACGGCGTTAACGCCACCACCGCCGACGCCTACGACCTTGATCACCGCGAGGTAGTTCTGCGGACTGGCGGCCATGGGGAGCTCCTTCGAGAGAAATGCAGGACGGACTTTGGTACGAGGTACGAGAACTGGAACGAGGTTACTCGCCCCATGGTGCTATTTCGGGGTTCTCACAACCACGGGGGTTGTGGGATTCACCACATTGATGCTGGCAAGGTCCCGCTGGTCGACCTGACCCATCACGATTCGCAGCGAGTCGACCTTGGCCCGCAGGTCTGTGGGCGGTCCCATAATGACGATCCCCTGGGGGATCAACGCCAGATTTAGGGAACCATCAGGCGCTGTCGCGATCCCGGCAACCCGGGCTCGCATGCCCGGAGTGAGCAGCGATGCCACGTCGAGGGCACCAGGGACGCCCAGAACCGATGTTCCAGGGGATCCAGCCTCAACTCCAATCAACACCGTCTCCACGCCATCACCAGCTACATGCGGTCCGATAACTCTGCCGGACCCGTCGATCAGCATCGCCACGCCATCGGCGCTTGCCGCGAGAGCGACGGGCACTCGTTCGGTCACAGTGATGGCAATCAAACCATTCCAATTTCGAACAATCGCGGCAGATGCGATGTACGGAAGTTGACGAATATGAGACGCAGACGCAGCAGCATCGACTTCGAGAAGCGCTTCGCCGGGATGAATTCCGGAAGCAGCGATGATGTCCTCGGCCGTCGTCACCGTTGCGCCATCGACCTTGATTCGATCGACATCAAGCAATGACGTGCGAGTGAGGAACCAAGCGCCAACAAGCACCGCAGCGACAATCGCAGCCACGAGCCACCAACGACCGCGTCGTCGACGCTTTTCGCTCTCTACTTCGTCGCGCCTCGCCGCGATTCGTGGATCGATCTCCACTTCTGCGGCGGAACGATCAAGGACACGACTTGCCATCAGCTGATCGCCTCGACCCGCCGCGCTCCAGCAGCCTCAGTTGCTTCAGTGGAGAAACCAAGGAAATGAGTTTCCGCGTGGAGGTCGACACCTGTTCGCTCGTGCACCTGTGCGCGGACAAGAGCCATGAGTTCCGCTACATCGTTGGCCGAACCGCCATCGTCGACCTGAATGAAATTGGCATGCTTGGTCGACACCTCCGCAGAACGGAGACGCAAACCTTTCGCCCCCGCTTCATCAACGAGTCGACCCGCCGAATCGGGAAGCGGATTGACAAAGACCGATCCGGCATTGGAGCCACCGGGTTGGTTCTCACGCCGCCATCGCACAATCTCTGAGATTTCCGCCTCGGCAGTAGCTCTGTCGCCCGCCGAAAGGGCAAGTTCAACATCGGTGACAACCAGTGAACGCCCGAGGGTTGAGGATCGGAATCCCAATCCGAGGTCGGCCAATGACATCTCTCTATGGTCGCCGCTCGCAAGATCCACCACGCGGACCCCGACGAGACCTTGTGCCATGTCAGAACCATGGCCACCAGCATTCATACGAACTGCGCCGCCGATTGAACCGGGAACTCCAACAGCCCATTCGAATCCGGTGAGCCCAGCGGCTGCAGTTCTGCGAGCGACGACTGGCAGCAACGCCGCTCCGCCAGCGTGCACCGTGGTTCCGGTAATCGTGATGCCGGCCAATCCCTCGCCAAGCGTGACAGCGATCCCGTGGAATCCCTCGTCGGCGACTAGCAAATTTGAGCCACGACCAATGACAGCAAACGCGGAACCGAATTTTGCGATGACCTTGCCAATCGAACTGACATCACCTGGGGATTCCGCACGAACGCGAATAGCCGCCCGCCCACCAACCCGATAGGTGGTGAACTCACCTAAACCTGCGTCGAGCGCAACACGATCACCAAAATCGTTTTGTAGCGCCGCGAAAACGGCGTCGAAGCTCATAACGCTCTTCCTTGATTGAGAAGCACAAGAATTTCATCGGCGAGCGTCGTGATATCGCCAGCACCAAGGGTCAGACACAAATCACCTGAGCGCAGTTCGGATGCGAGGACCGCTGCCAGCGATTCCCGTTCAGCGACGTACTGCACCGCTTGTTCCGGATGTGCAGCTGCCACCGCATCGACAATGAGTTGGCCTGTGACTCCTGCACGCGGTGCCTCGCCGGCCCCATAGATACCCGTGAGTACAAGGAGATCAGCGTCTTCGAACGCATCGGCGTAGTCCTGCCAAAGCGTTTGCGTTCTGCTGTATCGGTGCGGTTGAAAGACAACAACAAGCCGTTCCCAATCGCCATCTTGGCCAGCCGAAATAGCTGCCGTTATCTCCGTAGGAAGATGGGCGTAATCGTCAATAAAGACAATCCCATTCGCATCGCCTTTCGGCTCGAAGCGACGACCAACCCCACCGAACGTTGCAAGTGCCATTACACAGTCATCGAATGACACTCCCAGTTGGAGTGCGAGTGCAATTGCCGCGCACGCGTTGAGCGCATTATGAGTACCAGGAACCGGGACATGAACCTGACCCAGTTCCTCTCCGCCAACAACAACCGTGAAATCGACCCCAGAGCGCGAACCTTCCAGTCCAACAATGCGAACAGTCGCTTCATTGGAGAGTCCGTAGGTAATCGCCTTCATGCCACGCGCGAGACGAGCAGTATTGGGGTCATCTGCGCACAACACAACTGGTCCGCTTGTCGACGCTACGAAGCGTTCGAATGCCCGATAAAGATTTTCAAACGAACCGTGAAATTCAAGATGGTCGGCTTCGATGTTCGTGACGATCACTGCTTCATGGTCGATCGAGAAACCAGAGCCATCGCTTTCATCGGCCTCAAGAACAAACCACTCGCCGTCTGACCATTTCGCATTGGTCCCGAGTTGACGGAGTTCTCCGCCAATAAGAAACGACGGATCTAGACCGGCGCCGAGAAGGATCAGGGCGAGCATCGACGATGTCGTTGTCTTCCCATGCGTTCCTGTCACAGCGATGGTTCGCCGCTCCGCTGCTATCGCTGGCAACAGCGCCGTGCGGCGAACTACGGGGAGCAAACGCGCTCGCGCCGCGATGATTTCAGGATTGCCTTCGGGTATTGCAGTCGAGACAACGAGGGCTTCGACATTGACACCAATATTGTCGGGACTATGGCCGACATAGACAACAACGCCCTCAGAACGGAGTCGTTCAAGAACCGCTGACTCGACGACGTCACTCCCCGAAACTGCGTGACCCATTCCCACAAGCGCAGATGCAATCGCCGACATTCCTGGTCCGCCCACGCCAAGAATATGAATCGACCGTCGCTGTGTGAGCGAGGGAACGGGATCGCTCTCAATCGCGGCGGGCATGACGCTCCACAAGTTCGGCGACACTGTCGGCAGCATGAGGTTGAGCCAACGTGTGCGCGGCAGCGCCCATTCGCCCTAAACAACCCGGAGTGTCGATAAGAGGTTCGACCTCGGCGATCAACCGCTCTCCATCAAGTTCACTATCAGGAATGAGTACCGCTGCTCCGGCACGAACAAGCGCCGCGGCATTGGCGGTCTGATGGTCACGAGGTGCCTGCGGAAGCGGAACAAGAACCCCGGCGACCCCAACCTCGGCAAGTTCGGCCACCGTGGTTCCACCGGCACGGCCAATGAGAAGGTCAGCAGCAGCCAGAACGGTATCCATGTGATCTTCGTAGCGCACCGCGACGTACTCAAGACCGTCGGTCTGGGGAAGCCTGTCCTGAACCAATTCCCAGTCTCGTGAACCGATGACATGACGGATGGCGAGATCAGTTCGAGTCGACCACTTGGGCAACGCTTCAAGGACCGCCTCATTCACTTTGCGCGACCCAAGCGAGCCGGTCACGACCGCTATGAAGGTCCGACGTTCACCAACCCCGAGCGATGCTCGTGCGATTTCGCGATCTGCGCTGCGGGTTATGGCGAGAACCTCCGCTCGCACAGGGTTGCCAGTAAGCACACTGCGGGGCAGGTCAGTTTCGACAAAGGGAACGGCACTGGCCTTTGCGAAGCGACCAGCGAGTCGGTTGGCCGCACCAGCGCGCGCATTTTGTTCCATCACCACGATCGGCACTCGCCAAATGACTGCACCAATCGTGCACGAGACGCTCGCATACCCGCCAAGAACAAGCACAACCTTCGGGCGTTGGCGACGAACGAGAGCAATCCCCTTCACAATCGCGCGAATCAGGCCCCACACGGCTGCAAGATTTTCGAAAGTGATGCGCCGCTGAAGACCCCTGCCCGGCAACATCGTCAACTCAAACCCTGCGGCAGGCACAAGCGTTCGCTCAAGGCCGCGTTCACTTCCAACGAAGTGAATCGTTGAGCGCGAATGACCACGATCGACAAGCGCTGCAGCCACAGCAAGACCGGGCAAGACATGTCCGGCAGTTCCACCGCCGGCCACAAGGACAAAGGTGGCGGAATCGGCAGTAGGCCGATCCCCCATCAGCGTTCCTGTCGGGCGATGTTAAGGAGAATTCCCGACGCCGCCATCGTGAAGATGAGCGAAGATCCACCTGCGGAAACGAACGGCAAGGGGACACCTGTGATCGGCAGGACTCCCACACACGCGCCAACGTTCACGAATGCTTGGATGAGAATCCAAGTGGTTATTCCAGTTGCTAACAACATGCCGAAACGGTCTCGGGAGCGAAGGGCGGTGCGGACGCCATAGAGAGCGAAGGCAAGAAATAGACCGATGACGAGCACTGAACCAAGTAGGCCAATCTCCTCGCCGATGATCGCGTAAATGAAATCGGTATGAGCTTCGGGGAGAAATCCCCACTTTGCTCGACCTTGACCGAGACCGGTACCGAGAACGCCTCCATTGGCGAATCCCACTTGGCTTTGAATCGTCTGAAATCCCGTGTTCAACGGATCCGCCCAGGGGTCAGCGAATGCCATGAGTCGACGCACACGATATGGCGCAGAGAAAGCAAAGAGGGTCGCAAGAGAGACGAGCAAACCCGAGAAGAGGGCCAACGGTTTTATCGGCACACCACCCACAAACAACATGACCAACACGATGGTCGCCAAAATGATCGTGGTTCCTAGATTTGGCTGAAGCATGAGTAACAACGCAAAGCCACAAAAAACGACCGCAATCGGCCGCATCACGGCCTTCCAATCACGAATTTGACCAACGCGACGAGTCAACGTGTCTGCTGCGTAAAGAATGACGGCGAGTTTTGCCAATTCCGATGGCTGCACTCGTAACGGTCCCCAACCCAGCCAGCGGGCCGACCCATTCACTGATACCCCGAGCCCCGGAATCAGGACTGCAACCATCAATCCGGCTGTTGCAAAAAGCAACGGCTTCATAAACTTCGACAACTGTTCGTAGGGGAAGCGGCTCATGAAGAACATCGCTCCGCAAGCGAGTACAAACCAACCAACTTGCAACCGGAACTGGTACCAAGACGAGCCATATTGATAGAGCGCAGTTACCGACGACGCCGACAAAATCATCAGAAGCCCGAACAAATTCAGGATGATGATCAGAATCCAAAGAACTTTGAAATCGGTCGTACGTGGCAGTGGCTCGCGAGCCGATTGAAGCAACCGACCTACTCGCGTGCGCGATTCGGTAACAGATGGGGCGCTCATGGGGCACCTACCGACACGAAATTGGGAAGTCGACGAACAGCGTCGGCAAAACGATCACCACGTTCGCTATAGGAAGTGAACCAATCGAAGGATGCACAACCTGGCGACAGCAACACGACATCTCCGGCTGTTGCCAGCGTCGCCGCCAGCGAAACCGCATCTTCGATCGATGAATGGACCACATGCACTTCGCATCGGTCGTTAAAACATGCCTGTACTTCCTCGGCCGCTTCTCCAATCGCAACCACTGCTCGAACTGGAGGCACACAATTGGCGAGCACTGAAAGGTCAAGGCCCTTGTTGCGTCCGCCGGCAATCAGAACAACCGAGTCGAAAGCGGACAACGCGGTTGCCACAGCATGAGGCGTGGTCGCCTTTGAGTCGTCGAACCAGAGAGTGCCGTTGCATTCGCCAACAAGTTCCACACGGTGATGGAGGCCTCGAAACGAGCGAAGAGTTTGCCGGAGACCTTCGATCGTTGCTCCTGCCGCCATCGCTGCAACCGACGCGGCGAGCGCATTGGTGATGTCGTGGGGGAATCCACGAGGAAGATCTTCGATTGCAAGAATCGCGGTGCCATCAGGCAGGCGTAGCCAACCATCGACAACCGTCGCATCTGCATTTGTTCCTGGTCCACCAAACGTCACCGTAGAAAGTTCAGGATTGCGATTCGCCAGCACTACCGGATCAGTCGCCGATGCAACGGCGACACCGGTTTCAGGATCGAGGTGCATCCAAATGGAGGCCTTCGCCGCTTCATACGAAGCGAGCGATGCGTGTGCATCGAGATGATCTGGGGCGAAGTTCAACCACACTGCAACCGAAGGCTGGAACCATCGAGTAGTTGCGAGTCGGAATGACGAAGCTTCAACAACGAACACTTCAACATCTGGATCAGCGATCGCCTCTACCAACGGTGTATCGGTATTTCCGCAAGCAACGGCGCGAATACCTGACGCAAGCAACATCGCCGTGACAAGCGTCGTGACAGTGGTTTTCCCATCGGTGCCCGTGATGGCAACAATCGGGCGAGAATCCCAGCGGTCGGCCAGATCAAATTCCGATTCCACTTCCTTTCCGCATGCGGCGGCGAGTTCAAAAATCGGGTGAGTTTCTGGAATCCCCGGACTGGGAATAACAAGATCGCACCCTGAGACAAGGCGCGTGAGGTCCTGCGAGGAAGGCGATTCGACGATTTCCACTCCCATTGATGCTGCCTCAGCGCGAATCGCGTCGGTGGGATGCTCATCGACAGCGATGACGGTCACACCATGGAGAGTCAGCGCTTTCGCAACAGCGCGCCCGGTAACCCCGAACCCCAACACGAGGGCGGACCCCAATGGGACGCGCATTGGCGACACCACTAGTCGATCACTCCCGGGAGACTCACGAAGTCTGCGTAATAGAGACCGAGCGCCAATGCGGTGAAGAGGCCAGCGACGATCCACAGTCGAATGATCACGGTGGTCTCAGGCCAGCCCACCAATTCGAAATGGTGATGAAGCGGCGCCATCCGGAAAATTCGGCGCCCGAACATTCGGAAGCTGCCTACCTGGAGCATCACCGAGACCGTTTCCATGACAAACAATCCGCCCACGATTGGGAGCAGCAGGATCGTGTTCGTACTGAGAGCAAGCGCTGCGAGTCCAGCGCCGATCGCAAGGGCTCCCGTATCGCCCATAAAGATCCGAGCAGGAGCTGCATTCCACCAGAGGAAACCAGCAACTGCTGCCATCATCGAGGCGGAAACGACAGCGGTATCAAGGAAACTCTGGTCGCCGTAAATCGAGTTGTGACGAAATCCCCAGAACGCAATCACCGTGTAAGCGGCAAAGCCAAAGATCGAAGCGCCTGCTGCCAATCCATCAAGTCCGTCGGTGAGGTTTACGGCGTTGGTCGTCGCATAGAAGATGATGACGGCGAGAACGACCCATCCGACTTTTCCGATGTCGACTCCAGGGAAGTCGAAACGTGAAAATGAAAGCGTCGTCGTGACGTTCGTAAAGGCGAGCATCGACAAAGCGAAAGCAGTGGCAACGACGAGCAACCCGACCGTTTTTGCTCGCTTCGATAATCCGAGGTTCCGCTCGCGAAATACTTTGATCGAATCATCAACTAGGCCCACGGCTCCGGCTCCAACAATCGCAGCCATGCATAACAACCCACGTCGTGTGAAAACTGCTCCACTCAGATCGCTCACGAACCAGCCCACCGCTGCGGCCGCCACAAAAGCAAGGCCGCCCATTGTCGGAGTCCCCGCCTTTGTGATGTGACCTTGAGGCCCATCTTCTCGAATCGGTTGACCGATGCGGCGGTGTTCCAGCCACGAGATAAGAAAACGAGTGCCAAACAACGAGAGCCCCAAAGCAATCGCAGCGGCAATGAGGAGACGAATCACCGATATTCCTCAAGTTTCTTCCACTGTTCAGTAGCCACGACGCGATCGTCGAACTCCGAGCTGACGTCACCGATGATCTGGACTGTTTCGTGCCCCTTGCCAGCGATGAGAACAATGTCGTTGGCGGTTGCGGAGCGCAGGGCCAATGAAATCGCGGCTCGCCGATCTGGCTCGACAGTTACGACTTCAGCCCGGGGCCGCAACACTCGCCCTGCACCTTCAACGATTGAAGCGATGATTTCCTCAGTTGTTTCTGTCCGAGAGTTATCGGCGGTAACGATCACCATGTCAGCATTCGAAACTGCAGTCTCGCCCATCAACGGACGTTTCGAGCGATCACGATCTCCGCCACAGCCAAAAACAATGATGACTCGACCATCGACAAGATCACTTGCGGCAGAGAGGAGTTGCTCAAGCCCGTCCGGTGTATGTGCGTAATCGACCACGATGGCAAAGGGTTGGCCCGCATCGACACGCTGGAACCGACCATCAACGACCAACGGCAGCGACAAACCCTCGGCGATCGTGGCATCGTCGATACCGACCGCTCGTGCCGCATGCGCAGCTGCCAGTGCATTGCTGACGTTGAACGCGCCACCAAGAGCAAGAGCAACAGTGTGGCCCTCCCACCGAAACGTTGAACCGTCAACGGTGAGTTCGAGGTCCTCGACCTCACCGATTGAATAGCCATCGGTGGGGACGGTGGAGGTGTCGGCAAGCAGACGCCCATAAGGACTATCGAGGTTGACAACGGCACGTTCGCAGCGCGCTTCGTCAAAAAGACGCGCCTTTGTTTCGAAATACTGTTCGATCGAGCCGTGATAGTCGAGATGGTCGCGACTCAGATTCGTGAAGACCGCGACGCGAAACTTCATTGCATCGACGCGGTGCTGATCAATCGCATGCGATGAAACTTCCATCGCCACCACGTCAATGCCGTGGTCGCGCCACTGCGCGAGCTGGCGCTGCAAATCCGGGGATTCAGGAGTCGTGCGAGCACCCGACAGCGTCCCAAGCACTTCAACACGACGACGTGCCGCAGTAAAAATATTCTGAAGCATCCAGGTCGTCGTGGTCTTCCCATTCGTGCCTGTCACTCCGATCACCAAAAGATCATCGGCCGGATGGCTAAAACAAGCCGCAGAAACTGTGGCCATAGCTTCTCGAACATCGTGAACCACGAGTTGTGTTGCTTCGATATCGAGCCGATGGTCAACGAGGACTGCAACCGCTCCTGCGTGAACCGCTTCACGAGCGTGCAGATGACCATCATCATTGACGCCGGGAACGCAGCAGAAGAGTGAACCCTTAGAAATGAGTCGGGAATCAAACGTCACGTCGGTGATTTCGAGGTCTGCGAAGGCAACAGCATCGCCGCCCCCGACGATGTCAACCTCGTTCAGTTCGGCAACGATCGTCGCCAGGCGCACGCGTCACCTCACCGATGCGGTCTTGCGAGCCGCCGACGTCGTGGTCGTCGTCGCAGGAGGAATCGTTGTCGGCACCGAAGACGCGAGCGCCGCTGGAGAACCGGCGGTCAGAGCGCGAACGCGATCGCCGTCAGTGATAGTGGCCTGCATTGACGAGCTCGGAAGTCCGAGTACTGAGGAAACGGGCGCGCCGCCAAGTGCGAGATCGGTCGCAGCCGGCGCAATGCCAAGTCGATTCAGTGCGAATGATCCAAGTTTCGAGAAGACCGGGGCTGCCGTTGCACCGCCTGTGTAATCGCCGCCGGGCTCATCGAGCATCACATAGACAGAAAGTGCTGGCTGCTGGGCGGGGACGAAGCCCACGAACGTCGATTGGTAACGAGTGATTCCGAATTTGTCGGCGTAGCCGCCACCAGGTTGAGGCTTGCGAGCGGTGCCGGTCTTACCTGCGACGGAGTAGCCATTGATCGCGGCGTGCTGTCCAGTTCCTTCGTTCACGACGTTACGCAGCATCAGGTTCACTTTGTCAGCGGTCGCAGTGCTCACCGCTCGATGAGAGTCACCTGCAGCAGTGAGATGTTCAACACCTTGGGCATCGATTGTTGAATCAACAAGTTTCGGAGCGACATAGACGCCCTGATTCGCGATCGTGTTATAAGCGAAGAGCAGCTGCATCGGCGTCACAGAAATGCCCTGACCGATGGCGATGGACGGGAGAGATGTCCCCGAGTACTTCGACGGAGCGAGAACTGATCCGGACGCCTCGTTAGGAAAGTCGAGCGTCGTTTTTACGCCGAGGCCGAATGCTTTCTGAGTTGCATAGAGCGCGTCTTTTCCGAGGCCCTGACCAATTTTGATGGCACCGATATTCGACGAGTGCGTCAGAATCTGCGTGGTATCCCACGTAACCGTTCCGCGACCTTCAGCTTCACCAAATTCAGCGTCGTAGATTTTCAACGTTGGAGGCAGATTGAACTGAGTTGATGGAGTGACCTGACCTGCTTCAATTGCGCCAGAGATCGTGACGGTTTTCATTACCGAACCCGGCTCGTACTGCGTCGTAAGCGCGCTGTTATTCGAGCTGACGCGAACCAGCCCCGTCTCTGGATCAAGGACCATGTTGGCCATCGCGAGAATCTCGCCAGTTCCAGGCTTACTCACAATGGCCACTCCGCCCTTGGCGCCGGTTGCTTTCACCTGGTCGCCCAATAGGCGCTCTGCTTCATATTGGATCGATTGATCAATCGTGAGTTTGAGATCATCACCCTTTTGAGCAGGTGTCAGAGAGTGGTCACCAACTGCGATCGTTCTCCCCGATGGGCTTCGCTCGAGCGAGAGACTCCCTGGAGTGCCGGTGAGCGCGGCTCCGTACTGAGATTCGAGACCCGAAATTCCGACGTTGTCCACATCAACGCTTCCAAGCAACGAACGCGCCGAGTCACCTGCAGGTGCGAAGCGTTCGCTCTCCTCAAGGGATGAAACGCCAGCGAGTCCGAGCGCCGCGACCTGATCAGCGACATCAGAAGTTACGCGTCGAGCGAGGTAGGCAAATCTTCCTTTGCCGTTCATCCTTGACTCGACCCATAGAGGATCAAGGCCCAGAACCGGAGCGAGTTTGGCTGACTCGCTCGATGCATCTGTCACAAGTTTCGGATCGACAAAGATTGAGCGACCCGGCCGCGAAATGACGAGTTCAGCGCCGTTGCGATCAAGGATCGCCCCGCGGTCTGCGGCCAATATCTGCGTGTTTGTGCGCTGACCGGCGCCGTAGACAACGTAACGACCTCGATCGAAAACTTGGAGGTTGACGACCTGAGCCAAAACAATTGCGAAGAGCACAACAATGAACCCGAGGACGATCAACGAACGTCGACGCTGATTCCCCACCGACGTCCTCACCATCGTGGGCTTCGACCCTTTTCCAGAACTTGCTGGATCAAAGATTCCTCGAATCGAGGAGAAGATCGAAGCAATGATCGAACCAATCCACGATTGTGCGATTTCTGAAGCCGTCATCGACCCATAACGCGAGGGTTGCATTGAACGCGGCACTGAATACGAGGCCTCAACGCGCCCTTGAGGACGAGACGTAACTCGCCCTTGAGTCGGGCGCGCCGTTGTCGACCGGTTTTGGGAACTGTGTACTGACGAGGTTCGTGGCGCCGTGGTTCCGCGTCCCGTCGAATGGCGAGTGGGGCGAGATGGAGTCGATACTCGGCGACGACCACGCGGCAAATAATCAGCAGAATTCCAAGGTGCGTTCTTCGGCGGATGATCAACCGAAGGCGACTCGGGCCCAGGGGGTGGGTTCATCGCTTCGCTGCCGTCGATGCTGCGGTGGTCGGAGTCGTCGCTTTCGCCGCCGTGGACGGCGATGTCTTTGCCTTCGGAACGGTTGTCGGCGTGGGGGCCGGCGGCATTTCACCAGCGCGTGCATCGTCAGTCATCTTGGGCTGGAGATAGACCGGGGTCGGAGCCGGGATCATCCCAAGCTTGGTCGTCGCCAACGTTGTGACATTTTGAGGACTCTGCAATTGCGCAAGTTCAACTCGAAGATGCTCCGCTCTCGTTTCTGCTTCGCCGATGCGCGTAGTCACACGATCGATATGCGCCTGTTCGGAGATGATGAGCGTCTGAGCGGCTGCAATCGCAAAGAGCACGAAGACGACGCCAACGACGGCGGCAACCAGCCCGATTCGGCGGCGTTCAGGTGCGGTGCGATCTACAAGTCGAAGCCGCGATCGGATGCCCTCACGAGGCGCGACCTGCGATTCACGGAGAGCGGCCGATCGGCGCCCCTCTGCAGCTACTCGAGCGCTGGTCATGATCGTTCCGCGATTCGAAGACGAGCGCTTTCAGCACGAGGATTCACACTGCATTCAGCGGCACTAGGAGTTGTTCCGCCACGACGAATGAGACGAACTTTTGAAAGGGCGCCACAAACACATGGGAGGTTTGTCGGACACATACACCCGCCAGATTCCGCGTCACGCATGACTTTCTTAACGATGCGATCCTCGCCCGAGTGATACGACAACACGACCAAACGGCCGCCAGCACTCAGCGAATCGATCGCAGCTTCTACTGCAACCGGAAGAATCTCGAGTTCATTGTTGACCTCGATGCGAATGGCCTGGAACGTGCGCTTTGCTGGATGCCCACCTGTTCGCCGCGCCGGTGCCGGAATCGCATCGCGAGTGATCTCTGCGAGTTGCGTCGTGGTTTCAACGGGACGCGCCGCGATGATTGAGCGAGCAATTCGACCTGCAAATCGTTCATCGCCGAAGTCGCGAAGAACCCGAGCAAGTTGCTTTTCGTCGTACTCGTTGACGACTGTCATTGCGCTCAGCGACTGCGAAGTATCCATTCGCATGTCGAGAGCAGCATCGAATCGATAACTAAAGCCGCGATCAGCGCGATCGAACTGTGGAGAACTGACGCCAAGATCAAAGAGGGCCCCGAGTACAGGCTGATCGTTCAGTTCTGAACGAACGATTGCGGCAAACGAATCGAATCGGGCCTGCACGGTGCGGACGCGAGCCCCGAAGCGGGACAACCGTCCACGGGCCACAACAAGGGCATCGGCGTCTTGGTCGATACCAAGCACGGAAAGATGTGGATAGGCATCGAGGATCGCCACCGAGTGGCCAGCGCCACCGAGCGTGGCGTCGATGACCCAACCTGCAGGGACCGAATCGAAGGCCGCCACGATTTCGTCGAGCATCACCGGCTGGTGGTCGAACTCATCGTGGTTCTCGGCCATATCGGATACCTCTCGCTGCGGAGCCAGCCGGCAAAGCCGGGGCCGGTCCTCAGCAGTCCCTCGGAACACGGGCGCCCGCCGGGATTTCTCCCCGGTCGGGCTCGATGGGAAGCGGGCGGAGTAGGGGCCTTCCATCGTGTATTCCGAGAGACTGCTGAAAATCGGGCGACCGGCTCGGTCGCAGGAGTGGTCCTTTCGTTTCTGGGTCAGGGACAAGTGGGACATGACACGGACTAGAGCCCCAAGGACGTAACGGCTTGGGTGAGGCTGTCGTCGGCGAGTGAGGCTTGGTCGTTCCAGCGACCGGCGTTCCATATCTCAATGCGACCAAAGGCGCCGATGACGACGGCCTCTTTGTCGAGCGAGGCGAATTCGCGCAAACGCTGGGGAATGGTGATGCGGCCTTGAGAATCGGGTCGGACCTCGTGGGCGTTGGCGGCGAAGGCACGGAGCGATTCCTGGCTGGTTTCGCCCGAGCGGACCTTGTCCTGAAGACGGTTGGCCATTTCGCTGAAGCCCTCTTCGGTCCAGAGGCCGAGACAGCGGTCGAGTTGGGAAATAAAGCCCTTATCGACCAACTGGGCGCGGAAGGTCGCGGGAAGGACCACTCGGCCCTTGTCATCGAGCGAATGCTCGAACGTCCCAACGAACATGCCTGCAATCCTCTCCACCGGCTCCCCACGGAGCCCCAACGAGTTGCTATCTTGCCCCACTTTCCCCCACTACGCAAGTACTTCCCTCCCCTGCACACCCCAAAGACCCCTTTCCCCTTGCAATCGGAGGCAAAGGAGGTACATCCGCCCCGGGGCAGGCCCATGGCCAGGGCCAGCCCGCGGCAGGGCCAGCCCGGGCCCGCGCCCAGGCGCGGTACTGAGCTCGACGAATTCGGCCGGCTCGCTAAAAAATTTCTGAGAACGGTTACGGAAGAGCGTCGATAAACGCGTCGCGTAGATCGAACGCAGCATCTCCGAGCGGTGCAGTCGTTACCGCAACGTCGTTGATCGAACCGCCACTCTTCGCAACACCTGGAGCCAAAAGTTGTTGATGACGCGTCGCGTCCCAACGCAGCGGCACCGAACATTGAAAGCGAGCGCCCGCACGTGTGCGTCGCTGCGAAATGCCAACGACCTTCGCGCCACCAACAGTCACTTCACCAGCAGCAAGTCCAGCAAAACACACAACCGGCGACAATGCGTTCGTAAGCATTGCCCCCCGATGCACAACTCCTTCGACACCCACTGACAGAAGTGCCGCGACCCACACATCGCCGAGCCATTGTGACGCCAGACTGACATCGTCTTGCCACAACGGATCAGACCGGCCAATCACGACATCGATCCAAATCTGTGCGCCGGGATCGAGCAGCACAGCTCCTCCCCCGCTCTGGCGATTGAACACATCGATATCGAGTCGCTTCGCTACCTCAAGGTCAACATCCTCGATCGATTGTGCCGAACCGAGGGCGAGCGCCGAACCATTCACGTCGAGCACGCGCACCGAACGCTGTGCGCCATCAGGAACGCCATGGCTGTGAAAGCCACGTGCATCTCCCTTTGCTCTCACAACATCCCAACGAGCCACACGCGCAGGTTACCGACCAGCGATACGGTCACCGCCATGACTGTTACCGGCAATGGATATCTCACAGGACGATCGATCATCGTGACCGGAGCGGCAAGCGGCTTCGGCCGGATCGTCACCAAGATCGCGTCGGAACGCGGCGCCAACGTCCTTGCCGCCGATATCGATGCCGATGGTGTGACCTCACTCGCCGCCGAACTCCAGGCTCAAGGTCGCCTTGTGCACGCTTGCACGGTGGATGTGACTGACCCTGCACAGACAATCGCCATGGCGAACGCTTGCATCGCCAACTTCGGATCTATCGATGTACTTGTCAACAATGCCGGCATCATGCCCCTCGCCTTTTGGGCCGACCATGCCGAAGCTGCCGAAGCTTGGAACCGGTGTATCGATATCAACTTCAAAGGTGTCGTGAATGGAATCTCCGCCGTTCACGATCAGATGATCAAGCAAGGCCGTGGTCAGGTCGTGAACATCTCATCGATCTACGGAAATGTTCCAGTGGCTGGTTCTGCGATCTATACCGCCACAAAAGCGGCCGTCAACGTGCTTTCAGAGTCACTGCGTATCGAATCACAGGGACGCATCAAAGTAACGACGGTCAAACCAACTGGCGTCATCGGCACAAACCTCGGTGCGTCAATCATCAACGGTGACGCGATGATCGGAATCCTCGGACAGAACATGGACTCGTTCCGCGAGAACGCCGTGAAGTTCATGACGCCGGGTGAATCCGAGGGCCTCACCGATCCCGAGAACATCCGCTACTGGGCGATCTCACCCGAAGAGCTCGCAGAACAGATCATCTATGTGATTGATCAGCCCTGGGGTGTGTCGATTAGCGACATCACCGTTCGCGCATCGGGCGATCAGTACCTGTCCTGAGTCGTCAGTGTGTTTTTGAGGTGACTTCGGGCCAGGCCCGGCACCAATGCAGATAGGTGATCAGGTCCTTGGGTTGAGGATCGCCACCCGAACCGCCGTAGGCCGTCACCAGCCGAAACTTCAAATACGCCGCGTCCGGAAGCGGAAGAAACGGCGCACGCTTCCACCAACCGCTTGGCGCCAACCGAAATAGTTGGCGTAGGGCTGTTGCCCACAGCGAAGGATGACGAACAACTGCGACTGCTCCGGCGAGCATCCAGCGCGGAGAGGGTTGATCGGTCACGAGATGATCCTACTGATCGAGTCCGCGCCAGCCGACCGCCGCCGCACCAATGAGCGGACCATCCGCGCCGAGACCTCCACGCCGAAGCTCACAGCCCCTCGAAAAATCAAGTTGTGCGCGCAATGCGATCTCGTCGTTTGCAGCAGCGAAGAACGGATCGCCGAAGCCAAGCGCTACCGAACCAGCGACAACAGCGAGGCGTAGATCAAGCAAGTTTGCAACCGTTGCTACAGCGCGTCCGACAAGGCGGCCGGTGCGTTCGATGACATCAGCCGAAGCCTCCGCCGCAGGAAGTCCGGTGATCGCTGCGATCGCGGTGCCTGACGCTTCTGCCTCGAGACAACCGCGTGCTCCACATGCACACGCTCGACCTTCGGGTTCGACACATATGTGGCCGATGTGCCCAGCGTTCCCATCGGCGCCATCAAGAAGTCGCCCGTCGAGAACAATTCCTCCACCCACTCCCGTTGAAACAACCATCGCGAGGTAATTGTCGACGCCTTGTGCCGCTCCCAACCAACCTTCTGCCAACGCAAGCGCTTTCGCGTCGTTGTCAACGAATGTCGGGAGCGCCGTTGAAGCGGAAAGTCGCGCAAGAAGTGGAAACGCGCGCCACGCCGGAATATTCACTGGCGAAACTTCGACACCGCCACGAGTCATCGGGCCACCGGTGCCGACGCCACATACGACCGGAGACGTCGCCGATTCACTGACCACCTGACGACTCAGTTCAACAATCACGCCAAACATGTCATCGCCAGATCCATGCGCCGGCGTCACTGCTCGCTTACGGGCAAGGATCGCTCCGTCGCGATCGACAATGCCTACGTCAATCTTGGTTCCGCCGATATCGACAGCGAGGGCTACCGGACCAGACAGAGTCAGTCCTCGTCCTCGCGCTGAAGGCGATCTTTCAGACGCGATCGAGTGTTACCAAGAGCGTCACGGAAGCCCGTTGCCTTCACCGATTGTGTCATCTGCTGCATCCCGGCCTTACCGAGGCGACGGCCATTACGTTCAAACGCCAAAGCTGAAACCAACATGATGAGGAATCCACCAAAGGCGATCACCGGAATCTCGCCGATGCCCAATGTGAGAACAAGCACAACCAAGCCGACGAAGAATCCAAGTGCCGACCATTTCATTCCGCGAGAGGCTGCCGTGTAGACCGTCGTATCAGCGATGTCTCGAGCCAGACCGGGATCAGTCTGATAGAGCTGCTGCTCAATCTCGCTGAGGATGCGTTGTTCGTCCTCGGAAAGCGGCACTGCACCTGCTCCTTGTAACTACTGCGGACTTTTAGTCTCCCACGGACGATCTCATTTCACAACGGCAGGCAGGAAAGCGACCGGCACTGACCTAGGTCGTCTCGGCGTCGGGGCCCCATTGCTGGTTTCCCCTCCGCTTGAGCCGCAGCCCATCAGGACCGGCCGAGATGGCTGGGCCAATGGCACCGTCACCGAATCGGGCACGAATCTCATCGATTGTTCGATCCGCTTCCTGCCAACCAGGACCAGCAGTTGCCTCATCAAATGTGAGTTGCTTCGACGAGTCAGAACTGAGACCACTCACTGATAGTCCAAGAAGACGAACGCCTTGAGCGGGGTCGACGAGTTCAAGTAGCAGGCGACCCGCTTCGAGCAACGAACGCGAATCATCAACTGCCACAGCCAACGTCGTTGACCGGGTGATCGTTGTGAAATCGCCAAAGCGAACCTTTAACTGAATCGTGCGCGCCACCAAGCCCTGCGCTCGGAGACGAGAGGCAACCGCATCGGCAAACTGCACTAATTCATGATCCAGGGTTGAACGAAGGTGGTGATCACGAGAGAACGTCTCTTCATGACCAATTGATTTCATCGCTCGATCTGGTTCTACCGATCGTTCGTCGTGGCCATTCGCCAAGGAATGAAGATGACGTCCTTGTGAACGGCCGAGAACAGCAACCACGTTCTCCTCAGGAAGGTCCGCTAGATCAGCAATCGTTAAGACACCGATTCGATGCAACTTTGAGAGCGTTGCCGGTCCGACACCCCAGAGCGACTCAACCGGAAGTGGCCGCAGGAATCCCAACGTCTCCTCTGGTTGAACGACAAAAACACCGCTTCCAAACTGCGGACCCTTCTCCGATGCCTTCGGTTTCGCTGCTTCGGTCGCGAGCTTGGCGACGAACTTGGTACTCGCAACCCCCACCGAACACGTGAGCCCTTGTTCGTCGAGCACACGCTGACGAAGAGCGCCTGCGATCACCGGGGCTTCGCCAAGCAACCGCAATGCTCCCGAGACATCAAGAAAGGCTTCATCCAACGAGAGCGGTTCAACAAGTGGAGTCACATCGCGAAATATTGCCATCACGTTTGTGCTTACTTCGGAATAACGCTCGTATCGACCCCGAAGAAAGATTGCGTGTGGGCAGAGCCTGCGAGCCTGCACCGACGACATCGCTGAATGAATGCCAAAGGAGCGAGCCTCGTACGAAGCGGCGGCGACGACGCCTCGTTCTCCGTCGCCTCCTACGACAACGGGCTTTCCTCGCAACTCAGGCTGATCAAGTAATTCGACGGAAACAAAGAATGCATCCATGTCGACGTGGATGATGCTCGCCAGGCGCGGTGCTTCGCTCACACGCGCGTGACCAATAGTGAAGAACGATCAGTTCCTTCGATGTGATAGGCGAACGAACGAGGATCGACCCAGCGATGCAGCAGCCATTCAAGAACTGGTTCGGCAACCCATGGGGCGCCGTCGTTGAGATGCACTCCGCATTGATCGGAGTCGACCCAAGCTGCGGTTTCGACGATTCCGTCGGGGTCATCGAACCGAAGTTCGCCTTCCCACGATTCGGCCAACCACGCTTCGACACGAAGTTTCCACCCCATATCGGGTGCCGACGCTTCGATTTCGTAGAGCTTCCCCGCCCACTTGGTCACAACAAGACCGGTTTCTTCAACAACTTCTCGACCAATTCCATCGAGAACGGATTCGCCGGCATCAATCACTCCGCCAGGCGGGCTCCAATCAAAAGTTCCGTCATGGCGACGATTCCGCACCAACAAAAGACCGGACGGGCCTTCGATCACTGCGCCGCCGACAAGCCAGTCACGCATAGCTACGAGGCATCGACTGGCAGCGGACGACGGAGAATGCGATCACGGACCGCCCACCACGTAACGAGAATCAACGCCTCAAACACGATCCGTGAAGACATCTTCGATGTTCCACGCTCGCGGTCGCTGAACGTGATCGGAACTTCAACAATGCGACCGCCTCGCCGCGCAATGTTGTACGCCATCTCGATTTGAAACCCGTATCCGTCGGCGGTCACGAGGTCGAGAGGAATACGCGACAGCATCGGTGCGGCATAACAGCGGAAACCAGCCGTGGCGTCGCGGACCTGAAGTCGGAGTACAACCGCGGCATAGCGATTGCCCCCTCGAGATAACCATTCACGATGCTTGGGCCAATCAGGGATATGACCGCCTGGCACGTAGCGCGAACCGATCGCGAGATCGGCGCCGGACTCAACAGCGTTTACTAACGAAGGAAGCGCTGCGGGATCGTGTTGAAGATCCGAGTCCATTTCGATCAACGCGTCGTAGCCATTCGCTAGGCCGTAAGCGAAACCAGCCCGATACGCCGAACCCAACCCCGCCTTGGCTCCACGTCGAAGCAAAGACACATGTCCACCATGTTCGGCTCCCCAACTTTCGGCCAGCGATGCAGTCCCATCCGGACTGCCATCGTCGACCACCAGAACTTCCGCCTCCGGCAATGCCACCGCTATGCGCTCAAGAACTTCAACAATATTCTCCGCCTCGTTGTAGGTGGGCAGGATCACGAGGGGCTTCACACCCCCAACTGTAGGAGCCACCGACCACGCCCGGGTGCGCGGTCCGAGTCCGGTGGCCCATACGATGGCGTCGATGTCCACCACGCGCCCTTCCTCACCAACGCCTTCGGCCCTCCCCTCAGTTGGTGCCCGAGTGCTCGCATTCGTTGCGATCCTCATTGGCGGAACGGCAGGCGGGTTTATTGGCTACGCGTTCGTTGATCTTCAGGTCACTGGTGATTCCTCGGTGTGGGCAGGACTCGGCGCTCTCGTCGGAGCGATCATTGCTGCACTTGGAACCGCAGTCGTTGTCGTCCTCACACTTCGAGCGATGGGCGAATGGAACACCATTCGGGAACGCGAAGAATCTGCAACTGCAGCAGCAAAATCTTCCGCCGCAACCCGCAATGTTCCGCGCGTTCGATGACCCCAACCGATTCTGCAACGCTTCTTGAACTCGCAACATCAGTTGCTGCCGAAGCCGCTGCGCTTATCGTCGAAGGACTTTTGCGAGAGCGAACCACCGTCGATACGAAAACGACGGGCACCGACATGGTGACCGAAATGGACCGTTCATCAGAAGCGTTAATCCTTGGTCGTCTCTCCGAGGCTCGACCCAATGATGCGATTCTCGGAGAAGAAGGAACCGATCGAAGCGGTTCCACCGGAGTGCGGTGGATCGTCGATCCGATCGACGGCACAACCAACTACCTCTACGGCCATGCCGGCTTCGCTGTCTCTATCGCAGCCGAGATCGACGGAACCGTTGCCGCTGGCGTTGTTCATGATCCGCTACACGGAGACGTGTTCACTGCGATCCGCGATGGCGGCGCCTTTCGCAACGGCCAACCGATTCAGGCATCGAGTGAAACCGACCTCTCCCGTGCCCTCGTCGCTACGGGGTTCTCTTATGAACCCGACCGACGGCGCCGACAGGCCGCCGTGCTCGGCCGCCTCATCGCCAATGTCCGAGATATCCGCCGAATGGGTGCAGCCTCAGTTGACCTGTGTTCGGTCGCATGCGGACGAGTCGATGCGTATTACGAACGCGGCCTTCAACCTTGGGACCATGCAGCGGGAGCACTTATAGCAACCGAAGCAGGCGCCATTGTCGAAAATCTCAGCGGCGGTGGCCCCGAATTTGAGTTCTGTCTTGCCGCCCCGCCGGCGCTGTTCAACGAACTCAAGTCGCTCCTCATCGACGCCGACGCTGCCAACGCCTGAGCACCGGAATCTGGCCAAAGCGGGAAATCTGACGCGGTGGTCGCCGATCGGTGACAATAGGAGACTTATGGGAACCCGCATCCTTACCGTCGAGGACGACGAACGAATTCGCACTGCCGTTCGCCTCGCCCTTGAAGACGAAGGATGGGAAGTCGAAGAAGCCGACACCGGCGAAGACGCACTCCAAGCGTTTACGCGTCAACCGAGTGATGTCGTGCTCATCGACATCATGCTGCCTGGCATCGATGGCTTCGATGTCTGCCGTTCGATTCGACGCGTCAGCGACGTTCCGATCGTCATGGTGACCGCACGCGCCGATACTCACGACGTCGTTGCCGGACTCGAAGCTGGTGCCGACGATTACCTCACGAAGCCGTTCGCGCCGAAGGAACTTTCCGCCCGTATTCGCGCTCTCCTTCGACGGGCGCGCACAATCGACCTCGCACCGACACACCTCCGATTCGGGGACCTTGAAATCATCCCCGATGAAGGAATCGTGCTTCGCGATAACGCAGAGGTCCACCTGACGAAAACAGAGTTCCGTTTACTCGTCGAACTCGCATCAGCCCCCGGTCGCGTCTTTAGTCGCGAGGTTCTCCTCGAAAGAGTTTGGGGATACGGCTACTTCGGCGACGGACGTCTGGTCGATGTCCATGTTCGCCGCCTTCGTATGAAGGTCGAAGCCGATCCAGCAAACCCGCGTCACGTCATGACGATCCGCGGCCTCGGCTACAAACTGCAGCAGTGACCAAACCGATTACAACCCGAACTCGGCGCCGCCGCAGGGCGCGAATCATCGCTCCGGTGCGCCGTCGATTCGGCCTCAGGACACGGCTCACTCTCACCTTTGCGCTCGGCGCTGCTGTCTTGTCGACGTCATTGGCCTTCATCACGTTCGGTCTCACCCGACAAAATCTGATTGATCAGCGACAAGACTCCGCCGTCACACGAGCATTTGCGAACGCCGACAGGCTGGCGGTCGAACTCCCCTCCGCAAAGACGCCGGCAGCAGTAACTCGCTCCCTCAACGCCCTGTCCCACCCCAATGCTGCCAACGCTGTGCTTTCAAGCGGCGGCCGTTGGTATGCCACAAACGGTTCTGCATTCGACCAACTATCGATTCCTGAGTCACTGACCGTGATGGTCAGCGACGGTCAAGCTGCTCGCATGCGAACGCCGGTTGACGGCTCAACACAGCTGATTGTCGGCGTCCCCGTCCCTGATCTTGATGCCCAGTACTTCGAAAGTGTCCCGCTCGCCGATCTCCAACACACGCTCAATGGTCTGGCGACAACCTTGCTCATCGCGTCGGTGCTCACGACCGTTGCCGGAGCTCTTATCGGCTACTGGGCTAGCCGTCGAGTCTTTGCCCCACTTCTCGATGTCGGAAAAGCAGCAGGTGCAATTGCTGGAGGTCGCCTCGACACTCGCCTTCCAGAAGGAGTCGACCCCGACCTCGACCTGATCTCACGACCATTCAACGAAATGGCCCAAGCCCTTGAAGACCGAATCGAACGAGATGCGCGATTCGCGTCTGAAGTCAGCCACGAGTTGCGGTCACCGCTCATGACGCTTGCAGCATCAATCGAGGTACTTGAAAACACCCGAGATGACCTTCCCGAACGCGCCCGCACTGCCCTTGAACTGTTGTCCGCCGACATCGATCGCCTACAACAACTCGTCGAAGACCTTCTCGAGATCTCTCGCTTCGACGTCGGGGCGATCACCCTCCACCTCGAGGAAGTTCTCGTTATCGAACTTGTGTACCAATCAGTGAGCATCCTCGGCGGCGGCGGTGTCCCCGTCATCCACGATGTCGATACGGAAGATCTCATTGTTCGAGTCGACAAGCGAAGATTTGGCCGCGTGATCGCCAATCTCCTGGACAATGCCGATCGCTACGCCGGGGGTGCGACATCAGTGTCTATTGAACGCACCGGCGACCTCATTCACATCAGCGTCGAAGACAACGGCAACGGCGTGCCTGAAGATGAACGTGACATTGTCTTCGATCGATTTTCGCGTGGGAGCGAGGGCGGCAATCGTTCCAACGACACTGGCGTTGGCCTCGGCCTCGCACTGATCGATGAACATGTGCGCCTCCACGGTGGGCGCGTATGGGTCGAGGATCGTCGTGATGGGGACCACGGAGCCCGATTCGTTGTCGAACTTCCGCTTGTCGCCGCGCCACCTGCTGACGACAATGAGGAAGCCGAACTATGACCAAAACCATCCGCCGGCTTGTCGCCACGACCGCGATCCTCGCTGGCGTTTCGTCAGTTGCTCTGTCTTGCGGCATCCCCACCGAAGATCAGCCGCAACCACTGAATCAGGAACAGACAACGACAACTGTCGCTTCCGCCCCTTGAGGCGAGGCTCGCGTTAGATCGGAAGGTCGCCTGTCGCTGTGCGAGTACTTCCATGGTCACGCCAGGCGGCAATTGTGCGTTGTGCAATTCGCATCTGGTGGATTTCATCGGCCCCATCAGCAAAGCGCGCCCAGCGGGCCTGCTGATACATATGAGCGAGAGGCGTATCAGTCGAGTAACCAAGAGCGCCGTGCACCTGAATTGCTCGATCGATGATGCGGTTGAGCGAATTTGCAACAAAGTGCTTGGCCATCGACACCTCAGCAGTGAAGTCATCGCCGCGATCGATCTTGTAGGCAGCGTGCAACACCATGAGTTTGCACTGATAGAGCTCCATCGCCGAATCGGCGATGAGCCACTGGATACCTTGCTTCTCGGCAAGGATCGAGCCGTGGGAATAACGATCAAGCGAACGCGCCACCATCATGTCGAGCGCGACTTCAGCTTGAGCGATCCAGCGCATGCAATGAGCAAGGCGCGCCGGGCCAAGGCGATATTGACCGAGACGATGACCTTGCCCTCGTCCTCCCAGCATCTGCGAATCAGCGACGCGAAGATCCTCGATCAGAATTTCTGAATGGCCTGTCGCTCCGTGCATCGTTTCGATCTGACGCACCTCAGTCCAACCTTCGGAAGGAATATCGACAATGAACGCCGTGTTGGCAGCCTGCGGAAGATCGGGATCGTCTTCAGTCCGCGCAACGAGAATCGCGAAGCTGGCTCGATGGGCGTTCGAGATAAACCACTTATGACCATTGATCACCCATTCCTCTCCGTCTTGTTCAGCGTGTGTACGAATGAGAGTGGGATCTGAACCAGCAACCTCGGGTTCAGTCATCGCGAAGCATGACCACACACGTCCTTCGCAAAGCGGACGCAGATACTTTTCTTTCTGATCGTCGGTTCCCCAGTGCAGCAACGTGTGCATATTGCCTTCATCGGGCGCCTGACAATTGAGCACCCACGGACCAAGTCGCGTGCGAGCCGCTTCGGCCTGCACCATTGCGAGCTGAACATGCCCAAGACCCATGCCGCCCCATTCCGCCGGCATGTGCGGAAGCCAAAGCCCTAGTTCTTGAGCTTGGCGTCGCAACTCGATCAATTCAGCGACATAGGCGCGCCGATCGGTCTCGGCAATCCCCTCGGCCTCGAGACGCCGTTCGGTCGGGGTAACAACCTCGGCGATAAAGGTTCGGACCTTCTCTCGGATCGCTTCGAGTTCGGGTGACAGACTGAAATCAATGCTCATGCCCGCAGTCTGCCCCGAACTGACACCCTCATGAGCGTTGTCGTCGCCATCGATGCCGGGACTACAGGGGTGAGGGCTATTGCCTTTGACCACAGCGGGCTGCCACTCACCTCTTCGTACCAAGAATTCAATCAGTACTTCCCCCAACCCGGTTGGGTGGAACACGACGCCGAAGAGATTTGGTCAGCCATTCACACCGTGCTCGGTCATCTCGGCCGCGCGCTTCAAACCATGGACCAATCGGTCGCCGCTATCGGCATCACCGACCAACGAGAAACGATCGTGGCTTGGGATCGGACAACAGGTCGCCCCCTTCACCGCGCGATTGTGTGGCAGGACCGACGCACCTCAGATCTCTGCGCGCAACTTGAGTCTGAGGGCGTCTTACCGATGGTGCGCTCGGCCACCGGACTCGTGCTCGATCCGTATTTCTCCGCGACCAAGGCACGGTGGATCTTCACTGAAGGGGGAATCACTCCCGACCATTCCGTCGCACTCGGAACAATCGATTCATGGCTGGTGTGGAAACTCACAAATGGCGCAACCCACATCACCGATGCCACCAACGCCAGCCGAACGATGCTGTTCGATATTCGAAACGGTCAGTGGTCTGAAGAACTCTGCGACCTTTTCGGCGTACCGATGCATGTGCTCCCCGAAGTCGTTCCTTCGAGTGGTCGCATGGCACTCACCTCTGACTCCTGTCCCCTCGGCGCGGGAATCCCCATAAGCGGAATCGCTGGCGACCAGCAGGCCGCATTATTCGGACAAGCCTGCTTCGAACCAGGAATGGCCAAGAACACCTACGGCACCGGAAGTTTCGTTCTGATGAACATGGGTGCGACCTGCCCTGCGCCCGTCGATGGACTTCTCACCACCATCGCATGGTCTCTGCCCGACGCGTCTGGCGTTCCGAAACTCACCTATGCGTACGAAGGCGCAATCTTCGTGACGGGTTCCGGCGTCCAATGGCTGCGCGACGGTTTGCAGGTCATAGAGAACTCAAGCGACGTCACGGCACTTGCAGCGTCAGTCGAAAGCAGCGAGGGCGTTGTCATCGTCCCCGCGTTCACCGGACTCGGGAGTCCCTGGTGGGACCCGTATGCGCGAGGGACGATTCTGGGAATCACTCGAGGCACAAGCGCTGCGCATCTCGCACGCGCCATGCTTGAGTCCATTGCGCTTCAGACCCGAGACGTTGTCGAGGCAATGGCATCAGCAGGAGGCCTCACGCTCTCCGCACTCCGAGCAGACGGCGGAGCCGCAAGCGACTTTGTCCTTCAACTTCAGGCCGACCAGTTAGGTGTCCCTGTACATCGTCCCGTCGTGCAGGAAACCACAGCACTCGGTGCCGCGTATCTCGCTGGACTTGCTGAAGGGATTTGGGACTCAGTCGAACACATCAGCCAGAACTGGGCGATTGATGTTGCGATTGAGCCGCAAGCAGATCGTTCACTCGTCGATACTGCGCACCAACAATGGTTGCGCGCCGTCGAACGGTCTCGAGGCTGGGCGAAGTTCACGCCGCAGGGCTAAGTCGTCATCCATTCACCGAAGGGTGGCGGTGACGCGACAAGTTCATCAACTCTCGAAACCTCGTGTCGACGATCCGAGCCAGTGCAGCCGCTTGCCTCCGTTCACGAGCCCGGAACGATTCGCCGTTCCGACCCATCACGAGCGCTCGCCCTGCAGCAGGCAACGGAGCCCACACCATGTCAGAGGGACCACTATCGCCATCAGAAACACGAGCCGAGGACTGACTTCCAGCGACAAACGCCGCGATCCATGCGGCCGGCGGACACTCACCGACTTCTGAGCCGATGGAACCGCTTGAGAGATCGAGCACTACTCCCCAATGAGCGCCAACGGTTCGAACGCCATGGATACATAATTCGTCGAGCGCGGCCGATGGAGTTGGCGCGCCTACTAACAGCGCCGCAGTCTCCAGCGCATCAACCCGAGGATCGTGAAGCGATTCGGCTGCGGGACGAATGCTTTCGATGTCAACCCCATCCACCTGGTGGATCTC
>WLMU01000120.1 GCA_009700115.1 Actinomycetota bacterium
CGGGTCCGAGTGGCCTCGCCGCCGGAAAGGACAATGACATCGGCGTCGCCGCGCTGAATATCTGCTGCTGCTCGAGCAACCATGACTCCGGCGAGATTCCCACCGATGACCGAAGTGGCCAGGCGGCGAGGGGAAGCGCTAATCCGTTCGGCCACAGCGAGGGCGGGGTTTTGGTATCTCCACGACAATTCGCTCACCGTGAGTACCTGATCTGCTCCGGCGAGTAGGCCGCGACCGTGACTGTCGGCTTCGGCCTGGCGAAGAGCTTCGGCCATGAGATCGGCGGGTTCGAGCGGTTCGGTCGACGCGTCGCGGATCATGATCTGTCCGGTGCCGACGATTATTGGAAGTCGGGGATCAAGTTCAGAAGCCATGTCAGGCAACGTACCTGCCGAGCGGGTCGGTGTCCGAAGAGGCGGCACTACGATCCCTACGACACCGCACGAGGAGATTCGCTATGCCCTGGCCTGCTGACAACGACGACACGCTTTTCGGACTCATTGACTCCGAAGTCGAACGTCAGAACACCACACTCCAACTCATCGCTTCGGAGAACTTCACCTCGCCCGCAGTGATGCGAGCAACGGGATCAGTTCTCACCAACAAGTACTCCGAGGGGTATCCGGGTAAGCGCTACTACGGCGGCAATCAGATCGTCGATGAGATCGAAGACATCGCGCGCGATCGGGTGAAGGAACTCTTTGGCGCTGAACACGCCAACGTGCAGCCTCATTCGGGAGCCAATGCCAACCTCGGCGTCTATCTCGCGCTTCTCGAGCAGGGCGACACCGTGATGGGTCTGAGCCTTGATCACGGCGGTCACCTCACGCACGGGTCACCAGTGAATATCTCTGGACGCTTTTACAACTTCGTGGCCTATGGCGTAACGCCGTCCGATGAACGTATTGATATGGATCAAATGCGCGAAATCGCATTGCGTGAGCGCCCAAAGATGATCATCGCTGGCGCCACTGCTTATCCGCGCATTATCGACCCTGCACCCATCCGCGAGATCGCCGATGAAATTGGCGCGTTGCTGATGTTCGATGCTGCGCATATCGCCGGGCTTATCGCCGGTGGGGTGCATCCCAATCCCGTTCCTTACGCCGATGTTGTTACCTTCACGACGCACAAAACACTCCGCGGTCCCCGTGGTGGCTGCATCCTCAGCCGCGCTGAACATGCAGCAGCAATCGATAAAGCGATGTTCCCGGGTTTGCAGGGTGGTCCGCTTGAACATGCGATCGCTGCCAAAGCTGTTGCATTCCGTGAAGCGGCCGATCCCTCGTTCAAGGGTTACGCGCAGCAGATCGTCAAGAACTCCGCTGCACTTGCTGAAGCACTTGCAAAGGAAGGATTCCGTTTGGTTTCGGGCGGCACAGATAATCACCTCTGTCTGGTCGATCTACGCGGGTTCGATGCCGAACTCACTGGTAAAGAAGCGCAAGCAGTGCTCGATCTTGCTGGGATCACACTGAATAAGAACACCATCCCTGACGATCCTCGTTCGCCGTTCGTTACGAGCGGGGTTCGCATCGGAACTCCAGCGGTGACAACACAGGGAATGACAGAGCCGGAAATGGCGCAGATCGCTTCGCTCATTGCACGAGCGCTTCGCGGCCGCACCGACGACGCGGCAATTGCTGCAGTGCGTTCCGATGTCGCCGCGCTCTGCGCCAAGTTCACTCCCTACGACTGAGTCGGGAAGTTTTCAACCTCGTGCCAAGCATCGGCGCATACGCAATCGTCTTGGCGGTCGTCGCTGTCACGACGTTTGTCGCGTTGTTCGGGGTCCGACGTTTGTCGGTTCGAATCGGTGCCGTCGTTCGTCCCGACGCACGACACGTGCACGAGCGGCCAACGCCAACACTCGGCGGCTTTGCGATGTTGCTTGGTGTTCTCGCCGGCATGTTTACGGCATGGTGCATGGGCTCGTTCGATGTTGTTTTCAACGGGAGCACTGAACCACTTGGGTTAGTACTCGCCGCGTTAGTTATCGCTGGGGTCGGCGCGATTGACGACCTTCGTGAAGTTTCTGCACCCGCCAAGGTCGCGGGCATCGTTGTCGCCGCGAGCGTCCTCGTTATTTCCGGAATTTCGATTCTTGTTTTCCGAGTGCCGTTCGCCGGAGTCTTCGTGCTCTCCACCGACTGGTCGTATTTGCTGTCGGTGCTCTGGGTCGTTGGTATGGCCAATGCCATCAACCTCATCGACGGGCTCGACGGTCTGGCCGGCGGGATTGTCGCGATCGCAGCAGCCACGTTCTTCCTCTACGCCCATGCGTTAAGTGGCGACGGTTTGCTTGCCGCCGGAAACGTCGGGCCACTGATTGCCATCGTTGCGCTCGGTGCCTGTATCGGCTTTCTGCCCCACAACATCCATCCCGCCAAAATCTTCATGGGTGATGTTGGAGCGCTCCTCTTGGGTTTGCTGATGGCAGCGTCAACGATGGTCGTGGGTGGTCGCACCGATCGTTCCTACTCAGGCAACTCCTTCTTCTTCTTTGCTCCGCTCCTGATCCCCTTGGTGATCTTGGGCGTACCGATCATCGACACCCTCTTCGCCATCATCCGCCGAGCGCGTTCTCGTAGCGGAATCTCAAATGCGGACAAGGGCCACCTCCATCACCGCCTTATGGCACTGGGCCATGGTCATCGCCGCAGCGTTTTCATCCTTTGGACCTGGACCGCTCTGCTCAGCGGCTTTGTTCTTTGGCCTATCTACAGCGGTTCTGGAGACGGAATTGTGCCTTTCGGGATCGCCGCGATCCTGTTGTCTCTCTTCACGATTCTCCATCCCGGGGTCCGTCTTGAGCGGCGGCGTCTGGAGCGAGACGATGCCCGCGAGGCCAGGCGGCGAGCAGGGCTTGAGCGCCGCGGGGTGACCGGTCCGATTGAGAGCCCGATCCAGCCCGAAAGCGTCGATTCCAGCCCACTGCAAAACGAGCCAGCGAACGAAGAAATCAACGGCATCGAATGAGCTGATGGTGGCTCGTGAGAGTGGGGCAAAAAACCTTCGTGAAAGTTGCAGCACTGAAGGTTGTGTCCTAGTTTGAGCAAACATTCACAAGCACTCGGAACCGCAGAGTGGAGAGTCCCAAGTTCGCTTGGGTCACGCCCATCTGCGTTCCGCTGACGACAGGGCACTTTCGGTGGCAGTTTCGCAACGACGCGAAATTACAGAGCAAATGAACCGCTCCGCCGGTGGGTATGAGCTCGTTTTCTCGCCCCTGATTCTCGCCCTTATCGGATTCGGAATCGACAAGTTGTTCGGAACCGTTCCGGTTTTCACGGTGTTGTTTGCTGTGCTTGGCCTCATCGGTGTTGTTGTGAAGATCTATTTCAATTACCGGGCTGAGATGCAAGAACACGATGCGGCGGGTCCATGGGCGCGTTGATCACCTCCACGGCTCAGGTTGAAGGACCGGCTCCCGAGGCCGTAATCGCTCGCGACATCATCAAGCGCGCTGCCTATGTCACTCCGGCATTCCTGCTTGTTGCGGGTCTCATCTGGGGCATGAACGGTGCCTTTTCAGCGGCCTACGGTTTGACCATCGTTGTGTGCAATTTCGCGCTTGCCGCGGCGTTGCTCACTTGGTCTGCCAATATCTCCGCTGGCTTGATGATGGGTGCAGCGCTGTTTGGCTACCTCATCCGTCTTGCACTTATATTTACCGCGATCTGGCTCGTTCGTGACGCAGCCTGGGTCGTGATGCTGCCACTTGGCCTCACGATTATCATCGCCCACCTCGGTCTTTTGTTTTGGGAGATGAAGTTCATCTCTGCGTCCCTCGCCTTCCCGGCGCTCAAGCCCTCCGCTGTCTCCAAGGAGTCGTCAGCCCAGTGATTTTCGGACTCGAGTTCCCACCCATCGAGAACCTCGTCGAATGGCCCAACTGGTTTGGTCCTAAAGACTCTTTTTACGGGTTCAACAAGATCGCGTTCATCAGCTTGGTCGCCATTGTGGCCACCTCGGTGTTGTTCATTCTTGGTAACCGCAAGCGCTCAATGGTGCCGAAGGGCGCACAGAACCTCGTCGAGAGTTCCGTTGCGTTCATTCGTGACGGCATCGTGCTCGAGACCATGGGTCCCGATGGCATGCGATACCTGCCGTATTTGGTGAGCCTGTTCTTCTTCATCCTCATCGGCAACATCTTCGAGGTCATTCCCTTCTTCCACATGCCGGCCAACGCCCGTATGGCTGGCCCGGCAGTTCTTGCGCTCATCACCTGGGCTTATTACATCGCTGTTGGTCTGAAGCATCAGGGTCCGAAGTACTTCATCAACGCAATCGCACCTCCCGGCGTGCCCAAGGCGCTGTACATCCTTGTGGTCCCGATCGAATTCCTCTCGACCTTCATTGTTCGGCCCTTCTCACTTGCCGTTCGACTTTTCGCCAACATGCTCGCTGGTCACATTCTTCTCGTGACCTTCAGCGTGTTGTGCATCACGCTGTTCACCGCGTCGCTTCTGGCGCTAGTCCTGCCGCTGTCGTTCTTCATGCTCGTTGCCCTTACCGGCTTCGAAGTCATGGTGGCGTTCCTGCAGGCCTACATCTTCACCATTCTCGCCGCGGTGTACATCGGTAGTTCGATGCACGCCGAGCACTGATCACCTTCGCAACCACGGAGCATCCGCTCCAGCAACCATTGTCGCTTCCGGTCGTCGCCGGGGGTGCAACACCCAAACAGGAGAGCAACCAGCAATGAGCATCCTCGCACAAGCAACCGAAGTCGCAGTTGACAAGGCAACCGCCCAGGCGATCGCCGGCGCAACCAATGCAGGTATGGCGTACGGCCTTGCCGCTATTGGTCCAGGCATCGGCATCGGCTACCTCGTCGGTCAGTCGGTCCAGGCAATGGCCCGTCAGCCAGAAGCCGCAGGCATGGTGCGTACCACCATGTTCCTCGGCATCGCATTCACCGAAGCCCTTGCCCTCATCGGCTTCGTTGTTTTCATTCTTCTCAAGTTCGTCTGAACCATCCTCTGGGTGTTGCGCCTGTCCGTCTTCGCTTCGGCGGAGGCGGACGGCACTCCCGGCCTGTCCTTTCTTGACTCCGACGCTCCAAGGAGTACGCAGTGCTTGCACTCGTCAATGTTTTCGCTGAAGCAGCGGCAACAGATGTGAATCAGGCTGTCGCTGAGGCGACGGCGAAGAACCCGATTCTCCCGGTCATGAACGAAATGTTCTGGACCCTGGTGTTCTTTGCCATTCTCTGGGCCTTGATGAAGTTCGTTCTGTTGCCACCAGTCATGCGCACGTTTAAAGAGCGCGCCGACAAGGTCCGCGACGACCAACAGGCCGCAGAAGCCGCCGATACCGCTCGTGTCGATCGCCTCGAGCAGTACGAAGCCGGTCTTGCCGGTGCTCGTTCAGAGGCCGTGAAGCTCATCGAACAAGCTCGTGCCGAAGGTGACGCCGAGCGTCGCGTTCAGGTCGGAGCTGCCGAGGCCGATGTCGCATCGTTGCGAACCGAGGCTGCTGCAGAAATTGCTGGCGCCAAGGAACGTGCTCGTGGCGAACTCACCTCGAGCATCACCGACATTGCCGTCGGAGCTGCTGAAGCAGTTGTTCAAAAGTCGATCGACCGTTCCGCTCAGGTGAGCGTCGTCGAAGACTATGTCGCTCAAGCCGGAAAGAACTAAGGGGGAACTGACCAATGAATGCACTTCTCCTTTTCGCTTCTGAGGCCCATAAGCCCAACAGCATCGTGCTGCCCTCTGACATCAACGAAGTCATCTGGGGCACCATCGGATTTCTCATCGTCTTTGGTCTGATCGTCTGGAAGGGCGGTCCGGCAATCAAGGGCATGTGGAACGCGCGCATCGAACGCATCCGTTCCGAGATTGAAACCGCCGAGGCGACACGTTCAGAAGCAGAAGCCAAGTTGGCCAAGATCGATTCCGATATTGCCAATGCCGACGCTGAACGTCGTCGAATCCTTGACGAAGCTCGTGAAACCGCTGCATCACTTAAGACGCAGATCGTTGCGAAGGCTGGCACCGACGCGTCGGATCTCCGTGCTCGCGGTGCTGCCGATGTCGACTCCGCGAAGACCCAAGCCACTAGCGATCTCCAGGCAGAAATTGCCGTGCTCGCACTTGGTGCCGCTGAAAAGGTCGTAGCCAACAATCTCGACAGTGCGACCCAAGCCGAACTCATCGAGAACTACATCCAGAAGGTGGGTGCTGGCTCATGAGCGACCACGATGCTCTTTACGCCGATGCCTTTCTCTCGCTCCTCCGAGCAGAGGGAAGCGGCAACGAGGTAACCGACGAACTGTTCCGAATCTCTCGAACGATCGAGGGCAACGACGAACTGAATCAGGCGCTTTCCAA